>JAFECL010000007.1:82939-84350 GCA_018242165.1 Pseudomonadota bacterium
CAACTCGATTTCGAACAGGCCAGGCACACCGACGACATCGGCCTGGCCTTCGGCACCAGCGCCCATGAAAGCCCGGCGCGGGCGGCGATGAGCGCGACGGTGATGGCCGCCTTCGTGCGCTTTGCCCGGACGGGCGATCCCGGCTGGCCGGCCTATGACCTGGCCCGGCGGCAGACCATGCTGTTCGACCATGAAAGCCGGGCGGTCGATAACCCGCGTGGCTGGGAGCGTGAGCTGTTTGCGCGGGTGCCCTATATCCAGCCGGGCAGCTGAGCCGGGTTCAGTGGCCGGGCTTCTGCCCTGGATAGCGGCCCGACTTCGGCGTCATCGTCGCCAGATCCCAGTCCGCTTCGACGAAGGGCGCGCGGGTGGCGGTGCGGGTGGGATAGCCACCGACGTCCTTCTCGTCGTTGATGATCTCGCCCCGGCCCTCGGCGATATAGTACAGCACCCGGATGTCCTCGGCATCGCGATCCCACGGCCGGGCGCCCACCGTGGCCAGCACGCTGGTTTCCACTTCGGCGCTGGGCAGGACCTGATAGCCATCCAGCGGCGACAGCGGCTTGTCGGCGGCGATCAGCCGGGCCTTGGTCATGCCATAGCGGCCGGTCTGCGGGGCGGGGTTGCCGAAGCGGTCGACCGCGAGGTTGTCGCGCCCGTAATAGGCAAGGTCGCCATCGCCCCCCAGCATCAGGAAGGGCAGCCCGGCATCGGTTGAAAAGCCGGCGCGCATCACATTGCCCACGGCGGTGATCTCGCCGTTGACATAGGGCCGGCCAACCCATTCCAGCGCCATCAGGTTGTAGTGCACCGCGCGGTGGCCGGGATCGAAGATCAGGTTGTTGACCATCAGCACCTGCGAACCGCCCTTCACCAGCGGGGTCCGTTCCATCACATGGGCCCAGACATTGCGGTAGAAGCTGATGTTGCGGGTATTGTCGTGGATCAGCGAGCCCTTGGAATGTTCGCCCTTGGAATGGCTGGCGAAGGCAAGGCCCTCGGCGTCGAGGTTCTCGCGGAAGACCACGTCGTGGCTGGTGTTGGCGCGCCACTCGGCCAGGTCCTTGCCCTTGAAGCGCGGCCCGCTGGCCGACATGTTCTCGTCCAGCGCCCACATGAACGAATTGTGCTCGACCAGCACGTTATGCGCCGCAACGGTGCCGAAGGCGTCTGGCTCCCACCCCGAGAAATGGGGCTGGTTGTCGGCTCCGGTCATGATCCGCAGGTGGCTGACGATCACGTCATGGCCCTTCACGTCCATGCCGCCACGGACGATGGTAATGCCCGGCGAGGGGGCCGTTTGCCCGGCGATGGTCAGGAAGGGTTCGGTCACGGTCAGCACCGAGCGCTGCAGGTCGATGATGCCGCCAACCTCGAATACGACGATTCGCGGCCCCTTGGCGGCGATCGC
>JAFECL010000080.1:0-3848 GCA_018242165.1 Pseudomonadota bacterium
CAGCGCCCGGCTGGTGCGGTTCGAGGGCGCCAAGCTGGACAAGCTCAGCCTGGGCGACGGGGCCACGGCCGAACGTGCCCGTGCGCAGGTCGAAGCGGCGCAGTTCCGGGTGGAGGAGGTCGAGGTCAAGCCGACCCGGCGCAACCCCTATGCCCCCTTCACCACCAGCACCCTGCAGATGGAGGCCGCGCGCAAGCTGGGCTTTGCCGCCGCCCATACCATGCGGGTGGCGCAGAACCTCTACGAGGCCGGTGCGATCACCTACATGCGGACTGACGGCGTGCAGATGGACCCCGGGGCAATTGCCGAGGCGCGGCGGGTGATCAGCCAGCGCTATAACAATGGCCACTATCTGCCTGAAAAACCTCGTATCTATGAGACCAAGGCGAAGAACGCCCAGGAAGCGCACGAGGCGATCCGGCCGACCGATTTCGCCCGCGACCATTTCGGCAGCGGTGACGAGGCGCGGCTCTACGAACTGATCTGGAAGCGGGCGATCGCCAGCCAGATGGCCTCGGCCGCGCTCGAGCGGACCACGGTGACGCTGCGCGATGGCACCGGCAAGAACGAGCTGCGGGCCAGTGGCCAGGTGGTGAAATTCCCCGGCTTCATGGCGGTTTACGACGAAAGCCGCGACCACAAGGGCGAGGACGAGGACGAAGAAGGCCTGCTGCCGCCGCTGGCCGCGGGTGACGTTCCGGCCAAGCTGGGGGTCGAGGCCAGCCAGCACTTCACCCAGCCGCCGCCGCGTTTTTCCGAGGCGACGCTGGTCAAGCGGCTGGAGGAGCTGGGCATCGGCCGGCCCAGCACCTATGCCGCGACGATCCAGGTGCTGAAGGATCGGGCCTATGTTCGAACCGAGAAAAACCGTTTCTTTGCAGAAGAATCCGGCCGACTTCTGACGGCATTTCTTGAACGGTTCTTCCCCCGCTATGTCGCCTATGACTTCACCGCCGGCATGGAGGAGGAGCTGGACGACGTCTCTGGCGGGCGCGCCGGGTGGAAGGCCGTGCTCGAGGCCTTCTGGCGCGACTTCAAGCCGAAGAGCGACGAGGTGATGGAAAAGAAGCCCTCGGAGGTGACCGAGGCGCTGGACGCGTTCCTGGGCGACTACCTGTTCCCCTCGCGCGAGGATGGTGGCGATCCGCGCCAGTGCCCCAAGTGCGGCGGCGGGCGGCTGTCCTTGCGCGGCGGCCGGTTCGGCGCCTTCATCGCCTGCTCGAACTATCCGGAGTGCAAGTTCACCCGCAAGTTCGCCCAGCCCGGCGGCAGCGCCGACGGGGGCGAGGGGGGCGAGCTGGGCAAGCACCCGGAAACCGGCGAGCCAATTACCCGCAAGGTCGGCCGGTTCGGCCCCTATCTCGAAATGGGCGAGGGCAAGGAGGCGAAGCGCGCCAATATCCCCAAGGATGCCGGCGAACTGACGCTGGACCTGGCCGTGCAGCTGCTGGGCCTGCCGCGCACCGTGGGCACCCACCCCGAAAGCGGCGAGCCGATCACCGCCAGCATTGGCCGCTATGGCCCCTATCTCGCGCACCAGGGCAAATACGCCAAGCTGCGCGGGACCGGCGAGGTGTTCGAAATCGGCATGAACGCCGCCGTGGCGCGGCTGGCTGATGCCGCGAATGGCGGTGGCCGGGCCGCGCGGACGCCGGCCGAACCGCTCAAGACCTTTGGCCCGCACCCCACCAGCGGGGGCGAGGTGAAGCTGCTGGCCGGCCGTTATGGCCCCTATGTCACCGATGGCACCACCAATGCCACGCTGCCGCGCGGCACCGAGCCCGAGGGGCTGACCGCCGAGGCGGCCTTCGCGCTGATCGACGAGCGGGCCGCCAAGGGTCCGGCCAAGGGCCGTGCCAAGGCCCGCAAGGCGCCCGCGAAGAAGGCGCCCGCCAGGAAGGCCGCCGCGAAGAAGCCGGCAAAGCCGAAGGGCTGAGCCATGAAGCGCGAGGCCGGGGGCATGACGGGCGGTTGGCCGCGCTGGGCGCTGGTGCTGTTGCTGGGCGGGCTGGCCTTCGGCCTGCTGCTGCCGGTCTATTCGGACGAGGTGGTCTGGCGCTTTGCCGAACGCGCGGTGATCGACGGGTTCGACAAGCTGTCGGCCGATCAGTGCGGCCCCCAGACGCTGGCGGTGCCGCCGTGGTTCATGTGGCCGGTGCGGCACTGGTCGGCATGGTGGAACCTGCACTTTCCCGATCCGCTGTGGGTCCGCCTGTCGGGCGTCGGCTATGCGGTGGTGCTGGCCGGCATGATCTGGCGCTTCGCCGGGCGGGTGGTGCGGCCCGAACGGCTGGGGCAGGCGCGGGCGATGGCGCTGGCCGCGCTGGCGCTGGGGGTCTTGCCGCTGGTGCTGGTGCTCAGCCGGCCCGAACAGCCGATCCTGATGGCGCTGATCGGGGCGCTGATGCTGGCCGACCATGGCTGGCGCGGGCGCGAGCGACAGAGCCTGGAAGCGGTGGCACTACGCTGCCTGCTGATCCTGGCGCTGGCGGTGATCGCGCTGTCTTACCATACCAAGGCCACCGTGCTGATGCCGGCCTTCGCGCTGTGCCTGGCGACCTGCGGGCAGGGGCAAGGCACGCGCTGGCCGCGCGGCGTGGCAGTGGCGGCGCTGGTGGCGCTGGCGCTGACGGCGGCGCACTATTGGGCGACGAGATTTTCCTGTCCGGGCGACCCGGAGATGGCCCGCAACATCGCCTCGCAGAACGTTGGCGCGTTGCTGCTGAAAAGCGGCCGGCCGCTGGTGGCCATCGCCGCGCTGTTCCTCAACGCCAATCTCGGGCGCTATTTCTGGCTGGTTGCCCCGGCGATCAAGCCGATGGCCAACTGGCTGCCCCCCGGCCGGCTGGCCTTTCCGGCCATGGCGGCATGGCACGCCGGGCTGATCACCGCCTGGAGCCTGACGGGGCTGACCACCCTGGCCGCGCTGGCCACCGGCACCCGTCAGGCCTGGGCGGCGCGGCGGTGGGAACCGCGGCTGGCCATGGCCGGGATGCTGGCGGTGACGGTGGTGGCCTGGGGCATGGCCCAGACCGCCAAGAACGTTTACGACGCCGGCTTCGTCCTGCCGCTGATCGTGCTGGCAGCGCTGCTGGCGCTGGGCGGGGCGGATCGGTCGGGCGGCTGGCGCGGGCGTGGCTGGCGCTGGCAGGGCCGCCTGGCGGGGGCGCTGGTGCTGGGCGCCGGGGTCAGCCTGCCGCTGGTGGTGTGGCTCTATGGTCCGCCGCTGGCGGCTGCCGTGCGGCTGCCCGGCGGGGTGATCGCCGATCAGGCGTTGTCGATCCCGGCCTGGCACTATCCGGCGGTGCGGGCGGACGTGCTGGGGGCCGCGCGCCAGTGCGGCATCGATCCGGCCCTGCGCCGCCCGAAGGCGCCGCTGGTCGACGAGAACAGCTATTTCGCGCTGATGGGGGCCTATCGTCCGCAGTTCCACCTTGGCGTGGTCGGGGTCTGGCACGGGGGGATCAAGGATCCGCTGGCCTACCTGCGCTCGGTCGGTTCGGACGGGATGGTGGTGGCTTGCCACAACCTGCCGCCATGGCTGCGCGGTAAGGCCCGGCAGCAGGGGGAATTCTGCTGCATCGGCCCGCTGGGGCGCTAGCCTACTTGGTCCACTCCAGCCCGATTTCCTCGTAGATCTCGCGGCTGTCAGCCCATTTCTCGTCCACCTTGACGTGGATGAACAGGTGAACCTTCACCCCCAGCAGCTCGGCCAGCTCAGCCCGGGCTGCCTCGCCGATCGCCTTGATCCGCGCGCCGCGCTTGCCCAGCACGATCGGCTTCTGGCTGTCGCGCCCGATCACGATCTGCTGGTGGATCTCGATGCTGCCATCCTTGCGGTGCTGATA
>JAFECL010000080.1:3878-4956 GCA_018242165.1 Pseudomonadota bacterium
TAGAGCTGTTCGCGGGTGATCTCGGCGGCGAGCAGGCGCTCGCTGGCGTCCGAGACCTGATCTTCGGGGAAATGCCACGGCCCCTCGGGCATGGAGGCGGCCAGCGTGGCCTTCAGCTCGGCCACACCGTCGCCGCTCAGCGCGGAAACGAAGAACACCTCGCTGAATTCGCCCGCTGCGTGCAGCTCCTGCGCGAGCACCAGCAGCGGTTCCTTCGCCACCAGATCGACCTTGTTGAGCACCAGCAGCTTGCGTTCCGGCCGGCCTTTCAGCGCCTCGAGGATCAGCACCAGATCGTCGCGCTTCTTGCGCGCGGCGTCGACCACCAGACAGATCGCGTCGGCCTCGCTGGCGCCTTCCCAGGCGGCCTGGACCATCGCCCGGTCCAGCCGGCGGCGCGGGGCGAACAGGCCGGGGGTATCGGCCAGGATCAGCTGGGTTTCCCCGGCCAGGGCAATGCCCAGCAGGCGGGTGCGGGTGGTCTGCGCCTTGGGCGAGACAATCGCCACCTTCTGGCCGACCAGCGCGTTGACCAGCGTGCTCTTGCCCGCATTGGGGGCGCCCAGCACGGCGACCAGGCCGCAGCGGGTGGGGGTGGGGGCGGGGGTATCGTTCATCGTCATCCGAACTGCTTGAGGAACTCGGCGGCGGCCAGGGTTTCGGCCTCCTGCTTGCTGGTGCCGGTGGCCTCGGCCTCGCCGACGCCCTTGATTGCCACCGCGACGGTAAACCGCGCAGCATGGTCGGGGCCGTCGCGCGATACCAGCCGGTATTCGGGGAGCTTCTTGCGGTTGCCGGCGGCCCATTCCTGCAGGGCCGACTTGGGGTGTTTGGCTGACCCGGTGCTGCCCCCAACGGCTTCGGCCCACAGCGCGCGGACCATCGCGCGAGTGGAGGCAAAGCCCCGCGAAACGAAGCTCGCGCCGATCAGTGCCTCCATCACATCGCCCAGGATATTGTCGCTGTCAGCCCCGCCATCGTCGCGGGCCTGTTTGCCAAGACGGATGTGTGGGCCAAGCCCCTCGCGGCGGGCGACGGCGGCACAGGTGGCGCGGCTGACCAGCGCGTTCAGCCGCTG
>JAFECL010000080.1:4963-10533 GCA_018242165.1 Pseudomonadota bacterium
GGTCGCCGAGGAATTCGAGCCGCTGATAGTCGCGCGCCGCCCCGGTCGACCCGTGGGTCAGGGCCTCGATCCACAGCGCTCCCTCGGGTTCGGCGCCGGTGATCCGGGCCAGCAGCGCCCGGGTGGCATGGTCGAGCGCGGCTGCGCTCAAAGCGTGCCCCCGATCCGGCCCCAGCGGCAGGCAGTGAACCAGGTCCAAGGCTTGATCCAGCTGGCCGTCCCGTCGGTCGACCACAGCACCACCACCGCCTTGCCCACCAGGTTTTCCTGCGGCAGCATGCCGACGCCCGAGCGTTCGACCGGAAAGCGGCTGTCTTCCGAATTGTCGCGGTTGTCACCCATGGCGAAGACGGTGCCTTCGGGCACCACCACCGGCTGGGTATTGTCCTGCGGGGTGATGCCCATGTCGAGCACCTCGTAGCTCACCTCGCCGCCCTTGCCGTCGGGCACGGTTTCCTTGAAGCGGTGATAGCGGCAGGCGGCCTGGCCATCGGGCAGCCGCACCTGCAGCTCGGGATAGACGCAGGGGTTCTTGCCTTCCTTCTCCGCCGCCTCGGCCATGTTGGCGCTGATCGGGATGACGAAATCGGGCATGCCCACCTTGGGCACCGGCTTGCCGTTCAGCACCAGCTGGCCGTTGACCATCTGCACCGTGTCACCGGGCAGGCCGATCACCCGCTTGATCCAGTTCTGCTCGGGGTTGGCGGGGGCCTGGAACACCACCACGTCGCCGCGCGCCGGGGCCCGGCCCAGCACCCGCCCGTCGAAATGCGGGAAGATGTTGGGCCACAACGAGGCCGAGGAATAGCCATAGGGCCACTTCACCGCGAGCAGATAGTCGCCGATCAGCAGCCGGGGCAGCATCGATTCGCTGGGAATGGTGAAGGGCGAGAAGACCAGGCTGCGCAGCAGGGCAACAAACAGCACCAGCTTGATCAGGAAGACCGGAAAGCTGTCTTCCTGCTTTTCGGGCTTGGTGGCGGCATCGGTCATCACGGCATCCATCGGCAGGCGCTCTCCCCTGGCTGGGCAAACCGTGTTGCTGATGCAATACAGTTGCTGTCGCCGCGATGAACGCGTCAGGCTTCCATTCGTTTGCATGTGCCACGCCCGGGCTTGGCCGGCGCGGCGCGGCGCGGCATAGGGCAGTTGACCGGGCTTGGCAATCGAGCCCGAGGCCAGGGGAATGTCCATGAACGAGACCGCCGCCGCGCTGCGCGCCCAGCTTGCCGCCCTTCCGCGCCCCGCGCTGGCCGAGCTGTTCGCCGCCGATCCTGACCGTGCCGCCACGCTGACGGGCACCGTCGCGCTGGCCGACGGGGCGATGCGGTTCGATTGGTCGAAGACCCATCTCGATGCCGCGCATGTCGCGCTGTTCGAGCAGCTGGCGGAGGCGATGGGTTTTGCCACCCGCCGCGCGGCGCTGCTGGCGGGGGAACGTGTCAACACCACCGAAAACCGCGCCGCCGAACATACTGCCCAGCGCGGGCTGGGCAGCGCCGCCGCGGTGGACGAGGCGCGGGCCCTGCACGCCCGGATGGCCGGGCTGGTCGGAGCGATCCATGGCGGCGCGCTGGGCGAGGTGAAGCACCTGATCCACATCGGCATCGGCGGCTCGGCGCTGGGCCCGGCGCTGGCCATCGACGCGCTGGCCCGGGACGGGGCCCTGTGCGACGTCCATGTCGTCTCGAACATCGACGGTTGCGCGCTGGAAGCGGCCTTTGCCGCCTGTGATCCCGCCACCACGCTGGTTGCGGTGGCGAGCAAGACCTTCACCACCATCGAGACCATGACCAATGCCCTCTCGGCGCTCGACTGGTTGCGCGAGAGCGGGGTGGCCGACCCCTATGGCCGGGTGGTGGCGCTGACCGCCGCGCCCGACAAGGCGGTCGAATGGGGGGTGGACGAGACCCGGGTGCTGCCGTTCCCCGAAAGCGTCGGCGGGCGCTATTCATTGTGGAGCAGCATCGGCTTTCCGGTGGCGATGGCGCTGGGGTGGGAGGCCTTTGCCGAATTCCTCGACGGCGCGGCCAGCATTGATGCCCATTTCGCCGAAGCCGATGGCGCCGCCAACCTGTGCCTGCGCGCCGCCTTTGCCGATCAGCTTTACGCGATGCGCGGCTGCCAGACGCGGGCCTGCTTTGCCTATGACGAGCGGCTGCGGCTGCTGCCCAGCTATCTCCAGCAGCTCGAGATGGAATCGAACGGCAAGCGGGTGGATGTGGCCGGCGCGGCGCTGGGCCACCCTTCGGCGCCGATCACCTGGGGCGGGGTGGGCACCGATGCCCAGCACGCGGTATTCCAGCTGCTGCATCAGGGCACGGTCGAGCTGCCGGTCGATTTCATTGCCGCGATCGAGCCGGGCGATGCGCTCGATCCGGCGCACCACCGGATCCTGCTGATGAACTGCTTTGCGCAGGGGGCGGCGCTGATGGCCGGGCGCGCGGCGGCGGACGGGGCGCGGGACTATCCCGGCAACCGGCCGAGCGCGACGATCCTGCTGGATGCCGTCACCCCGGCCAGCCTGGGTGCGCTGATCGCCTTTCACGAGCACCGTACCTTTGCCAATGCCGTGCTGCTGGGGATCAACCCCTTCGACCAGTTCGGCGTCGAGCTGGGCAAGGAAATGGCCAAGGCGATCGAACAGGGCGGGATCGCCTTCGATCCCAGCACCGAGGCGCTGCTGGCGGCGAGCGGCCTGTCACAGAAAACGTAACTTCCGATTGGCCTAAGGCGAAACCGGTCGCCATAAGGCGGCGGCAAAGGAGCGTTGCAGATGGCCGAGTTCGACTATGACCTGTTCGTGATCGGCGCCGGTTCGGGCGGGGTGCGGGCCAGCCGCATCGCCGCCAGCCACGGCGCCCGGGTCGCGGTGGCCGAGGAATACCGCATCGGCGGCACCTGCGTGATCCGGGGCTGCGTGCCCAAGAAGCTGCTGGTCTATGCCAGCCAGTTTGCCGAGGAACTGGGCCATGCCAGCGGCTATGGCTGGACGGTGGAGGGCGCGCGGTTCGATTGGGGTGCCCTGCGCGATTTCGTCGCCAGCGATGTCGACCGGCTCGAAAGGGCCTACACCTCCACGCTCGACAACAACAAGGTCGAGCATTTCGCCGAACGCGCCACGGTGGCCGGGCCGAATAGGGTGCGGTTGGGCTCTGGCCGAGAGATCCGCGCCCGGCACATCCTGATCGCGGTGGGCGCCTGGCCGGTGAAGCCGGATTTCCCGGGCAACGAGCTGTGCATCACCAGCAACGAGGTGTTCCATCTGCCCGAATTGCCCAAGCGGGTGGTGGTGCAGGGCGCGGGCTATATCGCGATGGAATTCGCCGGGGTGTTCAACGCCCTGGGCAGCCAGGTCACCGTGGTCAACCGCAGCGACGCGATCCTGCGCGGCTATGAGGAAGCCCTGCGCGAGCGGCTGCTGGCGATCACCCAGGCGCGCGGGATCGAATACCGTTTCGGCAATCCGATCCAGCGGGTCAAACAGCAGGCCGACGGCAGCCTGCTGGTCCATACCGCCACCGGCGCGCCGCTGGAGGCCGATGTAGTACTGGTCGCCACCGGGCGCCGGCCCAAGACCGATGGCTTGGGGCTGGAGAACGCCGGGGTGGCGCTGGGCGCCAATGGCGAGGTGCCGGTCGATGCCTACGGCGCGACCATTTGCCCCAGCATTCACGCGGTAGGCGATGTGACCGACCGGGTGCAGCTGACCCCGGTGGCAATCCGCGAGGGCCACGCGCTGGCCGACACCCTGTTCGGCGGCAAGCCCCGCACCACCGCCTATGACCATATCCCCAGCGCCGTATTCAGCCAGCCGCCGCTGGCCGGGGTGGGGCTGACCGAGGCGCAGGCCCGCGCCGAACATGGCGAGATCAAGGTTTACACCAGCGACTTCCGGCCGATGAAGAACCTGTTCAGCCCGAAGGCCGAGCGTGGGTTCTACAAGCTGGTGGTCGATGGGGCCACGGACAGGGTGCTGGGCGTCCACATGATCGGGCCCGAGGCGCCGGAAATCCTTCAGGCGGTGGCGATCGCGGTCAAGGCCGGGCTGACCAAGGCGCAGTTCGACGAGACGATCGCGCTGCACCCCAGCATGGCGGAAGAACTGGTGCTGATGCGCTAGAGCGATTTCGAGCCAAATGCCCCCATTTGGCGACTCGGAAATCGCGGCAAACTTAGGAATCGAGAGCAGGTGCGATCTAATCCGATCGCACCTGCTCTAGGTTGCACTTCGCCACCCGTTGCCCCACACTGTCTCGCAACGACAGCACATAGGGGAAGCGCGATGGATCTGGCGGGCAAGCACATTCTGGTCACCGGTGGCACCGACGGGATCGGCGCGCAGCTGATCCGCCAGCTGCGCGATGCGGGCGCGAGCGTCGTTACCACCGGCCTCAACCCCGAACGCATCGCCGCCACGCAGGCCGAGGGCTTCGAGGTGATCAGCGCCGATCTGTCGACCGCCGAGGGGGTTGCCGGGCTGGTCGAGGCGATGGCCGGGCGCCCGCTGGACGTGCTGGTCAACAACGCCGGGATGGGCGACGGCGAGCACGATCACCGCAACGGCACCCCCGATGCCGACTATGCCGCCAAGGCGGTCTCGCTCAACCTGACCGCGCCGATCCGCCTGATCACCGCGCTGATGCCGGCGCTGCGCGAAGCGGGGGCGCAGCGTGGCGGGGGCATGGTGGTCAATGTCACGTCTGGCCTGGCGATCGCGCCACGCGGCGGCGGCCCGGTCTATTGCGCCACCAAGGCGGGGTTGCGCAGCTATACTCAGGGGCTGCGCCACCAGCTGAAAGCGCTGGGCGTGCACGTGATGGAGGCGCTGCCGCCGATGGTCGATACGCGGATGACCGCCGGCCGGTCCGACAGCAACAAGATGTCGGCGCCGGAATGCGCCCGCCAGATCGTCGCGGGGATGAAGGCCAATGCCAACGAGGTGAACGTCGGGATCGTCAAGGCGCTGCAGGCGGTTCATTCGCTGTCGCCGGCGCTGGCCCGGCGGATCCTGATCAATTTCTGACAAGCCTGATCATTTTCTGACATGAAAGCGGCCGGCGGCCATCCGTCGGGGCAAATTTAACCGATCGATTAAAGTCGCGCTTGACGCGCCCGCCGGGGCGTGTCTTAGCAGGCCCGAAGGACCAGCAGGCGCGCGGCGCGAGCAGGGAAGGGGTGCGGGGCACGATGTCGGCCAATATCGCGGAAATGGAACGGCGCCGGGCGGCTGCCCGGCTGGGCGGTGGGCAAAAGCGGATCGATGCCCAGCACGCCAAGGGCAAGCTGACCGCGCGCGAGCGGCTGAAGGTGCTGCTCGACGAAGGCAGTTTCGAAGAGCTCGACATGTATGTCGAACACAATTGCGTCGATTTCGGCATGCCCGAGACGACCATTCCGGGCGATGGCGTCGTCACCGGCAGCGGCACGATCAACGGGCGGCTGGTCTATGTCTTCAGCCAGGATTTCACCGTCTTCGGCGGCTCGCTCTCGGAACGCCACGCCCAGAAGATCTGCAAGGTGATGGACACCGCGCTGAAGGTCGGCGCGCCGGTGATCGGCCTCAACGA
>JAFECL010000081.1 GCA_018242165.1 Pseudomonadota bacterium
AAACATACGGTCTGGGTGAAGAAATAAGGGAGAGGGCATCAGCTCTCGGCCGAATAGCGGCTGCGCTTTTGCTGGGCGGCGGCGCGGGCTTCGGCAATCGCGCGTTCTTCGGTGGCGAACAGCAGGCTGTCGAGCACGGCGGCAAGATGGGTGCGCATGGCCGAACGCGCCGCCGCGGCATCGCGCGCGCGCAGCGCGGCCAGCACCGCGGTATGCTCGTCAACCACCGGCTTGATATTGGCCAACCGGGCCTTTTCATGCAGCAGCGCGCTTTCGGGCGAGGTTTCGCGCAGCGCCCACAGCCGCTCGATCGCTTCATAGACCGCGCCGTTGCGGGTGGCCCGGGCGATGGCGAGATGGAAGGCGCGGTCGGCCTGTTCCTTGCCCTTGGGGTCGCGGTTTTCGGCGGCGATGGCCTGGACCAGCCCGGCGATCTCCTCGATTTCCTCGTCGCTGGCCTGGGTCGCGGCCAGCGCTGCCGCCTCGCCCTCGAACAGCAGCCGCGCCTCGGTCAGCTCGAAGGCCGAGAGGTTGAAGCCGGGCAGATCGTCCTTCCCCGGGTGGCGGCGGACGTAAGCGCCCGAACCTACCCGGACCTCGACCAGCCCCTGCACTTCCAGGGCGATGATCGCCTCGCGCACGGTCGGGCGGCTGACGTTGAATTGCAGCGCCAGTTCGCGTTCGGCGGGCAGGCGATCGCCCACCAGGTATTTTCCGGCGGCCAGCTCGTGCAGCAGGCTGCGCGCGAGATCCTGGTACAGCCGATCCTGACGGCCCGCGCCCCCGGACGAATCCCCGCTCATCGCCACCTCTTTTTGGTAATGCCAATTTCCATGTTTGTGACTGACCAGCGCCCGCTTGTCAACGCCCGAAGGCGCGGATTTCAGCGCTTGGGCACGAATCCGCTGACCTTCATCCACAGCACCAGCTGATCGAACCAGGCATCGCTGGTCGCCCCGCTGGGCGCCGAGGCATAGCCATGCCCGCCGCCGCTGTAGAGATGCGCCTCGACCGAGCCGCCGGCCTGCCGCCAGGCATGGAACAGGCCCAGGTCCTGCCCCTTGAAGAAACGATCGTCGGCCGAAATCGCCGCGAACAGCGGCGGCGGGTTGGCTGGCACCGTAGTCAGCTGGGTCGGGCCGTAGATCATGCCGAGAAAGTCCGCCCGGTCATCGCCCTTGGCGGCCTGCGCCTGGGCCAGCACGGTAACCGCCCCGGCGGAAAAGCCGACCAGCCCGATCCGTGCGGGATCGACATGCCATTCGGCCGCCCGCGCCCGCACCATCCGCACCGCCGCCGAAGCATCGACCGCGGCATAGGGAATGTCGGCGCCGATCCGCCCGCTGCCCTTGCCGGTCTGGAACACGTCGATCAGCGCCTGGCGGAAGGCCGGGAAATTGTCGCCCACCGGCAGGGTGCGATACTTGAGCACGAACACCCGCACCCCCAGCGCGGTCAGCCGCTGGGCGACGCGATAGCCTTCGCCATCGATCATCAGCGTAAGGAAGCCGCCGCCGGGCGCCAGGATCACCGCCGGGGCATGGTCGCCGGTGGCCGGATCGGGCGCGATCGGCACCAGCACCGGCTCGACCACGTTGTAGACCATCCGCTCGTTCGGGTTTTGCTGGGCCCAGCCCTCGTGCGCCGGGTTGTCGCGTGGATTGGCAACCGGCAGGGGCACCGCCGCCGGTTCGGCCGGGCGGGCGATCGGCGTCACCTCCAGCACCCAATCCCCCGGCGCGGCAGCGGCGGGGCTAGCGGCCATCGCCACCAACCCCGCCGCCATGATTGCAAGCACACCCTTGATCATCCGGCATCTCCCATTCTCCAGGCGATGCCGCATCGGGCCCGCCGTCAGTACTTGTAGGCCACCTTCAGCCCGAAGTAGCGCCGCGAATCCCGCGACTGCTGCTGGTAGACCGTGTGGGTACCATAGGTGCCGAACTGGTCATTCAGCAACGAGGCATAATGGGTATCGCCCAGGTTGTTGATGAAGCCGGTGATCTTGAAGGCCCCCGTCTCCAGCCCGACCGAGAGATTGACGATACCATAGGCATCCTGGCGCAGCAGCGGATTGCCCAGCAGGTCGAAGTTGACGCTGCTCTGGTGGATGTAGTTCAGCGTGATGCTGCCCTTGGCGCCATTGGTGCCGACCGGCTGCTCGACGGTGGCCCCGATGTTGTACTTGAACTTGGGCGAATTGGGCAGCTGCGAACCCGAACGGTTCTGGAAGTTGCCGGTCAGCCCCGGGGTCGACGAGGCGCCGCAGAAGTTGATCCCTTCGCCGCCGGTCAGCCCGGCCAGCGCCTGATCCTGCAGCTGGCCCGAATAGCAGGCCGCATCGACGAACGAGGTGACCTTGGCATCGGTATAGGCGGCCGAACCGTCGATCCGCAGCCACTGGACCGGCTTGGCCGAAAGCTCGGCCTCGAAGCCCTGGGTGCGCAGCTTGCCGACGTTGTTCAGCTTGTTCTGCAGCGCGCCGTTGACGAACTGGGCCGACTGGGCCTGGAAGTTGTTGTAGTCGGTGTAGAACCCGGTCAGGTTGAACTGCACCTTGTTGTCCATGAAGCGGCTCTTCAGGCCGACTTCAAAGCTGGTCGACCGCTCGGGCTTGACCGGGGCGGCGGTGCGCAGCGGGTTGTAGCCCGACGAGATATCGTAGGCATAGCCCTTGTAGCCCGAGGCCACCGAGGCATAGACCGAGACCCGGGGCATCAGTTCCTGCCGGACCGAGACCTTGTAGGTGACGGCGGTATCGACATTGCGCCCGGCGCAGTTGGCCGCCCCCACGCCGCAGTTCGCGGCGATCGCCGCCGCCGAGGCATTGTGCGCGGGCAGGTAGCTGACGAAGAAATCCTGCACCCGTTCATTGTTGACGCGCACCGCGGCCGAAACGGTGGTGCCGGTCGGCAGCTTGTAATCGGCGCTGGCGAAGGCGGCGAGGCTGCGGGTGCCCTGATAGCCGTGCCAGTTGGCCAGGATCAGCACCGGGCCGCGCTGGAAGTCGCGGTTGGTGGCGGCATTGGCGTAGAAGGCGCCGGCGACGTAGGACAGCGGGCCCGAACCGGCCGAGGTCAGCCGAAATTCCTGGGTAAATTCGGTCGAGTGATAGGGCCCCGAATTGTTGACCCCGATCGACGGGCCGACCGGGCTGGTCACCGGCGCGGCGCTGCCGTTGACGTTGAGGTCGGACAGTTCGACGTCGGCGGTGAAATTGTACTTCCAGTCCTGATAGCTGGTCACCGAGAGCAGGTGGGCAAAGCCAAGATCATAGTCGAACTTGCCCGAAACGCTGGTCTGCTGGTTGGTGGTCGGCTCGTCGTTGTCGATATAGACCTTGTAGTTGCCGGCCCCGGGGGTGATCCCGACCAGATCGGGCGCGAAGGGCACACCGAACACCTTGGGCACCACCGGAGTGCTGGCACCCGGAGGGGTGTAGTTGAGGTTGATCGAGCGCAGCGTATAGCTGGCGCCGGCCTGGTCCTGCTTCGAATAGCCGGCGTTGAGGGTCGCGGTCAGCCGGTCCGAGAGGCGCATCTTCAGCTTGCCCCGCACGCCATAGCTGGTGTGATCGTTCAGCCAGTGGCCGTTGGTCAGGTTTTTGACGTTGCCTTCGAAGAAGTCGTAGTAGCCGCTGACCCGCAGGCCGACATTGTCGCTGAGCGGGCCCGAAACCGCGCCCTCGATCCGCCGCCCGGCGTCGGTGGTGATGGTGCCCTGGGCATTGATCTCGAGCTTCTTGCCCGGATCCTTGGTGACAATGTTGATCGCGCCGGCGCTGGCGTTCTTGCCGAACAGGGTGCCCTGCGGCCCGCGCAGCACTTCGATCCGGGCGACGTCGCCCAGGCTGTCGAAGGCCTGCGCCTGCTGGACCACCGGCACGTCGTCGACGAAGACCGCGACCGAGGGTTCAACCCCGATCGAGAAGGCATAGGTGCCGATGCCGCGCAGGATGATCGCATTGTTGGGCGAGGCGCGGTCTTCGGTCAGGGTCAGCGAGGCGGCGGCGCGGGTCAGGTCGGAAAAGCCGCCGATCCGCTGGTTCTGGATCGCTTCGCTGGTCAGCGCGGTCACGGCCACCGGCACGCTTTGCAGGCTGGCCTCGCGCTTGGTGGCGGTCACCACGATTTCAGCCAGGCCGCCATCGGCAGGCTTGGCGGCGGGCGCGGCATCCTGCGCCTGCGCCGGGGTGGCAAGGGCCAGCAGGCTGGCGCCGGCGATCAACAAGCTCTTGTGGTACATAAACCCTCCCGAAACTGCATGTCACCGCCGCCTTGGAAAACCGGCTTTTGGCGATTGGTAAGTCCAATTAGATAGATTTGGCCAGCTGTCAACAGCTATCTTAGCAGACCAATCACGGCGCCAGCGGCTCGACCTCTACCGCGGCAACCACCGCGGCATCGGTGAATTCCAGCCGCAGGCCCGCCCCGGCCAGCCGCACCGGGAAGCTGACGCTGGCGGCGCGCATCGCCCCGCCGGCAGCCCGCGCCGGATCGAAGTGCTCGACCGCCATGGCACCGTTGGCATGGATCGCGAAGTCGCGCGGCTGGGCCCGGGCGGCGTCGGGCTCGAAGCTGCGGACGGTCACCCGCCAGTTGCCCGCCTGCAGCGGCAGATCATAGGCGAAGGCGCCCTCGCGCCAGGTTTCGAACAGGGTGGGATCAGCGGCGCCGGCCACCACCTTGGGCGCCGGGCGCGGGCCACGGCCAAAGCCGGTAATGTTCAGCAACCGCGCCTTGCCGCCCGAGAAGAAAGTGTCCGAGCCGAACCGCACCGCGCCGTTGCCGTGACCACTGAGCGCGCCGCTGTCGATCCGCAGGCCGGCGCGGGGATCGGGGCCGGTCCAGTCGGCACTGTCGCTGAGCGTGACGCCGCCGCGCGAGGCCGTGACCACCGCGTGATTGGCCCCCGCCGCCAGCGCTACCCTGGGCCAGACGCAGACCCGCCCGGGGCAGGCCACCTCGCCCAGATCGGCGCCGTTCAGCGCCAGCCGGGCGCGATCAGCATTCGCATAGGCCCGCACCTCGATCACCGGATAGGCCCGGTCGCGATAGCGCTTGCCGGTCAGGTGCAGCACGCCCTGGTCAGACCATTGTGCCTTGTAGAACCAGAAGGCGTCCTTCTTCTCCTTGCGATCGGCGCTGACCAGCCCCTTGTCGTTGAGATCGACCGTCTCGCCCTCTTCGCGCAGGTCCGAGACGAAATCGAACATGTTCCAGATCCACGCCGCATGGAGGTAGGGACGCGCCGCCAGCTCCTTCCAGCTCTGCTCGTGGTACCACGACTGGTATTCCTCGGGGTGGGGGCGGCCAAAGGGGTTGACCGGGCCGCCTTCCGGATTGTCGCTGTGCTGGCTGAAGGCCCCGCCCGCGCCATATTCCGAGACCGACAGCGGCAGGCCGGGGTGGATCGCGTGGAAGTGGTCCAGCCGGGTGCCCAGCTGCGCCGGCACGCCGTAATACCAGCCGAAATAGCGGTTGTAGCCGGCCAGATCGGTGGTGCCGGCCAGCAGCTCGGTCTTGGCCCCGCCGGGGATCGGGTTATCCTCTTCGCAGCAGTCGGCGAAAGTGGTCGGGCGGCTGGGGTCGAGCTGGTGGGCCAGCCCATTCAGCTCGGCCAGCAGCGCGCGCGACCGCGGCGGGGCGCCCCGGGCGAACAGCGCGCCGATGTCGATCTCGTTGCCCACCGACCACATCGCCACCGAGGGGTGGTTGCCATATTGGCGGACCAGTTCGGTCAGCTGTTCGCGGGCATTGGCGTGCAGCGCCGGGGTGCCCTCGTCGCCGCCGAAGCTGGCGGCGTTGACGAAGGGAATCTCGGCCCAGGCGACCATCCCGTAGCGGTCGGCCAGTTCCACCCAGCGGTCGGCATGCTGGTAATGCGCCATCCGCACGGTGTTGGCGCCCAGCTCGGCGATCAGCGCCATGTCTTCATCGTGATCGGCATCGCTCAGCGCCCAGCCCTTGCCCAGCTTGTCCTGATGGCGCGAGACCCCGTGGAGCGGCAGGTGCTGGCCATTGAGGAACAGGCCCCGATCGGCATCGATGCGGATGTCGCGCAGGCCGAGCGGCTGGCTGACGCTGTCGAGCACCTGCGAGCCGCGCCGCAGGGTGACGGTGACGCGGTAGAGATAGGGGTCGGCCCGGCCGTTCCAGCGGTGCGGGCTGGCAAGGGCAAGGCTGGTGGTGATCTCGCTGGTGCCGGGCGCGGCGGCTAGCGGCTGGCGCCGGGTGGCGACCACCTGGCCGGCGGCATCGGCCACCTCGACCAGCGCCTCCACCCCCCGCGCCGCATCCTTGCCCTGGTTGGCGATCCGGGTGCGCACCGCCACCTCGGCTTCCTGATCGGTCAGCCGGGTGGTGGCGAGATAGACCCCCGGCCCGCCATGATCGGCAAGGTCGATATGGACCGGCGCGGCGCTGATCAGGCTGACCCCGCGATAGAGCCCGCCGTGGATGAAGAAATCGCCGCCCAGCGGGATGACGTCCTGCGTGCTGCTGCCCGGGGCGGGGCGGCTGTTGTCGGCGCGCACCGCGATGCGGTTGTGGGCGCCGACATGCCACTGGGCGGTGACATCGCAGCGAAAGCGCGAGAAGGCCCCCTTGTGGGTGCAGACCGAAACGCCGTTGACCCAGACCTCGGCCAGGCTGCCCACCGCCGCGAAATCGAGCCAGAACCGGGTACCCTTGGGCGCTGCGGGGGCGGCGTAGTCCAGCCGGTACCAGCCCACGCCCTGGCGGTTGTCGCTGGCCGGATCGCGCTTTTCGGCATAGGCCCCCAGCCGGTTCCAGCTGTGCGGCAGCGACACCGCCGGCCAGTGCGAATCGTCGAAGGCCGGCGTGGCGGCCCCGGGCGCGTCGCCAAACTGGAAGCGCCAGCCCTCGCCCAGCGGCGCAACGTCGCGCGCCAGCGCCGGGCCAGCCACCAGCGCCGCCGCCAGCGCCGCCCCGGCCAGATTCAGTGCCGCCATCACCTTGGCTTTCGCGCGCGCCATCAGACCCTCCTGCCAGACTGGATTTTGATATTGGTCTGTCCAATTACGGATATTGGCCTGATATTGTCAAGCCAATCCCCCAGCCGCTTCAGTGGAAGTCGCGCGATGGTGGCAGGATTCGTACATCGCGCGGGTGCCCGGCCCGCAGCGGCGGCTGATCCCCCGGCGCAGCGCCGATCCGGGCCAGCAGCGCGCTGCGGTCGCGCACCCGGCGGGCCATCAGGTGCACCACCCCTTCGGGCGAACGCTGGGCCACGCCCTCGATCTCCATCAGCCGGGCGGCCATCACCGCCGCGCGCTGAGCCTCGAAATCGCGCGCCCAGAGCAGCGCGTTGACCACCCCGGTCTCGTCCTCGATGGTGATGAACACGGCGTTGCCCTTGCCCGGTCGCTGGCGCACCAGCACCACCCCGGCACAACGCAGCCGCGCCCCGTCCTTCGCACCATTGACCACGGCGCAGCTGGCGATCCCTTCGGCATCGAGCGTGGCCCGCAGAAAGCCCAGCGGGTGGGCCTTCAGCGAAAGGCGGGTGGTCTGGTAATCGGCCACCACTTCGGCACCGGGCGGCATCGGCGGCAGCGCCGGATCGGCCTCGACCCCCAGCTCGGGGGCCTCCATCGCCGCGAACAACGACAGCTGGCGCGGGGCGATCCGCCGCACTTCCCACCCCGCGGCGCGGCGGTTGTGGCCCAGCGAACCCAGCGCATCGGCATCGGCCAGCAGGCGCAGAGCGCGCGGTGGCAGCGCGGCGCGGCGGGCCAGATCCTCGGCCCCCACGAATGCCCCGCCGGCGCGCACGGCCATGATCGCCAGCGCCCAGTCCTGCCGGAAGCCATCGATCTGGCGCAGCCCCAGCCGCAGCACCGCCCCGCGCCGGGGGCCATCGTCCTCCAGGCTGTTGTCCCAGTCGCTGGCGGCGACGTCGATCGGCCGCACCTCCACCCCGTGGGCGCGGGCATCGCCGACCAGCTGGGCCGGGGCATAGAAGCCCATCGGCTGGCTGTTCAGCAACGCGCAGGTGAAGGCGGCGGGGTGGTGGCATTTCAGCCAGCTCGAGACATAGGCCAGCCAGGCAAAGGCCTGGGCATGGCTTTCGGGAAAGCCATAGTCGCCGAAACCCTTGATCTGTTCAAAGCAGCGT
>JAFECL010000082.1 GCA_018242165.1 Pseudomonadota bacterium
TCGAACCGCACCAGCCGGGCGCTGAACGGCGTGCCCTGGTGCTCCATGCGGGCCAGCACCTGCCAGTATTCCTGGGCGCGGAACGCCTCGATCTCGCGCTCGCGCTCGACGATCAGGCGCAGCGCCACCGATTGCACCCGCCCCGCGCTCTTGGCGCCGGGCAGCTTGCGCCACAGCACCGGCGAGAGGGTGAAACCGAACAGGTAGTCCAGCGCGCGGCGGGCAAGGTAGGCGTCGATCAGATCGGTATCGAGCCCGCGCGGCTGGGTCATCGCCGTGGTGACAGCGGCCTTGGTGATGGCGTTGAACGTCACCCGCTGGACATCCTTGGGCAGCGCCTTGCGCTTGGCCAGCAGTTCCTGGACATGCCACGAAATCGCCTCGCCCTCGCGATCGGGGTCGGTGGCAAGGATCAGCCGGTCCGCCCCCTTGGCGGCATCGGCGATGGCCTTCACCCGCGCCGCCTTGTCGCCGTAGAGTTCCCAGTCCATCGCAAAGTCCTCGTCCGGGCGGACCGAACCGTCCTTCGGCGGCAGGTCGCGGACGTGGCCGTACGAGGCCAGCACCTTGTAGTCCTTGCCGAGGTACTTCTCGATGGTCTTGGCCTTGGCCGGGGATTCAACGATGACAAGCTGCATGAACCGTTCGCACTTCCTTACGCGTATACGCGCGAGGGTGGGGCCCTGCCCGGCGCCTCGTCAAGGGGCACGAGGCCGCGCGATTGGCCCACGCCGGCTGGTTGATATCCATTTGCGCCTGACCGGTTGCCTCGCGCATATTGGCGCAGCCACCGCCCTGCCCTGAAGGACTGTCGATGCACCGATCCGCCGCCCCCTCCGCCGCGCTGTTGCTGGCTCTGGCCCTGACCGGCCCGGCGCAGGCCGCCCTGCCCGCCCAGCTGCGCGGGATGCTCGACGCGGCGATCGCCGGCGGCAATCCGGGCGAGATCGAGGTGCTGGCCAAGTACCTCAGGCAGGCCAGCCCGGCCGACGCCACCGAGGTTGACCAGGCCATTGCCGCCCATCGCGCGCGCGTCGAGGCGGCGCGGATCGAGCGGCTGACGAACCAGAAGCTGACCGAGGGCTGGAAGGGCGAAGGCCAGCTGGGTGCATCGCACAACACCGGCAATTCCAGCAGCGTCGGGCTCTCGGCCGGGATCAACCTGACCAAGGAAGAACTGCACTGGCGCCATCACCTGCGCCTGCTGGTCGACTACCAGCGCACCAACGGCGTCACCAGCCGCAACCAGTGGCTGGCATCGTGGGAGCCCAATTTCAAATTCAGCGACCGGCTCTATGCCTCGGGCCTCGCCCAGTTCGAGCGCGACCGTTTCGCCGGCTTTTCGCAGCGCATCACGCTCTCGGGCGGCGTCGGCTACAAGCTGATCGCGAGCCAGGCGCTGACCATCGACGTCAAGGGTGGCCCGGCGTGGCGGCGCACCGACAATCTGGGCCAGGGCCCGGCCAGTTCGCTCACCGCGCTGGGCGGGCTGGCGGCAGCGTGGCGGATCGCCCCGGGCCTGACCCTGACCCAGGACGAAAGCGCGCTCTACGCCAGCGAAAACACCAACATCTCGTCGGTCAGCGCGCTGACCGCGAAGCTGACCGGCAAGCTTTCGGCGCGGATGTCGCTGCAGGAAACCACCAACACCAACCCGCCGGCAGGCTTTCGCCACACCGACACGCTCAGTCGGATGACGCTGGTCTACGGGTTCTGAGCGGGGCTCAGTTGGCGGTGCGGCCGCGCCACCAGGCCCAGGCGAACAGCAGGCCCAGCAGCAGATCGATCGCTGCGCCCAGCACCAGTTGCGGATTGGCCTGATGGCGGGCGGCCAGCGCCATCACCGGCAGGCCGAACACCAGCTTTTCCGCCACCGCAAACGGCATCAGCGCCAGCCAGCGGCGCGGATCGCCGCCGATCATCCAGAACAGCGCCTGGAACACCAGTGCCAGTCCGATGAACCCCAGCTGGAACTCTGCCCCGGTGGCCGGCAGCGGCCAGAGATAGAGCGGCGGCAGGCCAAGAAAGCCATAGATTGCCGCGCCACGAAACAGCCAGCCCGTCGTCCGTTCACTCATCCCATGCTTACCTTTCCGCCGGCGTGGCGGGTCAGTCGCCCGGCCAGCTCGAGTTCGATCAGCGCCAGTTGCACCGCCCCGGCCCCCGCGCCCGAGAGGCGGACCAGTTCGTCCACCGCTACCGGCGCGGCGGTCAGCAGCGCGGCGATCCGGTCTGGATCGGGTGCCGGCCCGTCCGCCGCCTCTGCCGCTTCCTCGGTGAAATCGAAGGCCAGCGGACCCTCTTCACGGAAAGTGCTGCGCGGAGTGCCGTGAAAGCTAGTGACCAGCTCGATCACATCCTCGGCGCGCTGGACCAGGATCGCGCCTTCGCGGATCAGCTGGTTGCAGCCCAGCGCCCGGGGGTCGAGCGGGCTGCCCGGCACCGCCATCACCTCGCGCCCGAATTCGCCCGCCAGCCGCGCGGTAATCAGCGAGCCCGACTTGGGCGCCGCCTCGACCACCACGGTGCCCGCCGCCATCGCCGCGATGATCCGGTTGCGCGCGGGGAAGTGGCGGTTGGTCGGCTCGGTGCCGGGGGGCAGTTCGGTCAGCAGCAGGCCCTCGGCGGCGATCTGCTCCTGCAGTTCGGCGTGTTCAGGGGGATAGGCGATGTCGATTCCGCTGGCGATCACCCCCACGGTGCCCGCCCCCCCGGCGGCCAGCGCGGCGCGGTGCGCGGCCCCGTCGATCCCCCGCGCCAGCCCCGAGACCACCGCATGCCCGGCCCGGGCCAGATCTGCCCCCAGCATCCGCGCCAGCTTGAGCGCCGCGGCCGAGGCATTGCGCGCGCCCACCACCGCCACCGGGGTGCGCGTAGCCAGCGCCGGATCGCCCCGCGCGATCAACACCGGCGGCGCCCCGGCGGCACGGGCCATCAGCGGGGGATAATCGGGCGCATCGTGGAACAGATAGCGCGCACCGGCCTTGTCCACCCGCGCCACCTCGGCGGCGATCACGCCTTCGGGCACGGTGCGGTGCCGGCCCCCGCCGCGCGCGGCCATGTCCGGCAAAGCCTCGAGCGCGGCCCCCGCCGATCCGAACCGGGCGAGCAACTGGCGATAGGATGCCGGGCCGATGTTGGGCGTCCGCAGCAGGCGGATGCGGGCAAACTGCTCGGCCGAAAGGTTCACTTCTGGCCGATCCGCGGCTCGGTCCCGGCGCGCAGGCGGGCAATGTTGGCGCGGTGCTGGAAGACAACCAGTGCGGCCATCAGGGCAAAGGCCGCCGCCACCGCCGGCATGTCGAGTGCCCAGGCCGCCACCGGTGCGGCCACCGCGCTGGCCATGCCGCCCAGCGAGCTGATTCGCGACAACCGCGCCGTGCCCAGCCAGACCAGCGCGCAGACCAACCCGACCCGCCAATCAGCCATCAGGCTGACGCCAAGCATGGTCGCCACGCCCTTGCCCCCCTTGAAGCCCAGCCACACCGGAAAGCAGTGGCCCAGCATCGCCCCCAGCGCGGCAAGCAGCACCGGATCGATCCCGCCGATGAAGTGCCCCACCAGCAGCATCGCCGCTGCGCCCTTCAGCCCATCGAGCACCAGCGTTGCCGCCGCCAGCCCCTTGCGCCCGGTGCGCAGCACATTGGTCGCGCCGATGTTGCCCGAGCCGATCTGGCGGATATCGCCCGCCCCGCCGATCTTCGCCAGCAGCAGGCCGAAGGGGATCGAGCCCAGCAGATAGCCCACCAGCAATGCCACCAATTCCTGCATCTTCGCCCCTCCGTTCGGCGGGCAGCATAGGGCGCCGCCGCGTCGCTGCGAAGCCCCCACTTCCCTTTTGCCCGCCTGCCCCGCTAGATAGCCCCATGTCCGTTACCCCGCCCGCCCCCGATGCGCCTGTGCTGCTGTTCGATTCGGGGGTCGGCGGCCTGTCGGTACTGGCCGAATTGCGCCGCGAACTGCCAGCTGCCCCGGTGCTCTACGCCGCCGATCTGGCCGGCCTGCCCTATGGCAGCAAGACCGAGGCGCAGGTTGCCGCGCGGGTCTGCGGCCTCTTGGGGCGGATGGCCGAGCGGTTCCATCCCCGGCTGATCTGCATCGCCTGCAACACCGCCAGCACCATCGCGCTGGGCATGGTGCGCGAGGTGCTGGAGGTGCCGATCGTGGGCACGGTGCCGGCGATCAAGCCCGCCGCGCTGGCCACCCGCAGCGGGGCGATCGGCCTGCTGGGCACCGAGGCGACGATCCGTCAGGCCTATGTCGACCGGCTGGAGGCCGAATTTGCCCAGGGCAAGCACCTGCTGCGCCATGCCGCACCCGAACTGGTCGCTGCGGCCGAGGCCAAATTGCGCGGGCTGCCGGTGGACCAGGGGGCAATCGCCCGGGCGGTGGCCGGGCTGCGCGATCAGCCGCACGGCGCCGAGGTCGACACCGTGGTGCTGGCCTGCACCCATTTCCCGCTGCTGCGCGACGAACTGGCCGCAGCCTTCGGCCCCGGGATGGCGCTGGTGGATGGCGCAGTGGGCATCGCCCGGCGGATCGCCTACCTGACCGAGGGGCAGGCGATGGCGCGTTCCATCCCTGACCGGGCCGTCGTTACCGCCGACCCGGGGCCACTGGCCGCCGCGCTGGCCAGCTATGGGCTGGCCACGATCGAAAGGTTCTGAACCCATGCTGCGTTGGATCAACCGGGCAATTGTGGCCCTGCTGGTGCTGGTGGTGCTGCCCTTCTGGTGGCTGATGATCGACAACCGGCCGGGCAATCCCCAGCCCTTCCCGATCTCGATCACCACGCTGCGTTCGCTGGCCGCCAGCATGCCCGGCCCCGCCCCCACCGCGATCGGCGCCGAGCTGGCCGGCTGGCGCTTTGCCCCGCGCGACGTGCTGGTGGCCGGCAGCGGCCTCAAGCCGCGGCTGATCGGGATCATCGCCTACCGGCTGGAGGTGCCGGGCCATGCCCCGATCCTGATCGACAGCGGCACCACCCCGGCCGGCGCCGCCAAACTGGGGCTGGAAAACTATGACGCCCCCGGCCAGGCCCATATCAACCGGTGGCTGGGCGAGGCCGCGCTGGTGCTGTTCACCCACGAGCATTTCGATCACATCGGCGGGTTCGTCGCGCAACTGTCAGGGCCCGGCGGCGGCGCGCTGCTGGCCAAGGCCCGCCTCAACCCGGGCCAGCTGCCGCCTAGCCCGATTGCCGCCACGCTGGACTGGCCGCGCGGCCTGCCGCTGCCCGCCCCGGCGATCCATCTGGGCGCGCCGCAGGCGGTGGCACCGGGGGTGGTGGTGATCCCCGCCCCCAGCCATACGCCCGGCAGCCAGATGATCTATGTCCGGCTGGCCAATGGCCGCGAATACCTGTTCGCCGGCGACATTTCCTCGATGGCCGCGAACTGGCAGGAACTGCGCGGCCGTTCGCGCCTGTTCAGCCAGTATCTCGCCGGCCCGCCCGAAGACCGTGCCGCCGTCTTCGCCTGGCTGGCAACCATCCGCCAGTGGCACCGCGAGGCGCCGGGCATGGTGGTGCTGGGCGGGCACGACTGGCGCACCATCGCCGGCGCGCCGGGCCACCTGGGGATCATGGCCGATTTCAGCGACACGCCACCGTCGCGCAACTGATCCTGCCCCCGGTTTGACGCTGGTCAATTCCATGGGGGTGGTTTATGGGCCATGGCCGCGCCACCCCCCAAGCCTCGTGAGTCTGGCCAGCCGTGAACTACAACCAGGTTTTCGATGCCGCGATCGAGCGGCTCCACGCCGAAGGTCGCTACCGGGTCTTCATCGACATCCTGCGGAACAAGGGCGCCTATCCCAACGCGCGCTGCTTCCACGGCCATAACGGGCCCAAGCCGATCACGGTGTGGTGCAGCAACGATTACCTCGCGATGGGCCAGCACCCCAAGGTGATCGCCGCGATGGAAGAGGCGCTGCACGATGTCGGCGCCGGCTCGGGCGGCACCCGCAACATCGGCGGCAACACCCATTACCACGTCGATCTTGAGGCCGAGCTGGCAGACCTGCACGGCAAGGACGGCGCGCTGCTGTTCACCAGCGGCTATGTCTCGAACGACGCGACGCTCTCGACCCTGGCCAAGATCCTGCCCGGCTGCGTGATCTTTTCCGACGAGCTGAACCACGCCAGCATGATCGCCGGCATCCGCAATTCGGGCGCCGAAAAGAAGGTGTTCCGCCACAACGATCTCGAGCATCTCGAGGCGCTGCTGGCCGAGACCGATCCGCTGCTGCCCAAGCTGATCGCCTTCGAATCGGTCTATTCGATGGACGGCGATGTCGCCCCGATCCACGCGATCTGCGACCTGGCCGAAAAGTACAACGCCCTTACCTACATTGATGAAGTGCATGCGGTGGGCATGTATGGCCCGCGCGGCGGCGGGATCACCGATCGCGACAATGCCGCGCACCGGATCGACATCATCGAAGGCACGCTGGGCAAGGCCTTTGGCGTGATGGGCGGCTATATCGCGGCCGACAGCCGGATCGTCGACGTGATCCGCTCCTATGCTCCGGGCTTCATCTTCACCACCAGCCTCTCGCCGGTGCTGGTCGCGGGCGTGCTCGCCTCAGTGCGGCACCTCAAGGAGAGCAGCGCCGAGCGCGATGCCCAGCAGGCCGCCGCCACGACGCTGAAGCGCCTGTTCGCCGAAGCCGGGTTGCCGGTGATGCCCAGCACCACCCATATCGTGCCGCTGATGGTCGGCGATCCGGTCAAGGCCAAGAAGGTCTCGGACATCCTGCTCGCCGAATACGGCGTCTACGTCCAGCCGATCAACTTCCCGACCGTGCCGCGCGGCACCGAACGCCTGCGCTTCACCCCCGGCCCGGCCCATACCGAGGCGATGATGGTCGACCTGACTCAGGCGCTGGTGGAAATCTGGGAACGGATGGAGCTGAAGCTGGCGGCCTGAGCCTCAGCGCCCCACCTTCCCTGCCAGCACCTTCTCCGCCTTCACCGGCGCAGTGGCCTTGACCATCAGCTGCCAGCCCGACACCAGCAGCACCGCGGCCAGCGCCGGGCGCAGCCAGTTGTCCGAGGCGCGGGTGGCCAGCAGGCTGCCCACCACCACCCCCGGCACCGAGCCGACCAGCAGGTTGCCCAGCAGGACCAGATTGACATCGCCGATCAGCCAGTGGCCCACCCCGGCCACCAGGGTCAGCGGCACGGCGTGGGCGATGTCGGACCCGATGATCCGCGCCAGCGGCAGGCCGGGATAGAGCATCAGCAGCGCGGTGACCCCGATCGCCCCGGCCCCGACCGACGAGATCGACACCACCACCCCGATCAGCGCCCCCAGCAGCACGGTGGGCCAGGCGCGGGCCTCGGCCACGTCCTCGCTGTGGCGGCGGCGGCGGGCGAGCGAGATCAGCTGGCGCTGGAAGATCACCGCCAGCGCCGTCAGCAGCAGCATGCTGGCCAGCACCAGCAGCACGACATGCTGGGCATCCTTGCCCAGTTTCGCCGATGAGCCGAGCCAGTAGAGCGTGATGAAGGCCGCCGGCAGGCTGCCGGTGGCCAGCCGCCGCACGATCCGCCAGTCGACCGTCTCGCGCCAGCCATGCACCGCCGAGCCGACCGTCTTGGTGCTGGCGGCGAAGATCAGGTCGGTGCCCACCGCGGTCTGCGGCGAGACCCCGAACAGCAGGACCAGCACCGGGGTCATCAGCGATCCGCCGCCCACCCCGGTCAGGCCCACGGCCACGCCGACCATCAGGCCGGCCACGGCGTGCAGCAGATCGAAATGCTCAATCCCCATCGAATCATGCTCCTGCGGCAACGCCAGCCGGTTATGCCACGGCCCGGAACCGCCGTCGCGCCCGAACCACCGCGCCGCCCCTGCTGCCGCATCCATTCTCAATCACCAAGATAGAGAATTTTGCCCCCGCGCATAGCCCGGCTTTCAACGCCCCCTTGCGCAATCCGCGCGCGGCGGTGATTGCGGCGACGCGCAAGGCGCAGTAGAGGCGAGGCCTGCGGCCAGGCCGGCCGCAAACCCGTTGCCGGAGCCAAGCCCCCCGTGGCCAAGCCGATCTTCTTCGACCCCACCGGCAAACGCCGCCGCTGGACCAAGCGTGGCCTGTTCCTGGCGCTGATCGGGCTGGTCCTGCTGGCGCTGGGCTTTGCCAGCACCGTGGTGACCATTCCCAGCCCCTCGCCGCTGCCGCTGGGCTTCGAACGGCGCGGCCCGCTGCGTTTCCGGACCCAGGTGGCCCAGATCAGCCACAGCATCTCCAGCCTGTTCTCGGGCTCGGCCAAGTCGCGCTATGTCAACCGGGGGCGCGGCGGTCCGCCCATCACCGTCGGGTTCTATCCCACCTGGTCGGACAATTCGGCCCCGGCGCTGGTCCGCTCGATCGGCCAGCTCGACTGGGTGGTGCCGACCACGCTCGCCATCGACAAGGCCGGCAACCTCCACGAAAACGAAGACCGCGCGATGCGCCGGATCATCGCCAGCAACCTGCACCACCCGCTGGTGGTGCCGATGGTCCAGAACGTCATCAAGGATGATTTCGCCGGCGATGCCACCCGCGCGCTGCTGCGCGATCCGGCCAAGCGCAAGGCCTTCATCGCCCACCTCGAAGCCTATCTCGACAAGAGCGGCGATGCCGGGGTGGTCTATGATTTCGAGGCCCTGCCGCCCGAACTGCTGGCCCCCTACCGCCAGCTGATCGCCGAAACCAACGCCGATTTCGACAAGCATGGCCGGCTGGTGGCGGTAACGGTGCCGATCGCCAATCCGGACTGGAGCGTGAAGGCCTTTGCCCAGGTGGCCGACAAGGTCTTCCTGATGGCCTATGACGAGCACTATGGCGGGGGCGCGGCCGGGCCGATCGCCTCGAACGACTGGTTCTACCAGCGCGTCGCCAGCGCGATGCAGGGGGTGCCGGCCGACAAGGCGATCATCGCGCTGGGCTCCTATGCCTATGACTGGCACGATGGCAAATCGGAAGGGCTGACGATCGAGGAAGCCTGGCTGGCGGCGCACGATTCGGGATCGAAGATCACCTACCTGCCCAATGTGGGGAACAGTGGCTTCGACTATCTGCAGGACGGCAGCCGGCACGAGGTCTGGATGCTCGACGCCGCGGCGACGTGGAACCAGCTGAAGATCCTCTCCAAAATGAACCTGCCCTCGGTCGCGCTGTGGCGGCTGGGCTCGGAGGACCCGGGCTTCTGGCAGGCGGTTGCGGCCTGGCGCAGGGGCACCGAGCCGCAGCTGGACCAGATCGCTCAGGATACCAATGTCGATGTGCGCGGCCAGGGCGAGATCCTGCGGATCACCCACACCCCCTCGTCGGGCAGCCGGCAGGTCAGGTTCGACAAGGCCACCGGGCTGGTCGCCGGGGTGACCTACACCGACCTGCCCACCCCCTATGTGGTCGAGCGCACCGGCGCGCGCGACAAGCTGGTGGCGCTGACCTTCGACGACGGCCCCGATCCCAAGTGGACCCCCCAGATCCTGACCATCCTCGAACAATACAAGGTGCCTGGCACCTTTTTTATTATCGGTGAGAACGGCGTCGCCAACCGCGGGATCCTGGAACGGATCGTGCGCGATGGCTACGAGCTGGGCAACCACAGCTATACCCATCCCAACATGGCGCTGGAAAGCAGCCCGGGCGTCAACCTCGAGCTGAACACCACCCAGCGGCTGGTCGAGGCCTATACCGGCCGCTCGCTGCGGCTGTTCCGCGCGCCCTATTTCGGCGACGCCGAGCCGACCACGGCGGACGAGATCGGCCCGGCGCTGCAGGCGCAGGACCATGGCTATACCGTGGTCGGCCTGCACGTCGATCCGGGCGACTGGAAGCACCCCGGGGTGCCGGCCATCGTCAACGAAACGCTGACCCAGGTCATGGGCGCCACCCCCACCCACAGCGGCAACATCGTCCTGCTGCACGATGGCGGCGGCAACCGCGAGCAGACCGTGGCGGCGCTGCCCGCGATCATCGAGGGCTTGCAGCGGCAGGGCTATCGCTTCGTCTCGGTGGCCGAACTGGCCGGGCTGAAGCACGATCAGGTGATGCCGCCGCTGTCGGGGGTGAACCTGTTCGCGGTGCGGGCCGACGTGTTTGCCTTCTCGCTGATCGGTTTCACCATCACCGCGCTGAACTGGATCTTCTTCTTTGCCATCGCGCTGGGGATCATCCGCGCGGTGAGCATGGTGGCGCTGGCCAGCCTGCGCCCCAGCCGCGCGACGCCGATGCCCGATGCCACCTTCCGGCCCAAGGTGACGGTGATCATCCCCGCCTACAACGAGGAGCGGGTGATCGGCGCTTCGGTCCGGCGGATCCTCGAATCGACCTATCCCTATCTCGACGTGATCGTCGCCGACGATGGCTCGAAGGACCGGACCAGCGCGATCGTGCACGAGGCCCACGGCAACAACCCCCGTGTCCGCCTGCTGACCATGGAGAACGGGGGCAAGGCCAAGGCACTGAACCGCGCCCTGGCGCTGGCCGAAGGCGAAATCATCGTCGCGCTGGATGCCGATACCCAGTTCGAACCGGAAACGATCACCCGGCTGGTCCGCTGGTTCGTCGACCCGAGGATCGGCGCGGTTTCAGGCAATGCCAAGGTGGGCAACCGGATCAACCTGGTCACCCGCTGGCAGGGCGTGGAATATGTCACCGCCCAGAACATCGAGCGCAAGGCGCTGACCCGCTTCGACGCGATCATGGTGGTGCCCGGCGCGGTGGGGGCCTGGCGCCGCAGCGCGCTGGAAGACGTCGGCGGCTATCCCGAGGATACCCTGGCCGAAGACCAGGACCTGACCATCGCGATCCAGCGCAAGAAGTGGAAGGTGGCCTACGACGAGGACGCGGTGGCCTGGACCGAGGCGCCCGAAACCTTCGCCGCGCTGGCCAAGCAGCGCTTCCGCTGGTCTTACGGCACGCTGCAATGCCTGTGGAAGCACCGCAAGATCACGGCCAAGCGCAAGCCGGCGGGTCTGGCCTTCGTGGGCGTGCCGCAGGCCTGGCTGTTCCAGATCGTGTTCGCGATGATCTCGCCGGCGATCGACCTTGCGCTGATCGTCTCGATCGTCGGCACGGCGATGCGCGTGTTCCAGCACGGCTGGGCCCAGACCCAGACCGACGTGCTGCGGATGGGTGCCTACTGGATTGCCTTTACCTCGGTCGATCTCGTCTGCGGCTGGATCGCCTATCGCGGCGATCCGCGCGAGAAGCATTTCCCGGTGCTGCTGCTGCTGGCGCAGCGCTTCGTTTACCGCCAGCTGATGTATTCGGTGGTGATCCGCGCCGTGAATGCCGCAGTGCGCGGGGTGGGCACCAGCTGGGGCAAACTGGAGCGGACCGGCTCGGTCAATGCGCCGGCGCTGGGGGAAGAACCCGCCGCGTCCGGGCATCCGTAAATACCCGGATAGGGCAAAGCACCAATTAACCATCCCCCCGCGCTAAGACACATCCGATCGACCCTTTCGGAGGTGCCACGCGCAACGCCCGCCATGCTTGCATTGACCCAGTGCTGGTTCACCCGCAAGCACGTCCCGCTGCAATCGGGACGGCGCAACCGCGACGGTGTGTTCCGCAGCGAATGCCGCTATTGCGACCGTGCGATCGTCAGCTGGGATCGCAACGCGTGGCATCTGGCCGAGGGGTTCAACCTGCTGCAGGTAACCCAGGCGATCGAAGGGGCCTTCCTGTTCCTGGTTGACACCCGCGACGATGTCGTGGTGGCCCGCTTCCCGATCGACCACCTCGATACCGAGGCCGAGATCAACGCCTACATGCAGCAGATCCGCCACGACTATCAGATGGACGAGCTGGGCAACACGCTGGAACTGCGCGATACCCGCAAGGGCAAGCGGCGCAAGCGCCAGCCCGCCGCCGGCCCGGTGCCGGTGGCCGCCGCCGGCGATGCCGACAAGCTGACCGGCCTGCCGGGCCGCGCCAGTTTCGAGGTGGCCTTCCCGCTGGCCTGTGCCAACGCCCAGCTGAAGCGCGAGCACCTGACGGTGGCCTTCGTCGATATCGACGGGCTCGATCCGATCAACCGGGCCCATGGGCTGGACGGGGGTGACGCGGTGGTCTGCCATGTCGCCGCGCAGCTGGCCGGGCTGGGACAGAGCACCTGCTACCTCTCGCGCAACCGCGGGCTGGAATTCATCCTGACCTTCCCCGGTGCCGGGGCCTCGCTAGTGCAGACCCGGCTGGAACACCTGCGCGACGTCATCGTCGCCACCGGGCTGGACGCCGCGCCGGGCGCGCGGGTCAGCATTTCCTGCGGGATTGCCGAGGTATCGCTCGACGGCGATCCGCGCATGGCACTGCGCGCGGCCGATCTGGCGCTGCAACGCGCCAAGGCCGATGGCCGCCATTCGGTGGTGATCGGTTAGGCCACCAGCCAGTCGACGCTCGCGCCGTGGGGGTGCGCGCGCGCCAGCAGGCTCGGCTCGCCGTCGCCGGGCCAGCGGCGCACCACCAGTTCATGCAGATGCAGCACGCGGTTGGCCTCCAGCGCCACCCAGGCCAGCGCCCGGTCCGGGCCGGCCGCCGCTCCGGCTGCCTCCATCGCCGCCGTCACCCGCGCCTGCTGATCGTCGGGCACATATTGCCAGACGATCGAATGCATCAGCACCCGGGTGGTGCCGGTAGCCTGCGGGCGGGCCAGTGCCTCCTCGACGAAATCGGCGGCGTTCATCGCCACCAGCTCGGGCGGCTGGCGGCGGGCCTCGGCAATCGCCGCCTCGATCCGGACGAACCGTTCGGTGTGCTCGGGCCAGACATAGGCCTTGAGGCGCAGCGCCTGCGCCGGGTCGGTCAGGTCGACGGGGGCGACATCGCAACCCCGCGCGCCGGTGATGGTGACCGGCCCGGCGGGGGGCGCCGCCCCCTGCCATTGCGGGCAGATCCGCATCGCCGCATCCGCCGGCCCCACGCCCACCCCGCCCAGTTCGTAGCGATAGCGGTCAAGCATCAGGTTGATCCCGGCGGATGACCCGATTTCCAGCAGTTCGAAGCGCGGCGGCAGGCCCTGCCCGGCCAGCCACAGCAGCGCAGCGATGAAATTGGCCGAACGCCCGGCCTCGTTGGTCTGCGGCGGACCGTCGAGCCAGGGCAGCAGCTCGGCCTCGTGATCGCGCAGCGCGGCGCCGATCAGCGCCATGTCGTCCACCTCCCCGGCATCGGCGTAGATCGGTGCCAGTTGCGGTGCGCGGCCCGAGAGGTGCAGCGCGTGAAGGCCGCCAGCGATCCGCAATGGCAGCGCATCGGCCAGCGGCGCGCCCGGCCAGGCCCGCGCTGCCGCCAGCACCGCCCCGCCCGCGCCGCTTTCGACCAGATCGCGCAGCGCCGCGCAGACCCGCGCGGTCACCGGCGCCCCGGCGGCCCGGCAATAGGCCACCTGGTTATCGAAGGCGGCGGCCACGATGCCCTCGCCCTTCGCGGTGATGTCGATGAACTGATAGACGTCGGCCATAGCAGGTCTCCCCATACCGCATCTGCGAAACTGCCTGCGCCTGTTTTGTGCGCTGCACAAGCGGAATCGCGCCGGCTGCTTGCCCTTTGCCCGCCGCCCGCCTAAACGCCGCGCAATGACCAAGCCGCTGACCTTTGCCGTGCCCAAGGGCCGCATCCTGGACGAGGCGCTGCCGCTTATGGCACGCGCCGGGCTGGTGCCCGAGGCGGCGTTTCACGACAAGGCCAGCCGGGCGCTGTCCTTCGCCTGCGAGGGGTCCGACGCCCGCCTGATCCGGGTGCGCGCCTTCGATGTCGCCACCTTTGTCGCCCATGGCGCGGCGCAGGCCGGGATCGTCGGCTCGGACGTGGTCGAGGAATTCGCCTACCCGGACCTCTATGCCCCGGTCGATCTGCAGATCGGCCATTGCCGGCTGTCGGTTGCCGAGCCGGTGGGCACGGGCGCCGAACCGCTCGATGGTGCCAGCCACCTGCGGGTGGCCAGCAAGTACCCCAACCTCACCCGCCGCCATTTCGAGCGGCAGGGCATCCAGGCCGAAGTGGTCAAGCTGAACGGGGCGATGGAACTGGCGCCGGGCCTTGGCCTCGCCGGCCGGATCGTCGACCTCGTCTCGTCGGGGCGCACCCTGAAAGACAACGGCCTCGCCGAAACCGGGGTGATTCTGCAGGTTTCCGCCCGGCTGATCGTCAACCGCGCCGCCTACAAGACCGACCCGCGGCTGGGCGCGCTGGTCGAGGCGTTCCGTGCGGCCATGGCCCCGCGCGAGGCGGCGTGATGCAGCGCCTGTCTTCCCGCGATCCGGGCTTCGATGCTGCCTTCCGCCGCCTGGTCCGGGACCGGCGCGAGAGCGGCGAGGATGTCGCCCGCGACGTTTCGCTGATCCTCAAGGATGTCGCGCTGCGCGGCGATGCGGCGCTGGCCGAGCTGACCCAGCGCTTTGACGGCCATTCGCTGGCCAGCAACGAGAACTGGCGGATCGCCCCCGAGGCCTGCGCCGAGGCTTTCGAGGATCTCAACCCCGACCTGCGCGCCGCGCTCGAACTCGCCGCCCAGCGGATCCGCGCCTATCACGAGGCGCAGAAGCCGGTCGATCGCGACGAGACCGACGCCACGGGGGTGCGGCTGGGCGCGCGCTGGCGCGCGGTCGATGCCGCCGGGCTTTACGTTCCGGGCGGGCGTGCCGCCTATCCCAGCTCGCTGCTGATGAACGCGATCCCCGCCAAGGTCGCCGGGGTAGGGCGGCTGGTGGTCTGCACGCCGACCCCCAAGGGCGTGGTGAACCCGCTGGTGCTGGCCGCCGCGCACCTTGCCGGGGTGGACGAGGTGTGGCGGATCGGCGGGGCCCAGGCGGTGGCGGCCATGGCCTATGGCACCCGGCGGATCCAGCCGGTTGATGTCATCACCGGCCCGGGCAACGCCTGGGTGGCCGAGGCCAAGCGCCAGCTTTACGGGGTGGTGGGGATCGACATGGTCGCCGGCCCCAGCGAGATCCTGGTGATCGCCGATGGCGCCAACGACCCCGAATGGATCGCCGCCGACCTGCTGAGCCAGGCCGAGCATGACCCGGCGGCGCAGTCGATCCTGATCACCGACGATCCGGTCTTCGCCGATACCGTGGCCGACCGGATCGGCGTGGAACTGGCCCTGCTGCCCACCGCGCGCACTGCCGCGGCAAGCTGGAACGAGCACGGGGTGATCATCGAGGTGGCCGACCTCGGCGCCGAAGCCCCGGCGCTGGCCAATGCGCTGGCCGCCGAACACGTCGAGATCGCCTGCGCCGACCCGCAGGCCCTGTTCGCGCAGATCCGCCACGCCGGCTCGGTCTTCCTTGGCCGCCACACGCCAGAGGCGATCGGCGATTACGTCGCCGGGCCCAACCACGTGCTGCCCACCGGGCGCCGGGCACGTTTTTCATCAGGACTTTCCGTGCTGGACTTCATGAAACGGACGAGCTTTATCGAACTGGACGAGGCGGCGCTGCGGGCGATCGGCCCCGCCGCGATCGCCCTGGCCGAGGCCGAGGGGTTGCCCGCCCATGCCCGCTCGGTCGAAACGAGGCTGGGGATATGAGCACCGTCAAGCCCCGCGCCGCCGCGCGCCTTGCCGCCGTCCAGGCGCTGTACCAGCAGGCCATGGAAGGCACCCCGCTGGCCCAATTGCTCGACGAATTCCACCGCCACCGGCTGGGCGCGGAGATCGACGAATTGCAGTTCGCCGAGGCCGAGGTCGCCTTCTTCGACGATGTGGTGAAGGGCGTGCTGGCCCGCGCCGACGAGATCGACGCGCTGCTGACCGCCAAGCTGGCCGAGGGCTGGAGCCTCGCCCGGCTCGACCGGACGATGCTGCAGGTGCTGCGCGCCGGCACCTACGAGCTGCTCGCCCGCGCCGATGTGCCCAAGGCCAGCGCGATCAGCGAATATGTCGATGTCGCCCACGCCTTCTTCGAGCCGCGCGAGGCGAAATTCGTCAACGGCGTGCTCGATGCCGTGGCGAAGGACGTGCGGCGCTGAGCCGCGAGGCGTCCTTCATCGACCGCCTCCGCGCGCTGGCCACGCACCCTGCCGCGCGCGGCCTGAACGATGATTGCGCGGTGCTGGAACTGGGCGGCGAAACGCTGATCCTGACCCACGACGCGATGCTGGCGGGCACCCATTTCCTGCCCGATCAGGATCCCGCCGACCTTGCCTGGAAGCTGGTTGCCACCAACCTGTCCGACCTTGCCGCCAAGGGCGCCGAGCCGCTGGGCGTCCTGCTGGGCTATCAGCTGGGCCCCGACGATGCCCGCTTTGCCGAAGGCCTGGCCGCAGTGCTGGCCCACTACCAGGTACCGCTGCTGGGCGGGGACACGGTGGCCGGCACCGGGCCGCAGGCGCTGGGGCTGACCGCGCTGGGCCGCGCCACCCACCGCCCGGTGCCGGGACGTGACGGGGTGCGCGCCGGCGATGCGCTGTGGCTGACCGGCCCGGTGGGCGGCGCGATGCTGGGGCTGGAGGCGCTGAAGGGCGCGCCCGGCGATCCCCTGCCCTATACCCGCCCCGTTGCGCTGCTGGCCGAGGGCCGCGCGCTGGCGCCGCAGGCCACCGCGATGATGGATGTGTCCGATGGGCTGCTGCTCGATGCCCTGCGGATGGCCCGGGCCAGCGGGGTCACCCTGGCCATCGACGGCGCCGCCGTCCCCCTCGCCTGCCCCCCCGAACGCCGGGCCGAGGCGCTGCGCTGGGGCGAGGATTACCAGCTGCTGTTCACCCTGCCGGCGGGCGCCACCGCGCCGGTTCCGGCCCACTGCATCGGCACTGCCATGCCCGCCGGCAGCGCCCCGCTGCTGCTGGATGACGAGCCGCTGGGCGAAGCCAGCCACCTTGGCTACCTGCACGGCTGAAAACCCCGGTTTTCCGCTTGCCGCCCCCGCCCTTTGCCGTTAGGCCCTGCGGGCTTTTACGAGAGCGCGGCGGGCTGTCCCGCCGTGGGAGATAGGGGGACACACAGTGAGTCTTGTGACCATTGCCATCCTGCTGGGCCTGGCCGCCGTGGTTTACGGCGCCGTCACCAGCAGCCAGGTGCTGGGGGCACCGGCGGGTAACGCCAAAATGCAGGAAATCGCCGCCGCGATCCAGGAAGGCGCGCAAGCCTACCTGAAGCGCCAGTACACCACCATCGCCATCGTTGGCGTCGTGGTGGCGGTGATCGTTTTCGCCACGCTGGGTACGGTTTCGGCCACCGGCTTCGTGCTGGGCGCGGTGCTATCGGGCGCGGCGGGCTTCATCGGGATGAACGTCTCGGTGCGCTCGAACGTCCGCACCGCCGCCGCCGCGCAGTCGGGGCTGCAGCAGGGCCTGACCCTGGCCTTCCGCGCCGGTGCGATCACCGGCATGCTGGTGGCCGGGCTTGCCCTGCTCGCGATCGCGGGCTTCTTCTGGTACCTGACTGGCCCCGCCGGCCACGCCGCGAATGACCGCGTGGTGGTCACCGCCTTGACTGCGCTGGCGCTGGGCGCCTCGCTGGTGTCGATCTTCGCCCGTCTCGGCGGCGGCATCTTCACCAAGGCCGCCGACGTCGGCGCCGATCTGGTCGGCAAGGTCGAGGCCGGGATCCCCGAAGACGATCCACGCAACCCCGCCGTGATCGCCGAC
>JAFECL010000083.1:0-3026 GCA_018242165.1 Pseudomonadota bacterium
ATCGCCGTTTCGGTGGTGACCAAGCAGGACCTCAAGGCGCTGAACATCACCAACGCCACCGATCTGGTCCGCGCCATCCCGAACCTCAAGTTCAACGCCTATTCCTCGTCGCAGGTGGTGTTCAACATGCGCGGTGTGTCGCAGAACGACTATGGCGACCAGCAGGAGCCGCCGGTCGCGGTCTATCAGGATGACAGCTACGCCAGTTCGATCACCACGGCCTCGTTCCCGGTCTTTGATCTGGCGCGGACCGAAGCGCTGCGCGGGCCGCAGGGCACGCTNNTATCGACCGGGTCGAGGTGCTGAAAGGGCCGCAGGGCACGCTGTTCGGCCGCAACGCCACCGGCGGCGCGGTGCAGTTCATCTCGACCCAGCCGACCAGCCACCTCGATGGCTATGTCACCGGCACCTATGGCCGCTACAACCAGACGGTGCTGGAAGGCGCCATCTCGGGCCCGCTCAGCGATACGCTCAGTGCGCGCATTTCGGGCATCTATGACCGCGACGATGGCTATATCCACAACATCACCCCCGGCCAGCCCGACCGTGGCGCCAACAATCACTGGGCGATGCGCGGGATCCTCGCCTGGAGCCCCAGCAGCGATCTGAAGGCCAAGCTGACGCTGCGCTATTCGGAGGCCAACAAGGAACGCCAGGCCGGCGTCTACACCTATGCCCCGGCCTGCCCCAACGCCCAGTTCCAGGGCGAATTCCTCGGCAAAACCGATACCTGCGCCTACTGGGGCGTGACCGGCACCGCCGGCAATGGCTATTACAACCCGGCGATCACCCCGTCGCAGGGCGGCAATCCCTGGTCGACCGCCGGCACCGGCGCGGCCTACGTCGATCGCAAGATGTTCGGCGCCACGCTGCGGCTCGACGCGCGGATCGGGGCGTGGGATGTGGTCTCGGTCAGCGACTACCAGCACCTCAAGAAGTTCTACATCGAGAGCGGCGACGGCCCGCCGGAACAGCCCTACACCGGCGTCGGCTCGTCGTCGAACCCCGTGCCTCAGCCCTGCCCGGCCCCGGCCGCGAGCACGCTGTGCTATGCCTCGGGCACGGTCTTCTTCCAGGATGCCCGGGTCAACCAGATGTCGCAGGAAGTCCGGCTGTCGACCAAGTCGGCCAACAACTTCCTCGTGCTGGGCGGCTTCGGGATGCTGATCTCGGGCCAGTACAAGGCCAAGTATGCCACCCCGTTCGACGGCTACGACCCCGATGTCAGCTTCACCCAGCGCACCGAAAGCTTCGCCTTCTTCGCGCAGGACGAATACAAGCTGTCGGACAAGTTCAAGCTGATCGGCGGCCTGCGCTACTGGCATGACCACAAGGTGGGTGACTACACCGCCGTGCAGACCCTGCCGCTCTACGCGCTGAACCTGCATTTCGGGCCGGGCGGCATCTCGTACAACGACCTGACCGGCACCAATACCCCGGCCAGCTGGAGCTATGGCGCCGGCGCCAACCCCGGGGTCACCATCACCCCGGCCGCCGCCCACCCCAGCTACAGCGGCCTGACCGCCCGCGCCGAAATCGACTTCAAGCCGACCGACGCGATGCTGTTCTACCTCAGCTACAACCGTGGTTCGAAGTCGGGCGGGTTCACCTTCTCGACCGGCACCCCCTTCCCCAGCCAGTTGTTCGATACTCTGAACAACCTGGGCTATCGTCCTGAAACGCTGAACGATTACGAGTTCGGCGTGAAGGCCATGCTGGCCCCGGGGACGACCCTCAACCTGGCCGCCTTCTATTACGACTACAAGAACTACCAGGCCTTCGTGCAGGTCGGCCTGACCCAGGTGGTCCGTAACCTGCCGGCGACGGTCAAGGGCGTGGAGGCCGATTTCGCTACCCACCCGATCAAGGGCCTGACCCTGCGCCTGTCGGGCGCGGTGCAGGACAGCAAGGTGGAGAACGTGCTGCTGCCCGACGGCGCCACGCTGGTGGATCATGCCTTGCCGCAGGCGCCCAGCGTCACCGGTTCGGCGCTGGTCCGCTATGAGTTCCCGCTCGCCGGCGGCATGGCCAGCCTGCAGGGCGACGCGCTGTACCAGTCCAGCTCGTGCTTCACCGTGATGTGCGCACCCGTCGAGCGCGAGGCGGGCTATCATGTCGAGAACCTGCGGGTGGGCTTCACCCCCAAGGGCAGCCGGATCGACGTGGCGGCCTTCGTCAACAACCTCTTCAACCGAGCCTATCGGGTCTATGCCTTCGACGGATCGCTCTACTGGGGCGATACGCTGGGGGTCTATGCCAAGCCCCGCACCTGGGGCGTGACCGCGACGGTCCACTTCGGCAAGTAAGCCCTGCCCCGCCGCGCCCGATGCGGGCGCGGCGGCAAGGCAGCGTGTGAATGGGTGAGAGATGAGCCACTTCGATACGATCAACCCCGCCACCGGCGAAGTGCTGGCAACCCTTGAGGAAGCCGGCCAGGCCGAAGTCGACGCCGCCGTCGCCCGGGCGAAGGAAGCCCAGAAGGACTGGGCTCGCCGCACCGGCACCGAACGCGGCAGGATCCTGCGCCGCGCCGCAGATATCCTGCGCGAACGCAACGACGAACTGGCGCGGATCGAAACGCTCGATACCGGCAAGCCGATCCAGGAAACGCTGGTGGTCGACGTGGTTTCGGGGATCGACTGCCTCGAATACTTCGCCGGGATCGCCCCGACGCTGGCTGGCGAGCACATCGATCTGGGCAATGCCGGCTTCGGCTACACCCGCCGCGAGCCGCTGGGGGTGGTCGCCGGGATCGGGGCGTGGAACTACCCGATCCAGATCGCCTGCTGGAAAAGCGCCCCGGCGCTGGCCTGCGGCAACGCCTTCATCTTCAAGCCCGCCGAACTGACCCCGCTGACCGCGATCGAGATGGTCAAGGTCTATGCCGAGGCCGGCCTGCCCGACGGGCTGTTCCAGGTGGTGCAGGGCAAGGCCGCGACCGGCCAGATGCTGAGCCGCCACCCCGGCATCGCCAAGATCTCGCTGACCGGCGAAGTTGGCACCGGGCGCAAGGTGATGGCCGATGC
>JAFECL010000083.1:3042-7312 GCA_018242165.1 Pseudomonadota bacterium
GCGCTGCTCGGCAATTTCTATTCGGCCGGCGAGGTCTGCTCGAACGGCACCCGGGTCTTCGTGCACAAGTCGATCCGCGAGGAATTCCTCAAACGGCTGGTCGCGCGGACCGAGGCGATGGTGGTCGGCGATCCGCTCGACCCCGCCACCCACGTCGGCGCGCTGATCTCGCCGCAGCACATGGCCAAGGTGCTGGGCTACATCGAGAAGGGCAAGACCGAGGGCGCGCGGCTGGTCACGGGCGGCGAGCAGGTCACCGCTGGCGGGCTGGGCCGGGGCAATTTCGTCCGCCCGGCGATCTTCGCCGATTGCGATGACAGCATGACCATCGTGCGCGAAGAGATTTTCGGCCCGGTGATGGCGGTGCTGGAGTTCGAGGACGAGGCCGAGGTGCTGGCCCGTGCCAATGCCACCGAATTTGGGCTTTCCGCGGCGGTCTTCACCAACGACCTGACCCGGGCGCACCGGGTGGTGGCCCAGCTGGAGGCCGGCACCTGCTGGATCAACCAGTACAATTTCTGCCCGGTGGAACTGCCGTTCGGCGGGATCAAGCAATCGGGTCTGGGCCGCGAGAACGGCAGCAAGGCGATCGAGCATTTCACCCAGCTCAAGAGCGTCTATGTCGCGCTGGAGCCGATCGATGCCCCGTACTGAGGCCGAGTGGGATTTCATCATCGTTGGCGCCGGCTCGGCCGGCTGCGTTCTGGCTGACCGGCTGAGCGCGGATGGCAGCAACAAGGTGCTGCTGCTGGAAGCGGGCGGGTCGGACCGTTCGATCTTCATCCAGATGCCGGCGGCGCTGGCCTACCCGATGAACACCAAGCGGTGGAACTGGGGCTATCATTCGGAGCCGGAGCCGCACCTTAACAACCGCCGCCTGCACTGTCCGCGCGGGCTGGGTCTGGGCGGCTCCTCGTCGATCAATGGCCTCGTCTATGTGCGCGGCAACCCGCTGGATTTCGAGCGCTGGGACGAGGAAGGCGCGCGCGGTTGGGCCTATGCCGACGTGCTGCCCTATTTCAAACGCGCCGAGAGCCGCAAGGAAGGCGGCAACGCCTATCGCGGCGGGGATGGCCCGCTGTCCACCACCTATGGTACGTTGAAAAACCCGCTGCACCAGGCCTGGCTCGATGCCGCGCGCGAGGCGGGGTACGAGCTGACCGAGGATTATAACGGCTTCCGCCAGGAAGGCTTTGGCCGGATGGACATGACGGTGCGCGACGGCACCCGCTGTTCCGCAGCCAAGGCCTATCTCTACCCGGCGCGCAAGCGGGCGAACCTGAAGGTCGAAAGCCACGCCTTCGCCAACCGCGTGCTGTTCGAGGGCGCCCGCGCCGTGGGCATCGAATACGAACGCGGCGGGCAGCTGCACCGGGTTTACGCCCGGCGCGAAGTGGTGCTGTCGGGCGGGTCGATCAATTCGGTCCAGCTGCTCAAGCTGTCGGGCATCGGCCCCGCAGCCGAACTGGCCGGGTTCGGCATTCCCGTGCTGGCCGATCGGCCCGGCGTTGGCGCCAACCTGCAGGATCACCTCGAATTCTATTTCCAGATGGCCTGCATCAAGCCGGTTACCCTGTTCGGGCAGGCCAACCTCCTGGGCAAGGCGCTGGTCGGCGCCGAATGGCTGTTCCTGCGGCGCGGTATCGGCGCCAGCAACCAGTTCGAAAGCTGCGGCTTCATCCGCAGCAAGGCGGGGGTCAAGTACCCCGACATCCAGTACCATTTCTTCCCGATGGCTATCAATTACGACGGCTCCAGCCTCGCCACCGAGCACGGCTTCCAGGCCCACGTCGGGCCGATGCGCAGCAAGAGCCGGGGCAGCGTGACCCTGCGCAGCGCAGACCCGCGCGAGCACCCGAAGATCCTGTTCAACTATATGAGCCACCCCGACGACTGGGAGGAAATGCGCGCCTGCGTCCGCCTGACGCGCGAGATCTTCCAGCAGCCGGCCTTTGCCCCGTGGCGCGGGCGCGAGATCCAGCCGGGGGCCGATTGCACGTCGGACGAGGCGATCGATGCCTTCATCGCCGACAAGGTCGAAAGCGCATTGCACCCATCCTGCACCTGCAAGATGGGGGCAGCGGATGATCCGATGGCGGTCGTTGATCCGCAACTGAAGGTGATCGGCGTGGACGGGCTGCGGGTGGTCGACAGTTCGGTGATGCCCTCGATCACCACCGGCAACCTCAACGCGCCGACGATCATGATCGGCGAAAAGGGCGCCGACCATATCCTGGGCAAGCCGCTGCTGCCCCGTTCGAACGAGCCCTATTTCGTCCACCCCGAATGGGAGACGCGCCAGCGATGATCGCCGAAGACCATGACATCGCCCTCTCCCGCCCGGAGGATCTGATCCACCCGCCCGAGGGCGAGCTGCACCGCTCGCTCGACTGGAAGGGGGCTTTCTGGGCCAGCTCGGGGGTGCCGGCCGGGGTGCTGCTTACCATGGGCGGGATCGCCACGGTGATCGGCCAGCCCAGCTGGGTGGTGTGGATCGTCTCGATCCTGATGGGCTTCATGCAGAGCTTCGTATACGCCGAGATTGCCGGGCTTTACCCCCACAAGTCGGGTGGCGCCTCGGTCTATGGCGCCGCGGCCTGGCTGCCCTATTCGAAGTTCGTCGCGCCGATTTCGGTGTGGTGCAACTGGCTGGCATGGTCGCCGGTGCTGACTTTGGGCACCAGCCTTGCCGCGGGCTACATCATGGCCAGCCTGTTCCCGCCAACCGCCGCGATCAACACCTGGCAGATCACGCTGGTGAACCTTGATGTCATCCGCCATGGCCTGACCTTCCGGATCAATGCCGTCTCGCTGATCGGCACTGCCTTCCTGCTGCTGACCTTCTCCTTGCAGCACCATGGCGCCGCTCGGGCCGCCTATGCCCAGAAGATCCTTGGCATCGCCTGCATGGCCCCGCTGATCCTGGTGGGGCTGGTGCCGCTGATCACCGGCGACCTGCCGAGCCAGCACCTTTTCCCGCTGCTGCCGCTGGCGCGCGATGCTGCGGGCCACGCCCATTTCGGCGCCTGGAACGTCTATGGCATTACCCTGCTGATGGGGGCGATGTTTGGCGCCGGCTGGTCGACCTACGGCTTCGAGACGGCGGTATGTTACACGCGCGAGTTCAGGGATCCGGCCCGTGACACGCCGCGTGCGATCATCGCCGCCGGCCTGCTGTGCATCGTGATCTTCACGCTGGTGCCGCTGGCCTTTCAGGCCTCGCTGGGCCTCGACGGATTGCTCGACCCGAAGATCTACGACGGTTCGGGCGTGGCGCTGGCCTTGGCCAGGATCGTCGGCGGCGGCGCGGTGGTGGCCAACGTGTTCATCGCCATGCTGGTGCTGTCGCTGCTGCTGATCGTGATGACCTCGATGATGGGTTCGTCGCGCACGCTGTATCAGGCCTCGGTCGATGGCTGGCTGCCGCGCTATCTTTCGCGGGTCAACCAGCATGGCGCGCCGACCGCGGCGATGTGGACCGATCTGGGTTTCAACCTGATCCTCCTGCTCGCCTCGGACTATTTCGCGGTGCTGATGATCAGCAACGTCTGCTACCTGATGTTCAATTTCCTCAACCTGCAATCGGGCTGGATCCACCGGATGGACCGGGGTAGCTGGGATCGGCCGTTCCGCTGCCCCACCTGGCTGCTGGCGCTGGGCGCGCTGTTCGGTTTCGTCAACATGGCCTTCATGGGCGCCGGCGCCGATGTGTGGGGGGCAGGCACGCTGCGCAACGGCCTGGTGGCGGCGGGGCTGATCGTGCCGGTTTTCCTCTATCGCCACTATGTGCAGGACAAGGGCGTGTTCCCGCCCAGCAACGGGATCGAGCCCGCCGGGACCACAACCCTGCGCCGGGCCGGCCCCTTCGCCTGGGCGGCGCTGGCGGCCTGCGTCACGGTGGTGGCGACCGCGCACTGGCTAGCCCGCCTGCCGGGCGCTGCCCCATGAAACACGGGCTAATCGCCTCGATAAGTTTGGCCGATGGCCGCGCGCGGGGTGGCTTTGCGATTGCTTCGCAGCGCCCGCGAATGGCATTGGCCGCAGCAATTCTCTCGGATCAAGGACAGGTGTGATGCAATCGACCGCACGGGTGGTAGTGATCGGCGGCGGCGTGGTGGGGGTCAGCACCCTTTATCACCTCGCCAAGCTTGGGTGGAGCGACGTCGCGCTGGTCGAACGCAAGGAGCTGACCTCGGGCAGCACCTGGCACGCGGCGGGGCTGCTGCCGCTGTTCAACCTCTCGTATTCGGCGGGCAAGCTGCACCAGTAT
>JAFECL010000084.1 GCA_018242165.1 Pseudomonadota bacterium
ATCTTGTGCGGATAGGCCTGATGGCCGACATCCCAGACCAGCCGGTCATCCGGGGTGTTGAAGACGTAGTGCAGCGCCACGCTCAGCTCGACCACGCCAAGGCCGGAGCCGAGGTGGCCGCCGGTGGTGCCCACCGCGCTGATCATCTCGGCGCGCACCTCGTCCGCCAGCTGACGCAGCTGGGGGAGGGTGAAGTGGCGATAGTCGGCGGGAAAGCGGACCTGGTCCAGCAGGGGGGTATCGGGGGCCATGCTCATCCCAAGGTTAATACACGCAAGCCGGGCGCCTGTCTAACCCGGTGCGGCAGGCCGGAAATCAGCGGCTGGGTGCGGCCTGGGCGGCAGGAACCACGCCGTGCGCCGGCGTGCTCGTGCCCAGCCCCTGCGCCGCCAGCACCCCCAGAGCCCCCAGCACGAAGCCAAGGCCAAGCGAACGCAGGAAGGGGCGCGACAGGAACGGCATGGCCGCCAGATGGCGCATCCGGGCGCAATTTCCAGTGACAAATGCCGCAATGCGGCACGATCCGCGACGAACGGCGCCGGGGCTGCGGTGAAGGGTTTGGGGCGGGGCGCTGGCGCCCGCCACGCCCCCCTCGCATCAGTGCCGGAAGTGGCGCATTCCGGTGAAGACCATGGCCAGCCCGGCCGCATCGGCGGCGGCGATCACTTCGTCGTCGCGAATCGAACCGCCCGGCTGGATCACCGCCGTTGCCCCGGCCTCGGCGGCGGCCAGCAGCCCGTCGGCGAAGGGGAAGAAGGCATCCGAGGCCACGGCGCTGCCGCGGGTGCGCGGGGCATCCCAGCCATAGAGCTCGGCCGCCTCGCGTGCCTTGATCGCGGCAATCCGGCTCGAATCGCGGCGGTTCATCTGCCCCGCGCCGATCCCGGCGGTGATCCCGTCCCGGGCATAGACGATGGCGTTCGACTTGACGTGGCGCGCGACAGTCCAGGCGAACAGGCAGTCCTTCAGTTCCTGCTCGCTGGGTGCACGCTGGGTGACCACTTTCAGGTCCGCCGCGCCGATCGCCCCGTTATCGCGGGTCTGGACCAGCAGGCCGCCGGTGATCGGCTTGACCAGCAGCCCGGGCCGGCGCGGATCGGGCAGGTCGCCGGTAATCAGCAGGCGCAGGTTCTTCTTTTTCGCAAAGACCGCGCGGGCGGCCTCATCCGCCGCCGGGGCCACCACCACTTCGGTGAAGATCTCGCTGATCGCTTCGGCGGTGGGGCCATCCAGCGGTACGTTGACCGCGACGATCCCGCCGAAGGCCGATACCGAATCGCATTCCAGCGCGCCCTGCCATGCCTCGCGCAGGGTAGCGGCCTGGGCGACGCCGCAGGGGTTGGCATGCTTGACGATAACCACCGCGGGCGCCCCGCCGGCGAATTCCGCCACCAGCTCCAGCGCCGCGTCGGCATCGGCATAATTGTTGTACGACAGCTCCTTGCCCTGCAGCTGCTCGGCCTGGGCGATGCCTTGGCCGTGCGGCCCCCTGGGCAGGTAGAGCGCGGCGCGCTGATGCGGGTTTTCGCCATAGCGCAGCTCTTCACGGCGGGTGGCGGTGATCGCCAGCATCTCGGGGAAGAACTGCTGCTGGTCGGCAAAGGCGAACCACTGGCTGATCATCGCATCGTAGGCGGCGGTGGCGGCAAAGGCCCGCGCCGCCAGCCGCTTGCGGAAGGCCAGGGTGGTGGCGCCATTGGTCGCCTCAAGCTCGCCCAGCAGCTCGGCATAGTCGGCCGGATCGGTGACGATCGCGACCCAGGCGTGGTTCTTCGCCGCCGAACGGACCATGCTTGGCCCGCCGATGTCGATATTCTCGATCACCTCGTCGCGCGCGGCGCCCTTGGCGACGGTGGCCTCGAACGGATAGAGGTTCACCACCACCAGGTCGATCGCCCCGATCGCATGCTCGGCCATGGCCCCGGCGTGTTCGGGGTTGTCGCGCACCGCCAGCAATCCGCCGTGGACCTTGGGGTGCAGCGTCTTGACCCGCCCGTCCATCATCTCGGGAAAGCCGGTCAGGTCCGATACGTCCTTCACCGCCAGCCCGGCGTCGCGCAGCGCCTTGGCCGTGCCCCCGGTCGAGACCAGTTCCACCCTGCGCGCCGCCAGCGCCCGGCCCAGCTCGACCAGCCCGGTCTTGTCGGACACTGACAGCAGCGCCCGGCGGATCGTCACTTCGCTCACCAGATGTTACCCCATCTTCTTCAGCAGCCAGGCGAAATTGCCGCCCCCGCGCGAGACCAGCCCCTGGATCACCAGCTGCTGGCCGGGCACCGGGCGGCCGTGCTCGTCGGCCCAGATGCTGTCTTCGATCGTGATTTCGCCGCTGCCGCTGCGGAACTGCCAGTAAGATCCGTCGGGCAGGGCCAGGCCCGCCCCCTGCCGGTCTTCCGACAGGCCGACCTCGATGTTCGGGCCGAGGTGGAAGCGGATGGCAAAGCCCACCTTGCCGCGCTTCCCCTTGCCCTTGGGCAGCAGCAGATCCTCGCCGCGCAGCTCGGTGCCATCGTCGCGCAGGATCAGGATGCGGCGGTGGATCAGGCCATAGCGAGCGGCATAGCCATCGTGGCTGGCCTCGAGCCGGGTCGCGCCAAAGCCCGAGCGGCGCTCGCCCTCGGGCTCCAGCGTGCGGCGGTCAACCTCGACCTCGGATACCCCGGTGCCCAGCTTGCCGCCGATCAGCACCGCGGTCGAATTGGTATCGTCGAGCACCAGCGTCGAATGGGCCGCAGTGGCGCGCAGCCCCTGTTCGAGGCGCGCCGGCAGCAGGCCACCCGCAGCGGCCGAACCGCCGCAATTGGCCACAATCCGTTGCCCGGCGTGGCTCAGTTCGAAGGCCAGGGTCGAGGCACAGCCGTTGCGGGCGTGGCGCGCCAGCGGCGGCGGGGCGGCATCGAGCTGCAGCAGGGTCTTGCCCGCCGAAACCCGCTGATAGCCCCATTGCCGGGCATCGCGCAGCGGCCGGGTCCGCACCCCGCTGGCGGCGATCAGCGTCGCAATCTCGTCGCCGCGCACCGCCCAGGCGCCCTGCCAGCTGCCCAGCGAGCCATCGCCGTGGGTCAGCGCCAGCAGCGGCGGCACCAGCAGGGTCAGCACCGATTGCAGCTGGGCCGGCGGATCGCGCCGGGTGGCGCGATAGCAGGCGGCCAGCCGGGTCAGCAGCGCGATTGCCTCGATCTGGCCCAGTGGGCTGCGCGAGAGCAGGCCGCCATCGTCGCCAACCACTTCGCCCAGCACCTTGATCAGCCCGGCTTCGCCATAAAGGCGGCGCGGGCGCCCGTCGGGCAGCAGCAGCCCGGCGGCGGTGATCGCCGCCCAGCCCGCGACCTGCGCCAGCAGGTCTTCGCCGCGCCCGACGTGGCGATCCAGCCAGCGCGCGGTTTCGGCGATCGCGCCAAGGGTGCGGGCGCGCTGCGCCTTGTCGGTCCCCGACAGGATCAGCGGGGCATGGACCAGCCAGTGCAGCAGGCGGTGGCCGGTGTTGGCAATGCCCCATGCCGGGCCCTTGCCAGCGCGGGCCGGCGGGGCCGGGTTGGCGGCCAGCCACTGGGCCAGGATCCGCTCGGCCACCGGGGCCGCCGCTTCGCGCGGGGCGGCGGCCTCTAGATCGGCCAGCCAGTGGAAGCCATGCACCACCCGCTCGACCGGCGGGGTAAGCCGCCCCGCCCCGCCGAAATCGGCCTGGGCGATCGGCAGCTTGAGCCCGTGGATCAGGAAATGCCCCGCGCGCAGGGCGGTGCCGGCGGCGCGATCGCCGGGCAGCGGATTGGCAACGGTGGCCAGCAGCCGCACCGGCTGGGCCTTGCGGAATGGCGCCGCCAGCGTCTGGCCCGGTACCCCCATGCGGTAGGCCAGCCGGATCAGCCGTTCGCCCGCGCCAAGCGAGGGCGGCGAGAAATCGGCGAGCGCCAGCGCCCGGCCGGGATCGATCACCTCGCCGGCGGCGGCTGGCCCCTGCGCGTCCGCCTCCTCCACCAGACTCTCCTCTCTGCCCGGCCGGTGGCCAAGCGGAATCGCGCGGCCCTGCCCGTTTCCGGAAGGCGCGCCATCGCGCTGCCGGCTGGGGGCGAGCACACCCATCTCAGCCACCCTTCAGCGCGGCGATATTGGCGGCATAACTGGCCGCGCCGCCGCGAAAGGCCGCTGTGCCGGCCACCAGCACATCGGCTCCCGCCTCGACACAGGCCTGCGCCGTGGCGGGATCGACCCCGCCATCCACTTCGAGCCGGATATCACGCCCGCTGGCTTCGATCATCCGGCGCACGGCGGCGATCTTCTTCAGCTGGCTGGCGATGAAGCTCTGCCCGCCAAACCCGGGGTTGACGCTCATCACCAGCACCAGGTCGATCTCGTCGATCAGGTAGTCGAGCATCTTGGCCGGGGTGGCCGGGTTCAGCGAGATGCCGGCCTTCTTGCCCAGCGCCTTGATCGCCTGGACGGTGCGGTGGGCATGCGGCCCGGCTTCGGGGTGGAAAGTGATGATATCGGCCCCGGCCTCGGCAAAGGCGGCCAGAAAGGGATCGACCGGGCTGATCATCAGGTGAACGTCGAAAGGCTTGGCCGAATGCGGGCGCAGCGCCTTCACCACCCCGGGCCCGATCGTCAGGTTGGGGACGAAATGCCCGTCCATCACGTCGATGTGGATCCAGTCCGCCCCGGCGGCGTCGATCGCGCGCACTTCCTCACCCAGCCGGGCGAAGTCGGCCGAGAGGATCGAGGGGGCGATAAGCGGCGGCATCGGTGCGGGTTTCGGCCCGGTTCTAACGGCAGATACTTAGGCGCTTAGCCATGGGGGCAGGGCGGAACAAGCGCGCCGCCCGGTTTTTCCACACGCCCGCCCGCCGCCGCACAATTAACTCGCAATTCAGCCAAGGGACGCATAAAGGGCGCCGGGCATGGCCGCGATTTCCGGGGGGATGGCGCGGGCCGGGGCACAGGAGAGCTTGACCACCCATTCCGGCCGACGGCGCCCGTGCGCCGCGCAAACCCCCAATCAGGAAGCGAGCCAGGATTCAGCCGTGACCAATCCGTTCCGTTCCCTTGCATCGCCCCGCCGGGCAGTGCCGCTGGCGGCTGCCGTGGCCGCCGGGCTGGCCGCATTGCCGGCCCCGGCGCAGGATAGCCCGCCCGCCCCCGATGGCTGCACCGGCCCGCAAAGCGCCACCTGGCTGCGGGTCGAGATCGAAGGGGTGCGCAGCTCGCGCGGGCTGGTGGCGGTGACGCTCTACGCCGATGATGCCAGCCGGTTCCTGGTCAAGCACGGCTCGCTGTACGTTGGGCGGGTCAAGGCCCAGGCCGGCACGACCGAGGCCTGCATTCACATTCCCCGCCCCGGCACCTATGCTCTGGCGATCTACCACGATGCCAACGGCAACCAGAAGTTCGACCGGACGATGATCGGCCTGCCGGCCGAGGCCTACGGCTTTTCAAACAACCCCAGCACGCTGTTCGGCCTGCCGAATTTCGGCTCGGTGCGCTTTGCCGTCGCGCGCAGCGGGCAGACCATGCGGGTGCGGTTGAAGTATCCCTGAGCCGCGCGCATGAAGCGCGCTGCGGGCACCACCCACCCCGCCTCCC
>JAFECL010000085.1 GCA_018242165.1 Pseudomonadota bacterium
GGGCACTCCGGGGGGCAGGGATGCCCCCCAGATGGCCCCTCAGCGCGCGCGGATCAAGGCGTATAGGGCGCCATCGGCCGGTTGGCCCCCGGGGTGCCGGCGATCACCTGGCGGGTCAGGTCCTGGGCCCACTGGGTGCTGGCCACCGCCTCGCCCAGCACCATCCAGCCGATCGCCGCCGCCAGCCCCACCCACCAGGCCGGGTGGACCCGCCCGTGGTGGCGCCGATCGCGCAGCATGCCGGCGAGGATGAAGACAATCCCCACCTCGCCGGTGATCTGCCAGGCCCAGGGGATCAGCAGCGGCGCCGGCAGCAGCCGGCCAAAGCCCGGGCCCGAGATCGGCACCACCGCGCTGATCATCAGCCGGCGGTGCCAGTCGGTGCGGCGCCGCAGCGCCACCGCGGCGAAGACCAGCACCATGAAGGTGATCAGGCTGAGCGGGTTCGAGAACATGAATTCGGCCGCGCCGAAGAAGAACGGGCCGCCATCCTTCTTCATCGCGTGGATCATCACCGTGATCCCCACCGCGACCATCACCGGCGGCCAGACCAGCCCCAGCCAGCCCAGCCGGCGGTGCAGCGCCATGTTGCCGCCGGCCACCGCCAGGTTCTGGGTGACGAACAGCGCCACCCAGCCGAAGAAGACGAAGGCGTGGACGTGGACGATCAGCGGCGAATGGAAGCTGGAGCGGCCGGCGAGCAGCTGGTTGAGAAAGCCGGCGACGATCACCAGCGCCCAGCCCAGGGCCAGATTGCGGAAAAAGCGGCGCTCGGCCGCCTCGGCGGCGGCAGCGGTAGCGGGTGCGTTCATCAGTCTCTCCCCGGACAGGCGACCCGGTGTGTATTATGTTTATAACACAGATGATACAGGCCGCGCCGGGCGGTGGCAAGTGGGGCGGCTTCAGGCGGCGGCCAGCGCCCAGTGCTCGCCGTGGAGGGCGACACGGCCCTGGCGTTCCAGTTCGAGCAGGTGGGCCAGCACCGAGCGCCCGGCGGCGCCGTGCAGGCGCGGGTCGAGCCCCTTGTACATCGCCGCGACGAACATGGGGATCGCGGTGGGTGCTTCGCCCAGCAGGCGCAGGATCTGGCGTTCGCGCTGTTTGCGGTGGCCGATCATCCCGCGCACCAGCTGGCGCGGCTTGTCGATCTGCGGCCCGTGCGCCGGGTAATAGACCCGGTCGGCGCGCTGGTGGAGCTTGTCGAGGCTGGCCATGTAATCGCCCATGTGGCCATCAGGGGGCGAGATCACGCTGGTCGACCAGCCCATCACATGGTCGCCGGTGAACAGCGCGCCGCTCTCCTCCAGCGCATAGCACAGGTGGTTGCTGGTATGGCCGGGGGTGGCCAAGGCGCGCAGGGTAAAGCCGGGGCCGGCAATCGCCTCGCCATCGCCCAGCACCGCGTCGGGGGCATAGGCGGGATCGAAGGCATCGTCGGCGCGTTCAAGATGGGCATTGGGGCCATCGTCGGCCAGCGCCAGCGCCGCGCAGCCGATCACCGGGGCGCCGGTGGCCCGGGCCAGCGGGGCGGCGGCGGGCGAATGGTCGCGGTGGGTATGGGTGCAGGCGATGGCCAGCACCTGTGCCGCGCCGATGGCCGCCTGCAGCGCGGCCAGGTGGGCGGGCTCGGCCGGGCCGGGGTCGATCACCACCACGGCCTCGGCGGTGCCGGCCAGGTAGGTCTGGGTGCCGGTGTAGGTATAGTGCGAGGGATTGGGCGCCAGCACCCGCCGAACCAGCGGCTCGAGCGGTTCGACAAGGCCGGTGGGCCAGGGCTTGGGCGGCGGGTTCATGCCCGGGATATGGGCGGGCGCGGCGCGCTTGTCGAGGGCGGCGGCCCGGGTGCCGGTTCAGCCGGCCAGCATCCCCTGGCCCAGCCGGGCGCGCAGCCGCTCCAGCGCGGCGGGGGCGCCGGGCTCACGGTCGCGCCAGCCGCGGTCCAGCCGCAGCAGGCGGGCATAGAACTGCTCGGTCGCGGCGATCAGCTCGCGGATATCGTGGCCCAGCAGCCGCAGCCGCTCGGGATCGGCCATCGGGAAGTCCGGGGCCAGCCGGCCATGGCGGCGCAGCTGGAATTCGGAAAGCTCGCCCGCCAGATAGGCGCGGTGATTCAGCAGCCAGGCAATGGCATGCATCATCCGCGTGGTGGTGCGCAGCGCCTCGCACGAAAGCGCGATGCGCGCTGCATCCTCGTCGAGCCCCGGATCTTCCGCGCGGCTGGACAGGTCGAAGGCGGCGCGCACCTCATCCGACAGGACCAGCGCCTCGCAGTAGAGGCCCTCGATGATCCGAGGATTGATATTGGCAGGTGTTTCCATTGATTTGATATCTTTGCGTGACCCAGATGAGCCCGGTTAACCTTCCGGTAAGGCGCCCGCAACGCCCGCGTCCACCCACCGCTGTCCCGCAGCGGGACAGTCCCATTCCGAAACGTTTGCACAAGCGGGGCGGGCGCGGGTTTGCGCCGGTTTGCCGGGCCCCCGCGCCGGCTTCAGGCGATGATGTCGGGGATCAGATAGTCCTCGATCAGGGCGATCTGGTCCTTCAGCTTCAGCTTGCGCTTCTTCAGCCGCGCGATCTGCAGCTGGTCGGTGGCGCCGGCGCCGGTGAGGGCATCGATCGCCGCATCTAGGTCGCGGTGTTCGATCCGCAGAATTTCGAGACGCTTCTTCAGTTCGTCTTCGTTCACCTGCCACCCCCGCCCTGTGCCCGGCCGGGAGCAGCCGAACTGGTACAATTCACGCTTATCAAGATAGGCGTAATATGCTTCGATGACAATCGCACTGCGCCACCCTTGGGGCGAGTCGGACTTGCCCCTTGGCACCCAGCCAGGTGTGGCGCGTGTTCGGCCACAGGCCACCAGCTAGGGAGCATCGCTCTTATGGAAGCAGCGCATATCACCGCCCTCCAGTCGAAGCATTCGGGGATCGAGGAGCGCCTCCGCGCCGAACTTTCCCGCCCCCACCCCGACGAGGCCACGGTGGCCCTGCTGAAGCGCCAGAAGCTGAAGTTGAAGGACGCGATGGCCCACCACTGAGGGGGCCAGGGGGCGGCGGCCTGCCCGGCCGCCCTGTTCCATGCATTCGTATCGAAAGGCCGCGCCACCTTTTGCCAAGGGCGGCGGCCTGCGCTAGGCTTGGTTCATGACCAGCGCCGTTGCCGCTTCGCGCCAGATCCTGACCCGCCTGCACGAGGTGATGGCCTCGCGCGAGCGGGCGCAGGTCAAGCTGAACACGGTGGTCGAGGTGGTGGGCGAAAGCCTCCATTCCGAGGTCTGCTCGATCTACCTGCTGCGCGAGGGCGAACTTGAGCTGTTCGCCACCCGCGGCCTGGCGCAGGAGGCGGTGCACGTCACCCGCCTGGGGATCGGCGAGGGGCTGGTCGGCACCATCGCCGGCAATGTCGATACGCTGAACCTGGCCGAGGCCACCGCGCACCCCGACTTTTCGTATCGCCCCGAAACCGGCGAGGAAAAGTTCCATTCCTTCGCCGGGGTGCCGATCGTGCGGCGCGAGCGGGCGGTGGGGGTGCTGTGCGTCCAGCATGTCGAGCCGCGCCGCTACGAAGAGGTCGAGATCGAGGCGCTGCAGACCGTGGCGATGGTCCTCTCCGAGCTGATCGCCAATGCCGCGCTGGTCGACGAGGACGAGGCGGCGCTGGGCCCGGCGCAGACCGGCCCGGTGACGCTGAAGGGCCAGCCGCTGGTCAAGGGGCTGGCCAGCGGGGTGGCGGTGTACCACCAGCCGCGCGTGACCATCGAGCATACCGTGGCCGAGGATATCGAGGCCGAGCGGGCGCGGGTCTACCTCGCCTTCGACAAGATGCGCGAGCAGATCGACCGGATGGCGGCGCAGGCCGAATTCGGCGTCGGCGGCGAGCATGAAGAGGTGCTGGCGACCTACAAGATGTTCGCCTACGATGAGGGCTGGAGCCGCCGGATCAACGAGGCGATCAGCTCGGGCCTGACCGCGGAGGCGGCGATCGAGCGGGTCCAGCAGCGCACCCGGATGCGGATGCGGCAGATCGACGATCCGCTGCTGGCCGACCGGATGCACGACCTGGAAGACCTGTCGAACCGCCTGCTGCGGATCGTTTCGGGCCAGCTGGGCACCGCCGCCGCCAAGGGCCTGCGCCAGGACGCGATCCTGATCGCCCGCAATCTGGGCCCGGCCGAACTGCTCGAATACGACAAGCGCCGGCTGAAGGGCGTGGTGCTGGAGGAAGGCTCGCTGACCGCGCACGTGGTGATCGTGGCGCGGGCCATGGGCATTCCGGTGCTGGGCCGGGTGCGCGGCCTGCGCGGCGCGCTGCGCGAGGGCGATCCGCTGCTGCTCGATGCCAACCAGGGCGCGGTGACGCTGCGCCCGGCGCCGGCGACGCTGGAGGCCTTCGAGGCCCGCTTTGCCCGCAGCCGCGAACGGCAGGCCCAGTATGCCGCGCTGCGCGAGGTGGAGCCGACCACCGCCTGCGGCAAGCGCATCACCCTGCTGATCAACGCCGGCCTGCGCGAGGATCTGCCCCATCTGGCGCAGACCGCCGCCGACGGGATCGGGCTGTTCCGCACCGAATTCCAGTTCCTGGTTTCCGCCACGCTCCCTTCGCGTGAGCGCCAGACGCGGCTGTACCGCGACGTGCTCGATGCCGCTGGCGACAAGCCGGTGGTGTTCCGCACCGTCGATATCGGCGGTGACAAGGTGCTGCCCTACCTGCGCCACGACGAGGGCGACCACGAGGAGAACCCGGCGATGGGCTGGCGCGCGCTGCGCGTCGGGCTGGAGCGTGAGGGGCTGATGAAGGTGCAGGCCCGCGCCCTGCTGGAAGCCGCCGCCGGGCGGACGCTGAACGTGATGTTCCCGATGGTGTCGGAACCGTGGGAATTCGATCAGGCCCGCGCCCTGTTCGAAGGCCAGCTGGCCTGGCTGAAGGGGCAGAAGAAGCTGCTGCCGGCGCGGGTGCGCTATGGCACCATGCTGGAAGTGCCGGCCTTGGCGGAAATGCTCGACGTGCTGCTGCCCCGGCTGCAATTCCTCTCGATCGGCACCAACGATCTGACCCAATTCCTCTTCGCCGCCGATCGCGCCCACCCCAAGCTGGCCGAACGCTACGATTGGCTGAGCCCGGCGATCCTGCGTTTCCTGCGCCGGGTGATCGCCGCCGGGGCGGAGCACGGGGTGGACGTGACGGTCTGCGGCGAGATGGGCGGGCGCGCGCTCGAGGCGCTGGCGCTGCTGGGGCTGGGGCTGACCCGGCTGTCGATCACCCCGGCGGCGGTGGGGCCGGTCAAGGCGATGATCCGCCAGGTCCGGCTGGAGGAATTGCAGGCGGCGATGGCCGGCTGGCTGGCCCAGCCGCCGGCCGACCTGCGCGGCCAGCTGACGGCCTGGGCGGCGGAGCGTGGTTTCGCTTTCGATTGAGCCATTTGCCGCGCGATGCTCAGGCCTGTCATCGCCACGTAAATCTCCGGAATTAGCTTGACTCTTGCCCGGCGCGCAGCTTGTTAGCGGCGTCGGGTCAGAATAACCGCCGGGGTCGGGATGAGCGTCGAGGAAACCAGCGCGGAGCAACCGCCGCAGGGGGCCGGGGCCCGGCTGGCCCGCGCCCGCGAGGAACAGGGCCTGTCGCGCACCGATATCGCCCAGCGCACCAAGATTCCCGAACGCCATCTGGCCGCGATCGAGGCGGGCGATTTCGGCGCGCTGCCGGCCCGCACCTATGCAGTGGGCTTTGCCCGCTCCTATGCCCGCGCGGTGGGCCTGCCCGAGAACGAGATCATTGCCGAGGTGCGCCGCGACCTGGCCGGGGCCAGCGTCGATCAGGCCGAGCCCCCCGTCTTCGAGCCGGGCGATCCGGCCCGGGTGCCGGGCGCGCGGATGGCCTGGCTGGCGGCGCTGGGCGGGCTGGCAGTGGCCGGTGCCGGCGCCTTCTACTGGGGCGGGTGGAGCTTGTCGCTGCCCGGCCTGCCCTCGATCCTCCCGGCCGAGGCGCCGCCCGCGCCGCGCCCCGCAGCTCGGCGCCCCGCGCCTGCCGTGCCGGCGCCGCTGCCCAGCGGGCCAGTGGCCTTCACCGCCACCACCGCCGAGGTGTGGGTGCGCTTTTCCGACGATGGCGGCCCCGATGGCCACCGCCGGCTGTTCGAAAAGCAGCTGGCACAGGGCGAAAGCTATACCCTGCCGGCCGATGCGGTGAAGCCCCGGATCTGGACCGGCCACCCCGAGGCGCTGGCGATCACCATCGGCGGCCGCCCGGTGCCCCGGCTGGCCGAGACGCAGAAGACGGTGAAGGATGTCGAGGTGAGCGCGGCGGCCCTGCTGGCCCGCGCCGCGCCCAGCCCGGCCCCCAC
>JAFECL010000086.1 GCA_018242165.1 Pseudomonadota bacterium
TCGCAGCCGTTCCACGTGGCCGAAGTCTTCACCGGCATGCCGGGCAAGTTCGTCCAGCTGGAAGACACCGTGAAGTCGTTCAAGGCGGTGGTCGACGGCGAGTATGACCACCTGCCCGAAGCTGCCTTCTACATGGTCGGCGGGATCGACGAGGCGGTGGCCAAGGCCAAGAAGCTGGCCGAAGAGGCGTAAGAACCATGGCCCTGCACTTCGAACTCGTCACCCCGGCGCGGCTGGTCCGCTCGGAGGATGTCCACATGGTCGTCGTCCCCGGCAGCGAGGGCGAGGAAGGCGTGCTGGCGGGCCATGCCCCCTACATCACCACCCTCAAGGACGGCGCGGTCAAGGTCTACAAGACCGATGGCGCCGCGCCTGAGGAAATCATGGTCCAGGGCGGCTTTGCCGAGGTCACCCCGCAGGGGCTGACCGTGCTGGCCGAGCACGTCGAGGGGTAACGCCCTGCCCTGATGGCCAAGGCAAAGGCCCCCCTTCGCAACCCGGAGGCGGGCTTTTTGCTTTATTTGCGGCGCCGGGTCGGGGCATGAAAATCAGGCGGTTTGCCTGCCAGCCAGGCGACGAAGCGGGCCAGCTCAGCATCGGCCAGCAGCGCCCCCGCCTCGGCATCCCCGGCGTGCAAACGCGCCAGTTCGGCATTGCTGAAACGGGCATGGATGGCCCGGTGGCAGATCGGATGCAGTGCCACCACCGCCCGCCCGCCGCGGCTTTTCGGGCGCGGATGGTGCCACTCGATCCGGCGCCCCAGCGCCCGCCCGCACAGCCAGCAGGGGCCGGCCTTCGGGTCGCTTAGCGCGGTCATTAGCAAATCCTCAAAGTTTGCATTCTATTGACCATCTGTATTGACCCCGTCCTCACCATGGCGGGGCACGATGAGCTGGTTGATAAGGGCCGTGAGAAGATGAGCGCATTCGGGCGACGGAACGGCATGGCTGGAATGGGCGCCGGCGCGCGCCCGCAGTTCGGTGTTGCCCGGCCAATGCAGGGTGGCGCTGCCGCTCCTGCTGCGCCGGCGGCCACGCCGGCCGGCGGCGAACAGTTCCCGCCGCTGCCCGCCGAGGCGCCGGTCGATCCGAAAAACGATGCCCTGGCCCGCCTGAACGAACGGACCAACGCCACCAACGAAGCCCCCCGGGGCGAGGAAGGCGGCTTTGAGGCCAGCGTCCACAAGATCAAGGAACAGGTGCTGCCGCGCCTGCTCGAACGCGTCGACCCCGAGGCCGCCGCGACCCTGACCAAGGATGAACTGGCCGAGGAATTCCGCCCGATCATCTTCGAGGTTCTGGCCGAACTGAAGATCACGCTCAACCGCCGCGAGCAGTTCGCGCTGGAAAAGGTGCTGATCGACGAACTGCTGGGCTTCGGCCCGCTGGAAGAGCTGCTGAACGATCCCGATGTCTCGGACATCATGGTCAACGGGCCCGATCAGACCTACATCGAAAAGAAGGGCAAGCTGCAGCTTGCCAGCATCCATTTCCGCGACGAACAGCACCTGTTCCAGATCGCGCAGCGGATCGTCAATCAGGTCGGCCGCCGCATCGACCAGACCACCCCGCTGGCCGACGCCCGCCTGAAGGACGGCAGCCGCGTCAACGTGATCATCCCGCCGCTGTCGCTGCGCGGCACCGCGATCTCGATTCGTAAGTTTTCCGAAAAGCCGATCACCATCGACATGCTCAAGGACTTCGGTTCGATGAGCGAAAAGATGGCCACCGCGCTGAAGATCGCCGGCGCCTGCCGGATGAACATCGTGATCTCGGGCGGTACCGGTTCGGGTAAGACCACCATGCTCAACGCCATGTCGAAGATGATCGACCCGGGCGAGCGCGTGCTGACCATCGAAGACGCGGCCGAACTTCGCCTGCAGCAGCCGCACTGGCTGCCGCTCGAAACCCGGCCGCCGAACCTGGAAGGCCAGGGCGCGGTCACCATCGGCGACCTCGTCAAGAACGCGCTGCGTATGCGCCCTGACCGGATCATCCTGGGCGAAATCCGCGGCGCGGAATGCTTCGACCTGCTGGCGGCGATGAACACCGGCCACGATGGTTCGATGTGCACGCTGCACGCCAACAGCCCGCGCGAAGCCCTGGGCCGTATGGAAAACATGATCCTGATGGGCGACATCAAGATCCCCAAGGAAGCCATCAGCCGCCAGATCGCCGAATCGGTCGACATCATCGTTCAGGTCAAGCGCCTGCGCGACGGTTCGCGCCGCACCACCAACATCACCGAGGTGGTGGGGATGGAAGGCGACGTGATCGTCACCCAGGAACTGTTCAAGTTCGAATACCTCGACGAAAGCGCCGACGGCAAGATCATCGGCGAGTTCCGCAGCTCGGGCCTGCGCCCCTATACGCTTGAAAAGGCCCGTCAGTTCGGGTTCGATCAGGCCTTCCTCGAGGCCTGCCTCTAAGCCATCCGCACCGGCCCCTGCGGGCCGGGCTTGCCAGCCGCGCCCGCCCGGTCCAAGGCGGAGGGATGAGCGGACAGCGCCCGATCCTTGCCCTGCTGCTGCGCCTGCTGGCCGGGCTGGTGCTGTCCACCGTCTTCATGGTCACCAAGCTGGCCCACCAGAACGGCATCCCCTTTGCGGAGATCCTGTTCTGGCGCCAGGCGATCACCCTTCCCCAGATCCTGATCTATCTGGCATTGACCGGGCAGCTGTCGGTGCTGGCCACCCAGCGGATGGGCGCCCAGGCGACCCGTGCCTTCTATGGCACGATCGGCATGGTCTTCAATTTCGGCGCGCCGATCCTGCTGCCGCTGGCGGTTTCGACCACGCTGGGCTTCACCGCCCCGATCTTCGCCGTGGTGCTGAGCGCGGTGGTGCTGCGCGAACATGTCGGGCGCTGGCGGTGGAGCGCGGTGGTACTGGGCTTTGCCGGGGTGCTGGTGATTGCCCACCCCGGCAGCCTGCACGTCGCCCCGCTGGGCGTCGTGGTGGGGGTAACCGCCGGGTTCATGGTGGCAGTGGTCTCGATCCAGTTGCGCAGCCTGGGGCGGACCGAGCCGGCGATCACCACGGTGTTCTATTTCGCGCTGTTCTCCTCGCTGATGCTGGCGCCAGCGCTGCCATTCACCATGGTCCACCACGATGCCCGGCAATGGGGCATGCTGATCGCCCTGGGCACGCTGGGCACGCTGGCGCAATGGCTGCTGACCGCCGCGCTGCGCTATGGTGCCGTCGCCAGCGTGATGGTGATGGACTATTCGCAGCTGATCTGGAGCACGGCCTATGGCTGGCTGATCTTTGCCCAGCTGCCACCCGCCACCACCTGGCTGGGCGCGCCGCTGGTAGTGGCCGCCGGCGGGATCATCGCCTGGCGCGAACACCGCCTGGCACTGGCCCGCGCGCACCTGGCCGAGGCGGCTTCCGGTTAAAGCTGGCGGGCGCGCAGGCCCAGTTCAAGCCGGAATACCCCCAGGAACCCCAGCGCAAAGCCGACCATCCCGTCGGTCAGCAGCCACACCGCCGGGCTTGGCGCCTGGCCGCTCGCCACCTCGGCCCCCAGCGTTCCGCGCAGCAGGAAACGCACCGCCACCACGGCAACCAGCAGCAGCATCCCGGCGGGCGACTGGCGCATCATCAGCTGGCCACTGGCGGCATCGCGCTCGATCAGGGTCAGCCGCCCGCGCTGCCACCCCAGCGCCGCCCCCAGCGCCAGCGCCCCGCCAAAGGCCAGCCAGCCGCGCCCATCGGGCGGATGGGCAGACAGCACCGCCAGCGTCATCGCCAGCAGGATCAGCGGCATCAGCCACAGCCGCCATGGCGTCAGCGGCGTGGACCGTGCCATGCGGCGGAACCGCCAGACCAGCACCATGGCGACGATGGCCAGCGGCAGCAGCTGGCCCCACGGCACCGCCGCCATCAGGCCGGATCGCGCCAGACCAGCACCGGCTTGCGCGCCGCCGCGGTTTCATCCAGCCGCCGGCGCGGCGCGTGGTGCGGCGCCGCCTTGAGGCTGGGATCGCCGGCCTTGGCCCGCTCGGCCACCGCGCGCAGGCTGCCGATGAACCGGTCCAGCCCATCCTTGCTTTCGCACTCGGTCGGCTCGACCAGCATCGCGCCGTGGACCACCAGCGGGAAATAGACCGTCATCGGGTGGAAGCCCTCGTCGATCAGCCCCTTGGCCACGTCCAGCGTGGTGAAGCCCTCGGCCATGCCGTGATCGGTGAACAGCGCCTCGTGCATGCACGGGCCGGCGTGGCCATAGGGCGCCTCGAGCACGTCATCGAGCGAGCGCAGCACGTAGTTGGCATTCAGCACCGCATCTTCGGCCACCTGGCGCAGCCCATCGGCCCCGTGGCTGAGGATATAGGTCAGCGCCCGGGTGAACATGCCCATCTGCCCGTGGAAGGCCGCCATCCGGCCAAACCCGTGTGGATGCCCGGCGGCAGCGGCATCGGCCTCCTCGATCAGGCGGATGGAGCCGTCGGCCTGCCGCGCGGTAAACGGCAAGGGGCCGAAGGGGCTGAGCGCCTCGCTCAGCACCACCGGGCCCGAACCCGGCCCGCCCCCACCGTGCGGGGTGGAAAAGGTCTTGTGGAGGTTGATGTGCATCGCATCGACGCCCAGATCACCCGGCCGCACCTTGCCGACAATCGCGTTGAAATTGGCGCCATCGCAATAGACATAGCCGCCGGCGGCGTGAACCGCGTCGGCAATAGTCTTCAGATCGCGCTCGAACAGCCCGCAGGTATTGGGGTTGGTGATCATCACCCCGGCAACATCCGGCCCCAGCCGGCCCTTCAGCGCGGCCAGGTCGATCCGCCCGTCGGGGCCCGCCGGGATACTCTCGATGGCAAAGCCGGCAAAAGCGGCAGTGGCGGGATTGGTGCCATGCGCGCTTTCGGGCACCAGCATCACCGGGCGATGCTCGCCGCGCGCTTCCAGCGCGGCCTTGATGCACAGCACCCCGCACAGTTCGCCATGGGCCCCGGCCTTGGGGCTCATGGCCACGCCATGCATACCCGTCAGCGTGATCAGCCAGTGGGCCAGTTCATTGATCACCGCCAGCGCGCCCTGCACGGTCTGCACCGGCTGCAGCGGATGGACATCGGCAAAGCCCGGCAGCCGCGCGACCCGCTCGTTCAGGCGCGGATTGTGCTTCATGGTGCACGAGCCAAGCGGGAACGGGCCAAGGTCGATGGCGTAATTCTGCCGCGACAGGCGGGTATAGTGGCGCACCACCTCGGGTTCCGACAGGCCGGGCAACGCCGCCGGTTCGGCGCGGCGGAAGCGGCCCAACGCGGGCGAAACCTCGCCCTGCGGCTGATCGAGATCGACCCCGCAGCCCCCCGGAGCGGCCAGTTCGAAGATCAGCTTTTCCTCGAGCATCAGCCCGCGATCACCGCTGGAGGTGGGCGGCGCCGCCCCTTCCGCTGCGCTCATTTCCGGGCGCCAGCCCGCTGCGTTGGGCGCGCTCATGCCAGCACCTCCTTCAGCGCCGCCACCAGGGCAGCGATATCCTCATCGGTGTTCAGCTCGCTGGTGGCGACCAGCAGCCCATTGGCGAGGCCAGTGGCGCCGGGATAGAGCCGGCCGAGCGAGACGCCGCCCAGTACGCCGCAATCGGCCAGATCCCGCACCACCGTGCGGGCATCCTTGGGCAGCACCACGGCGAATTCGTTGACGAAGGCGTCGTTCAGCACCCGCACCCCGGGGATCGCCCCCAGCGCCGCCGCCGTTTCGCGCGCACGCTGGTGGCTGAGCTGCGCCAGCCGCTCCAGCCCCGCGCCGCCCAGCAGGCTCATGTGGATGCTGAAAGCCAGCGCACAAAGCCCGGCATTGGTGCAGATATTGCTGGTCGCCTTTTCGCGGCGGATATGCTGCTCGCGGGTCGAGAGCGTCAGCACATAGCCGCGCCGCCCCTCGGCATCGACCGTCTCGCCGCACAGCCGCCCGGGCATCTGGCGGACGTATTTCTCGCGGGTGCCGAACAGGCCAAGGTAAGGCCCGCCGAACTGCAGCCCGACGCCCAGCGCCTGGCCCTCGCCCACCACGATGTCGGCCCCCAGCTTGCCCGGCGCCTCGATCAGGCCGAGCGCGACCGGCTCGGTCACCACCGCGACCAGCAGCGCGCCCTGCGCCTGCGCCGCCGCGGCGATCCGTGCCAGATCGGGGATCCGCCCCAGCACATCGGGGTATTGCACCACCACGCAGGCCGTCTCGCCGTCGATCGCGGCGATCAGCGCCGCATCGTCAGCCTCGGCCACCAGTTGGGGCGTCGCCGCAACCAGCGTGTCGCCGGTAAACCGCGCCATGGTCTGAGCGGTGGCGACGTAGTGCGGGTGCAGCCCGGCGGAGAGCACGGCGCGGCTCCGCTTGGTGACGCGGGTGGCCATGGCGATCGCCTCCCAGCATGCCGTCGAGCCATCGTACATGCTGGCATTGGCGAGATCGGTACCGAACAGCCGGGCCACCTGGGTCTGGAACTCGAACAGCACCTGCAGCGTGCCCTGCGCGATTTCGGGCTGATAGGGCGTGTAGGCGGTCAGGAATTCGCCGCGCTGGATCAGGTGATCGACGCTGGCCGGAACGTGGTGGCGATAGGCCCCCGCCCCAAGGAAGAACGGCGCGCTGCCAGCCGCGAGGTTTTGCCCGGCCAGCGCGGCCATATGCCGCTCCACCGCCATTTCGCTGGCGTGGTTGGGCAGGCCCTTGACCGGCCCATCCAGCAGCAGCCCCTTGGGCACATCGGCAAAGAGATCGTCAATCCCCGTGGCGCCGATCCGGGCAAGCATCGCCGCCCGGTCAGCCTCGCTCAGCGGCAGGTAGCGCATCGCCCTTACAGCTCCTTCACATAGGCTTCGTAGGCGGCCTGATCCATCAGCGCGCCCAGCTGGCCGGCATCGGCCAGGGTCATGCGGAACAGCCAGCCGCCGCTTTCAGCCTGGGTGTTGACCAGCTCGGGCTCACCTTCCAGCGCCCCGTTGGTCTCGGTCACGGTGCCGCCCACCGGGCAGTAGATGTCGCTCGCGGCCTTGACCGAATCGACCACGGCGGCGGTGTCGCCCGCGCCAAAGCTGGCCCCGGCGGCGGGCAGGTCGACATAGGTGATGTCGCCCAGCTGGCTCTGCGCATAGTCGGTGATCCCGACCGTGGCATTGCCGCCGTCAACCTCGATCCATTCGTGGTCCTTGGTGAAATAGCGGGTCATTTCAGGCTCCTCAGCGGTGATATTTATGGGAAACGAAAGGCAGTGCGGTAACCCGCGCCGGCAGGCGCTTGCCCCGCACGTCGATCTCGAGCGCGGTGCCCGGCGTGGCATGGGCGGTGGCGACATAGGCCATGGCAATCGGGTGCCCCAGCGTGGGGCTGAACCCGCCCGAGGTCAGCCGGCCGACGCAGGCGTCACCAGCGTAAACCTCGGCCCCCTCGCGCGCGGCCTGCCGGCCTTCCAGCGCCAGCCCGACGCGGCGGGTAGCGCTGCCATCGGCCAGCGCCTTCAGCACCAGCCCGGCGCCGGGAAAGCCGCCTTCGGTGCGGCGGCGCCTGTTGATCGCGAAGACCAGATCGGCACTGACCGGATCGGTTTCCTCGTTCAGATCGTGCCCATAGAGCGGCAGCCCGGCCTCGAGCCGCAGCGAATCCCGCGCCCCCAGGCCAATGGCATGCACTTCGGGCTGAGCCAGCAGCAGATCAGCCACCGCCTCAGCACTTTCGGCGGGGATCGAAATCTCGAACCCGTCCTCGCCGGTATAGCCCGAGCGGCTGATCCACGCCGGCGCCCCCGCCAGGGTAAAGCGCGCGCCCTTCATGAAGGTCAGCGCCGCAACCGGGGTTTCGCCCTCGGCCACGCGGGCCAGCGCCTCCGCGGCCTTGGGGCCTTGCAGCGCCAGCAGCGCGTGGTCGTCCATGTGGTTCAGCGCCACCTCGTCGGGCAGGTTTTCGCGCAGGTGGGCGATATCGTCCCATTTGGTCGCGCCGTTGACTACCAGATAGAACCCGTCATCCCAGCGGGTGACCATCAGGTCATCCAGGATGCCGCCTTCCTCGTTCAGCAGCAGCGAATAGCGCGGGCCGTTCGGCTTCAGCGTGGCAAGGTCGATCGGCAGCACCGCCTCCAGCGCCGCCTCGGCGCCATCGCCGCTGATCAGCAGCTGGCCCATGTGGGAAACGTCGAACAGGCCGGCGCTGCTGCGGGTCCACTGGTGTTCGGCCAGGATCCCCCCGCCTTCGCCATCGTACTGCACCGGCATCCAGTAGCCCGCGAATTCGACCATCCGGCCGCCGCGTGCACGGTGCCAGCCATCGAGCGGCAGGTTCAGGATCTCCGGCGTGCCGGCGTCGTCTTCGGATTCATGATGGGTGGTATCGCTCACGCACAGATCCCCGCTTCAAAAGTTGCACCAGCAATCGGTGCCCCCTCTGTCACGGAAACCTGAGAGCTTTCCCGGGCGGCAAGCCGCGCGGTTACCCCTTCGGTGGCCCGGGCCACAGGGCCAGAGCGCTTTCCAGAGTGCCACTATCGACCCGCGCGGTCCGTTGGCCTGAGAGATTCCGGGGCGGTTGCTCCTTCGGCGTCTGGCCTGCCGGTTGCCCGACTCACCAGAACTCTCCCGCGCGATCAGCGACGTTGCAGTCTTGTCACGCCCCAGCAGCAAAGTCAAAGGGGCGCATAAGATCCGGTGATGATCGTTTGTTTTCAGCCCTGTAGCCGCGCCGCAGCGCGCAGGATCGCGTCATATTCGTGGATGAACCGCCCCGCCGCGCGCTCGTGCGCCAGCCCCAGGATCGCGCGGGCCAGCAGGTCGACCGGCACCGAGCGATAGCGGCGATACTGGCCGTTCAGCGCCAGATCGACCAGCGGGCTGGCAACCTGGGCCAGCCGTTCCAGCACCCGCCGTTCGGCACGGGGGCCGCGCAGCAGACCGGGGCGGATCAGGTCGACCCGCTGATAGCCAAGCCGGCCCACCGCTGCCTCCACCTCGCCCTTCAGCCGCAGGTAGAAGGTCTTGGAACTGGCATCGGCCATGGTCGAGGAAATCAGGATCAGCTGCCGCGCCCCGGCCTCAACCCCCGCCCGGGCGGCAGCCAGCACCAGATCGTGATCGACCGCGCGGAACGCCGCCTCGCTGCCCGCCTTGGCGCGGGTGGTGCCCAGCGCACAGACCAGCACCTGCGGCCGGGTGGCGGCGATGGCATCACGCCAGCCATCGGTAGGGGCAACAAGCACCTCCATCCGCGCACCGGGGGGCAGCGGCACTTCGGCCCGGGCCACCGCCTGCAGCCGCACATCGCTGCGGCCGATGCAGGCGCGGATCAGGGCCTGGCCGGTCAGGCCACTGGCGCCGACAAGGCAGATACGGATCGGTGCAGGCTCAGACATTCGACAGCCCCTCGGGCACTTCGCCGCTGATCCGGTGATAGGCGGCCATGGCAAAACGGTCGGTCATCCCGGCCAGGTAGTCGGCAATGTGCCGCGCCCGCGCCGGTTGTTCGGCAGGCAGCCCGGCGGCCCATGCCGCGCCCATCAGCGCCGGATCGGCGGCATAGGCGGCGAACAGGGCGGCGGTGACCTTGCGGGCGCTGTCCGCCGCCGCCAGCTGCTCGGGGTGGTAATAGAGCCGTTCGTACATGAACCGCTTCAACCGCCGCTCCTCCTCGGCCAGCGCGGGGGAAAAATGGGCGCTGGCCCGCCCGGCGGCGCGGACATCGGCCACGCTGGCCATGCCCTTGGTGCGGGCCCGGGTTTCGGCGATCACGTCGTTGACCATCAGCCCGATCTGGCTGCGCACCAGTTCGCGCAGCTGCCGGTCACGCGGCGCCTGGGGATAGCGCGCCTCGACCGCGCGCCACTGGTCGGCCACGAAGGGCTGCGCCAGCAGTTCCTCAAGGCTGAGGAAGCCGGCACGCAGGCCATCGTCGATATCGTGGTTGTCATAGGCGATATCGTCGGCAATCGCGGCAACCTGCGCCTCGAGGCACGACCATTCGCCCAGATCGAGCGGCCAGGCGGCATCGAGTTCAGCCAGCGCCCAGGGCGCGCGGGCCACCGGGCCGTTGTGCTTGGCCAGCCCCTCCAGCAGTTCCCAGCTGAGGTTCAGCCCGTCGTGCTCGCAATAGGGGCTTTCCAGCCGCATCAGCACCCGCAGGCAATGGGCGTTGTGATCGAACCCGCCATGATCGGCCAGCGCGGCGTCCAGCGCCTCTTCCCCGGCATGGCCGAACGGCGGGTGGCCGATATCGTGGGCCAGGCACAGCGCCTCGGTCAGGTCCTCGTCCAGCCCCAGCGCCCGGGCGATCACCCGGCCGATCTGCGCCACCTCCAGGCTGTGGGTCAAGCGGACGCGATAGTGGTCGCCATCGGGGGCGATGAACACCTGGGTCTTGTGGCGCAGGCGGCGGAAGGCGATCGAATGGATGATCCGGTCGCGGTCGCGCTGATAGGCGCTGCGCGGCCCGCGCGAGTCCATCCCGTCCAGCCCGAATTCGCGGCCCCGGCTGCGCGCCGGATCGCAGGCCAGCGGCGATCGGCTCAAGCCGCGTCCCCGCCCAGGATCCAGGCCGCCGCCGCCTCGGCATGGATGCGGGTGCAGTCGTAGATCGGCAGGACATTGGCGTCGACGTCGACCACCATCTCCAGCTCGGTGCAGCCCAGCACCACCGCTTCGGCCCCATCCTGCTCGAGGTTGGTGAGGATGGTCTTCAGTTCGCGCTCCGACTGGCGGCTGGCCTTGCCCAGCAGCAGCTCGCCATAGATGATCCGGTCCAGCGTCTCGACCAGCCCCAGGTCGGGCGGCAGCAGTTCGATGTCGCGGGCGATCAGCTTCTGGCGGTAAAAGCTCTCCACCATCACATTGCGCGTGCCGATCAGCGCGACCTTGCGGCGGCCATCCTTGGCCACCCGCTCGGCCACGCATTCCGCGATATGGATCACCGGCACCGAAACCGCTGCGGCAACCCGGTCATAGACCTTGTGCATCGCGTTGGTGCCGATCACCAGCGCCCCGGCCCCCGCCGCCTCCAGCCGCCGCGCGCTGTCGGCCAGCACCGACCCGGCCCGATCCCAGTCTGCCGCCGAGGAAAGCCGCACCAGCTCGGCGAAATCGAGGCTTTCGATCAGCAGCGGCGCGCTGGCCGGCGGGCCCTTGGCGGCCTGGACCAGGCGGTTGATGTGTTCATAGTAGGTGCGGGTCGATAGCCAGCTGATGCCGCCGATCAGGCCAAGTTTGCGCAAGGGTATGGTCCTTCGGGAGGGGATTCGCGGGGGTGGTTCTAGCGGTCCAGCCCGGAAATGCACAGCGCGGCGGCGGCGGCGGTGACCCGCACCACCTCGGGGTCGTCGATCTTCTTCACCGCGGCAACGTAATCCAGCACCGAGCGTTTGCTGCCCCGCAGGACCTTCAGCTTGTTGAGCTGCACCAGCGACAGGCGGTCGGTCATCCGGGTCGCCATGCAGGCGGCGTTGGGTTCGGACAGGCCGGCATCGACAATCGCGCTTTTCACCTGCCCATAGGCCAGTTTCGAGGGCGAACAGGCGGCGAGCAGCGCCACCGGCGCGGCAAGGCAGAGGGCACGGCGCATCACAATATCTCCAGCGGCAGGGCCAATCGGTTCGGGCGGAGATAGGCGTGCGCGGCGGCGGGATCAATCGCCATGGCGCCACCGCAGGCCGCGCAAGGCCAGCAACACGGCCCAGAAGCTGGCATAGGCCCCCAGCAGACCGGGCACCAGCAGCGGCACCCCGACCAGCAGCATGGCATCGTTGCTGCCCGGCACGCAGGCTGATCCGGCACCCAGCAGCGCCCCGCCCAGCCCCGAACGCAGCCAGGCCCGCGCCGTTCCCCACCGTGCCTGCCAGCTGCCCGCCAGCGCCGAGGCCAGCAACGAGCCACCCACCAGCGTCGCGAAGAACGGCCCGAACCGGCCTAGTTCCGCCATCCGCCCCGCCGCCAGCCGGGTCAGCCAGGCGGTGTACGACCAATCGACCATGGCCCACAGCAGCACTCCGTTGGCCAGCCCGATCAGCGCCATCCAGCCCGGCGATGGCGCCCCGTGCCGGCGGGCCAGATACCAGGCCCCCAGCGCGATCGCGCCAGCCAGGGCCGCGCCCCAGGGTGAATGGGCCGGCACCACCGCCGCCGTGGCTGCGGCCTGCGCCCCCAGCGCCGCCAGCATGGCCCGCGCGCCCAGCAGGAACCCGGCCAGCGTCGCCAGCCGGTCGAGCCGCCCCCGGCACAGGCTGGCGATCGTGCCCATGGCACAGCGACCATTCAGCGCGGCCCCGCAAGCGCCCAGCGCGCCGCCGGCCAGGCTGGCGAGGCCAAATGCGGCCGCCTGCCGGGGCGCGGCGCCAACCGCCGCCAGCCAGGCGCCCGACAGCGCGGCGGCGAGCGCAAACCCGGCCAGCCGGTCGAACCGGCGATGGAGAACGATGTCATCGGCGGCGGCCACCGCGCAGGTGCTGCCGCGCTGGTTGGCAAAGCCCAGCGCCGCAACCAGCCCCAGCGCTAGGCCCGGCAGCATCGCGGCGGCCTGCGCGATGCCCTAGTGCGCCAGTGCCTTGACGATGTCCTCGACCATCTTCTTGGCATCGGCCAGCAGCATCATGGTCTGGTCCATGTAGAAGACGTCGTTGTCGACCCCGGCATAGCCCACCCCGCCCATGGAGCGCTTGATGAACATCACCGTCTTGGCCTTGTCGACATCGAACACCGGCATGCCATAGATCGGGCTGCTCTTGTCGGTCTTCGCCGCCGGGTTGACCACGTCGTTGGCGCCGATGATGAAGGCCACATCGCACTGGCCGAATTCGGAGTTGATGTCTTCCAGCTCGAAGACCTCGTCATAGGGCACATTGGCTTCGGCCAGCAGCACGTTCATGTGGCCGGGCATGCGGCCCGCCACCGGATGAATGGCATAGCTGACCTTGACGCCTTCGGCCTTCAACTTGTCGGCCATTTCGCGCAGCGCATGCTGGGCCTGGGCCACCGC
>JAFECL010000087.1 GCA_018242165.1 Pseudomonadota bacterium
GGCGCAGCCAGCGGGGTAACAGCCAGCGGGGCGGGGGCATGATGCGCACCGACACCGGAGACATGCCCGGCCAGGATGATGCCGCCCCGGTCGAGATGCTGGCGGAACTGTTCACCGCGCGCGGCTGGCACTGCGAGATCCTCTCGGACGAGGAGCTGACCGGGGAAATCCAGGGCAGCTGGGCGATGTACACCCTGCGCGCGATCTGGCGCCCGGATGACAACGTGCTGCAGCTGCTGTGCCTGCCCGACATCCGCATCGCCGAAGACAAGCGCGCCGCGATCTACGAAGTCACGGCGATGATCAACGAACAGCTGTGGCTGGGCCATTTCGAGATCTGGTCGGCCGGCCATGTGCTGCTCTACCGCCACGGCCTGCTGCTGGGCGAGGACGGGATGCTGTCGATCGCCCAGGCCCAGAACGTGGTCGAACTGGCGGTGGAAGAGTGCGACCGGTTCTATCCCGCCTTCCAGTTCATCCTGTGGGGCGACAAGAGCCCGGCCGAGGCGCTGGCCGCCGCGCTGGTCGACGCCGCCGGGGAAGCCTGACATGCCCGCCCCGCAGCGGGTGCTGATCCTCGGCTGCGGCAACATGGGCGGGGCGATGCTGGCCGGCTGGCTGGCAGGTGGCCTAGATCCGGCGCGTTTCACCGTGGTCGACCCCCAGCTGGCCGAGGCCCCCGCCGGGGCCCGCCTGCTGCGCGAGGTGCCGGCGGGCGAAACCTTCGACGCGGTGCTGCTGGGGGTCAAGCCGCAGCTGCTCGATGCGGTGGTGCCCGCGCTCGCCCCGGCGCTGGGCGGGGCCACGCTGCTCTCGATCCTCGCCGGGGTCGAACTCGCCAGCCTGGCGGCACGGTTCCCGGCAGCGGGGGCGATTGTCCGGGTCATGCCCAACCTGGCTGCGGCGATCGGCAAATCGCCGCTGGGCCTTGCCGCCGGGCCGCTCGATGCCGCGCGCCGCGCCGGGGTGGAGGCGCTGCTGGCCCCGCTGGGCACGGCGGAATGGATCGACGAGGCGGCGATGGATGCCGTGACCGCGCTGGCCGGCTCGGGCCCGGCCTTCGTCTATCGCTTCATCGCCGCGCTGGCCGCCGGAGGTGCCGAACTGGGGCTGGAGCCCGCACAGGCGCTGCGGCTGGCAACGGCGATGGTGGAAGGGGCCGGGGCGCTGGCGGCGCGCTCGGCCGATGCGCCGGACGAGCTGGCCCGCCGGGTGACCAGCCCGGGCGGGACCACCGCGGCGGGGCTGGCGGTGCTGGATGCTGATGGCGCGCTGGCCCGGCTGGTGGCCGATACCCTGTGCGCCGCGCGCGATCGCGGGGCGGAACTGGCCAGGGCCGCGCGGGGTTCTTGAATTCTTCACCGCGAAGGCCGATATTGGGCGTGGCCCCGGCCGCACCTCCGCGTCCGGCGCCTAGGAGTGATAGCCATCATGGCCAACTGGAATGACCCGCAGCCGCAGCAGACAGGCTTTGGCGGCTCGTTCAACCCCGGCTTTGCCGGCAACCTTGCCAGCACCGACGCCGGCCTGCGGCGCTACATGCTGTCGATCTACAATTACATGGCCTCGGGCGTGCTGCTGTCGGGCATGGTCGCGCTGCTGATCGCGCAGCAGGTGCTGTCCGGCAACGAAGCGGTGATCGGCGTGCTGCGCTCGCCCCTGCGCTGGCTGCTGATCCTCGCCCCCTTCGGCTTCATCATGGCGATGAACATCGGCTTCCAGCGGATGCAGTCGGCCACGCTCAAGGCGCTGTTCTGGGCCTTCTGCGCGGTGATGGGCGTCTCGATGTCGACCTTGCTGATCGTCTATACCGGCAGCTCGGTGGCTTCGGCCTTCTTCGCGGCGGCGGGCGGTTTCGCCGGCCTGTCGCTGGTGGGCTATACCACGCGGCGCAACCTGTCGGCGCTGGGTGCCTTCTGCACCATGGGCGTCTGGGGCCTGCTGATCGCGATGCTGATCAGCTGGTTCTTCCCGATGCCGGGGATGAGCATGGCGATCTCGCTGATCGGCGTGGCGGTGTTCGCCGGGCTGACGGCCTGGGACACGCAGCGGCTGAAGGAGACCTATTATCAGGTCGCCGGCACGCCCTATGTTGAAAAGGTCGCGGTGATGGGGGCGCTGACCCTCTATCTCGACTTCATCAACCTGTTCCAGTTCCTGCTCAGCTTCTTGGGTGATCGCCGCTAATCTGTAGGCTCACCCGGACTCAACCCATCCGGCCCGGCGCGCGGTTCGGCGCGCCGGGCCTTCCTTTTGCCGGCGAACCGGCTAAAGGCGCCCGCTTCGCCCCGGATAAATACCGATGAGTCGCACGGGGCACGGGTGAACGCAGACGAGTGATGGTGATGAAGGTCCAATTTCCCCGCATTCCGGCGCTGCTGGCCGCTGCCGGCGCCGCAGCCCTGCTGGCCGCCTGTGGCGAGCAGGCACCCAAGGTGGTGACCGCCCCGCCGCCGCCGCCCGCCCCGCGCGTGGCCGAAGTGGTGCCGCCGCGCCCGCTGCCGCCGTTCGGCGCCTTGCCCAACCTGGCGGTGCCGCCGCGCGGCGCCGATGGCGTGCGCGAGACGGTCAATGCCCGCATTTCGCCGTCGCAGACGCTGTGGAACCTGCGTTCGGCCTTCAACGTGGCGGCGCTCGATTGCACCGGGCCCGAATATGCCGCGATCATCCCGGCCTATCGCGCCTTCCTCAAAAAGCACAAGGCGGTGCTGGCGGCGACCAACAAGGCGCTCGATGCCGAATATCAGGCCCGCTATGGCAAGGGCTTCGTGATCCAGCGCGAAAGCTACGAGACCCAGGTCTACAACTATTTCGCCTATCCGCAGACGATGCGCGATTTCTGCGACGCCACCCTGACGATGAGCCAGGCGGTGCAGGCCGTTGCCCCGGCCGAACTGCCGGCCTTCAGCCAGCAGCGCCTGCCGGCGATCGAGGCGGTGTTCGAGCGCTTCTTCACCGCCTATGACCAGTATCGCGCCGATGCCGCGGCCTGGGATGCGCGCTATGCCGGGCGGATCAGCGCGGCTTCCGCGCCGGCCTGGCAGGGCGGCGCGGCCCAGCCCGCCAACCCGCGGTGAAATTCGCGGGCAGGTAACTTTGCTCTTTTCTGCGGCCCTTCGCTTCGCTAAGGGGGCCGCTCCCGCGCACCGGGTGCCCCGGCACCTGCGCGGTCAAGCACTGGAACGGGGCCGTAGCTCAGCTGGGAGAGCGCGTCGTTCGCAATGACGAGGTCAGGGGTTCGATCCCCCTCGGCTCCACCAGTGTGTTGATAATTGCCACATCCTGGCCTGCGAATAGCACCTTGCTGCGCTTCCGGTGCTCACGGCCCATCAGGCCGCTGCGTGCCGGTTCTCGCAAGGCACCATTCTCGCTCCGGGCTGAGGCAATTTCCAGCACACTGGTCCTGTTTACGCGCCGCGCGACATTTGCGCCGCGATCCGCATTCCCTGTTACCGCGTTTCCCGAGGCGTGAAATGTTCCATTTCACTAGGAAACACTTTAGGCTCTCCCCATGCATTTTCTCGATCAGGCCAAGATCTTCATCCGCTCAGGCCAGGGCGGTGGCGGGGCGGTGTCGTTCCGGCGGGAGAAGTACCTGCAGTACGGCGGGCCCGATGGCGGCGATGGCGGCAAGGGTGGCGATATCATCTTCGAGGGCGTCGCCGGGCTCAATACCCTGATCGATTTCCGCTACACCCAGCACTTCAAGGCCCAGCGCGGCCACGGCGGCGCGGGCAAGAACCGCACCGGCGCGGGGGGCGAGGATCTGGTCATCAAGGTGCCCGTCGGCACCCAGGTGCTGGATGAGGAGCGCGAGGAGGTGCTGCTCGACATTACCGAGGCCGGCCAGCGCGTCACCCTGCTGCGCGGCGGCGACGGCGGGCGCGGCAATGCCAGCTACAAGACCAGCACCAACCGCGCCCCCCGCCAGCACGGCCCCGGCTGGCCGGGCGAGGAGATGTACGTCTGGCTGCGGCTGAAGCTGCTGGCCGATGCCGGCCTCGTCGGCCTGCCCAATGCCGGCAAGAGCACCTTCATCAACCAGGTTACCAATACCAAGGCCAAGGTGGGCGCCTATGCCTTCACCACCACCCGCCCGCAGCTGGGGGTGGTGCGCCACCGCAACCGCGAATTCGTGCTGGCCGATATCCCCGGCCTGATCGAGGGCGCGGCCGAGGGCGCCGGGATCGGCGACCGGTTCCTCGGCCATATCGAACGTTGCCGGGTGCTGATCCACCTGATCGACATCACCGGCATGGACCCTGTAAAGGCTTTACAAGTGGTCGAGGGCGAGCTGGAAGCCTATGGCGCCGGCCTCGATGAAAAGCCCCGGCTGGTGGCGCTCAACAAGGTTGACCTAGCCGATGCCGAACTGGCCGCCGCCTTCGCCGCCGAACTGAAGGCGGCAGGCGTGGCACAGGTCTACCCGATCTCGGGCGCCACCGGCGCGGGGATCGAGGCACTGATGGACGGCGTTATCGCCCACCTCCCCGCCGCCACCGTCACCGAACGCCCGGTAGGCGAACAGGAAGAGGCGCAGGAAGTGCCCTGGTCGCCGCTGTAGGGGGGCTGTTGCGGCTTTCCCGATCCAAGCCGGCGTTCCGGGAGCCGCAACATTGCGGACATGACCTCACCGTGCCAAAACATGGCCGTGGTTGGCGCAAGCAGACGTTATCTGAAACACCTTCGCCGCAGGGTAGCTGGGGCCACGCCCGGTGCTGGCCGGCTGATAGAAATGCAATGGCAGTGTTTGCCGTGGCTCTTGCCCGCTGCCTTGACAGTATTGATCTGCTGGGCATTCGGGCTTTCTGGTCAGGCCAGTCTATGGGTGTCGTTGCCGCTGCTTTCTCTCACGTTCGCCGGGTGGGGCGTGGTGAGTTGGATATTCGTTGTCGATGGTTTTCGCATTGATCGAGAGCGAAGGAAGCTAAAGGAGTAAAGTCCGCTTCCCCCAACATCCCCCCCATCCAGCCCATCACCCCCGCAAAAACCCGATCAGCCGCTCGTTCACCCATTCCGGCGCCTCGCGTTGCAGCCAGTGGGCCACGCCTTCGATCACCTGGCAATCGAACCCGGCATCGCACCACGCGCCGCTGCGCTGCATCTGGCTGGTGGTGAGGTAACGGTCGCCGGTGGAAAACAGCCCCAGCACCGGCATCGCCAGCCTTCCTTGCGTCGGCTGGCGGAGAAAGGCGCTGAAATTGGCGCGGTAATAGTTGATGCCCGCGGTCAGCCGCCCGGGGCGTTCCAGCCGGGCGATGATCTTCGCCGCCTCGGCCTGGTCGGGGATCAGCTTGCACATGCCGCGCCAGTTGCCCAGCCGGATCAGCCATTCGGCCACCCCGCGCCACTGGAACACCAGCACATACCAGCCGCGCAGCTTCTGCCGCCAGCCGTCGGTGGCATAGGCCGCCGGGTGGCCGACCGACAGCGCCGCCAGCCGCGTCACCCGTTCGGGGTGGGCAATCGCCAGATGCCAGGCCTCTACCGCACCCCAGTCGTGCCCCACCACCGGCAGGCGCTCGATCCCCAGCGCATCCAGCAGCGCGATCTGGTCGGCCACCAGCGCCTCGATCGCATAGGCGCCCTCGTCGCCCGGCATGGCGCTGGCGCCGCAGCCGCGCGTATCAGGCGCAATCACCCGGAAGCCGGCCGCCACCAGCGGGCCGATCTGGTGCTCCCACACCGTATGGTCGTCGGGAAAGCCGTGGATCAGCAACACCGGCGGGCCTTCGCCCACGTCAAGGCAGGCCAGATCGACGCCATGGCCGGTGATGCGGCGCAGCGGGGGGAGCGGGGCGGAGGGGGGAAGGGGGCGGGTCATGGCGTGCAAGGTGCCATGCCCGCCCCCCGGGGGGAAGGGTGCTTAGTTAGTTACATCAGAAGCGGTGGGTCAGCGCCACCACCACTTCGGCGTTGAACATCGGGTCGATCCCGCTGGCAGGCATGTCGCTGGCAAAGGTCAGGTCAAAGGTGCCCAGGCGCGGCGCACGGTCCAGCAGCCCGGGGCCCAGCGGCGCGGGGGCGGGGCCCACCTTGATCGGCGCCCCGGCCACCGGCCCGGCGGCGGGCGGCAGCAACGGCGCGGTGGCGGCAAGGCGGAAGCTGGTGCTGGCCAGACGCGGCGTGGCGGGCTGGGCCGGCTGGCTGTCAGTCGCGGCAAAGCCGGCCTGCTGCACCGCCACGGCATGCATCGCCAGCATCCCGGCGCGGCCATTATCGGCATGGGCGGGCATGGCGCCCAGGGCGCCACCCATCAGAGCCAGTGCTGCGACAGCCTTGCGCATCTTCGCCTCCGTCAAACCTTCCATCGGGGCTCTAGCCCTTCTGGCTTAACCGCCGCTGCCGGGAACTGGTGAACGCCGGACGCGATCCTGTTAACGTGACTGAACGACTCGTTGCTTCGTTCCGCCATGATAACGGGCAAGGTGGCGCCACCCTTCACGCGATAGTGTAAGAATTTGTCCCAGCCTGTGACGAAAGACACCGCCGCCATCATTCCCCCCGCGCTGCTGCTGGCGGCCTATCGCGCCGGGATCTTCCCGATGGCCGAAGCGCGCGACGATCCCGAGCTGTTCTGGGTCGAACCCAAGCGCCGCGCGGTGCTGCCGCTTGATGGGTTCCGTTGCTCGCGCTCGCTCGCCCGCACGCTGCGGCGCGGGCGGTTCGAGGTCAGCTGCAACGGCGATTTCACCGGGGTGGTCGCCGCCTGCGCCGCCCCGCGCGCCACTGAGGGAGGCGAAAGCTGGATCAGCCACCGCATCGCCGCCAGCTATCAGCGGCTGCACCAGCTGGGCCATGCCCATTCGATCGAATGCCGGGCGGATGGGGAACTGGTCGGCGGGCTCTACGGGGTGCAGTTCGCGGGGGTGTTCTGCGGCGAATCGATGTTCAGCACCCGGCCCGATGCCTCGAAAGTGGCGCTGGCCTGGCTGGTCGCGGCGCTGCGGCTGGGCGGCACGCGGCTGCTCGATTGCCAGTTCCTCACCCCGCACCTCGCCAGCCTGGGCGCGGTCGAGATCACCCAGAAGGCCTACCTCAAGCTGCTGGAAGCGGCCTGCTCAGAGGAGTCCGCCTTTGGCGCCCGCCCGCTGGTCGCGGGCGGGGCATCGCCGGCCCACTCCCCCGGCCCGGCCACCCAGAGCCTGCCCGGAAAGGCGTCCGGCCCGGAGGAGCGGCCCGACAATGCAGCTGGCTCAGGTGCCAACCATCAATCCGGCGGCGGGGCGGGTTCGGCCGGGCTGGGTGCTGGGGCGGGGGTTGCCGCGGCGGCCGCGGCGGTGCTGGCGCTGCCGGCGGCCTTTGCCGCCTTGCTGGCGGGGGCGAAGTCCTTCGGGTCTTCCTCTTCGCCGGGGAACTTCATCGCGCAGTCTTTCACCCAGACGTCATAGACCGGGTGTTCCACCACGTTCACCGCCGGCGAATTCTTGAACAGCCAGCCGGAAAACACCTTGTGCCAGGCCAGCGGATCGCTTGGCTTGGCCCGTTCCTCGACGAACAGCTGGACGAAGGCGCCCGTTTCGGGCGGGCGTTCCCACGGCAGGGTTTTCTCGCAGGTGGCGAGCTTCACCACCACATTGCCCACCCGCCGCGCCTCGCCGCTTTTCAGCACCAGATCCTGCACCAGGTTGTTGCGCTTGTTGAGCAGGCCGATCGTCGCCACCCGGTCTTTCACCGGGGTGCCGATCTGGTTTTCCACCGCCTTGCCGGCGGCCACGGTGGCCAGCGCCTGCGGCACATCGGTGGCATTGGCATCGGGGGCGTCACCGCCCTTGTGGCAGGCCGCCAGCAGCGCCAGCGCCAACAGCGGCAGCGCGGTGGGCGACAGCACCGGCTTGCGCATGTTCAGCCCTCGGGCGCCCAGGCTTCGTAGTCGCCGGTGGCCGCCGCGCGCTGGCCGCCACGCTCCAGCGCCCCGGCGGGGCGATAGGCGGCGGCGGTGCCGGTGGCATTGGGGGTATAGTCCGCCTCCCAGATGCGCGGGGGCGGCAGGTGGCTTTCGGGCACGCCATCATAGCTGCCGTGCAGCCAGCCGTGCCATTCGGCGGGCACCCGGCTGGCATCGTTGGCACCGTTATAGATCACCCAGCGGCGTTCATGCCCGGCGCGCGGCTGCCCGGCGGGGATCGGCCGCTTGCTGCGGTAATAGCGGTTGCCCTGCGCATCGGTGCCGACATGCACCCCGGTAAGCCCCGAAGTGATCATGGTGCCGATGGTGGCCCCGTTCCACCAGGTGAAGATCTTGCCGAGCGTGTTGCCGATGAGTCCCATGGGCGAAACCGTTAGCGGGAGAGGCAGGGGAGGGCAATGGGGGTGTGGATGCTTAGTGGCGCGCTATCAGCACCATAAGGGCTACACCAACCGCGAGCCACAACGGCGTTTTCAGCGCAGAAATAGCAGACTCGATTCTGGTTGTCGCCTCAAGCAGTTCCGAGTGCTCGCGGGATGGAGTCTCTATTGGCGTAGGGTTTGTATTATTGGGGAATAGCCTGCGTCGAAAACTGCTAGACCAATCCTCTCGAAACCATACGACCGTTGCTCGACTGATAGGCAGCTGACCCAAACCATTCCAATGAGTCACGCGATTACCCCAACCGCTTGTTGTGCAATCTGAAGAAAAGTTAACGTCAATCCCGATTTTATAGTTGAATTCTTTGAATTCGAAAAAGCCTCTCTCCATTGTTTCAAAATCATTTTCGCCAACATATATCGAGGCATTGCAGGTTGGCCATTCATTTTTAATTAATCCGTCATCACTTTCATATTTCTTGTTGTACCCTAGAAATCCAATTTCATCATATTCCGTATTTTTGTTCATTTTGTGAATTGAAATCATTATTGGAATACTGCTCAATCTCCATCCATCTTCTTCTTCGATTTTATCTTCTTGCCCGTCCTCGCTAGAAAGTTTACCAAATTCATCTGCAAATAAGTTATGACGAGAATGGCGATCTGATCCGATTATAATTTCATTCCATTGGAATATTGATTCGTTATATAAATGGCACTTTAGTTCGATATATCGGCTGGATGGTTCTGTGGAGGTCGACGTGACGGCAAAAATACGTCCGCCCTGAGGTTCGAGCGAAAGGGTGACGGTCCTTTTCATCTCGTCAATAATTTCTGCCATGCCATTATCAGTCATGGGCCCTCCGAGGAAATTATAACTAATACTTCTACCAGCTCACCTTATCCCCCGGCACGATCCCCAGTGCCTTCGCCCGGCCACCGTTCAGTTCCAGCACCGCCTTGACCGGGCCCTTCGAATTCAGCGGGGTCTCGTCATAGGGGATGGCGTTGGCGGCGATGTTCAGGATCCGCCCGTCGGGGCCGATGAACAGCAGGTCCAGGCTAATCACGGTGTTCTTCATCCAGAAGCTGGCCGGGTTGGGCCGCTCCATCGGGAAGATCATCCCTTCGTCCGCGCCCATCGCGGTGCGGAACATCAGGCCCTTTTCCTGCTCGGGCCCGGTGCGCGCCACCTCGACCTTGAAGTGGTGCACCTTGGCCCCGTGGGTGATGGTCAAGGGCACCACCACCAGCCCGGAAACCGGATGCAGCCCCAGCGGCGCGGCACTGGCACTGGCCGAGGGGCGGCCCCTGGCATCGGCCTGTTCCACACCGGCGGGCGAACAGGCCCCCAGGGTGAACAGCGCGGCGCCCAGCAGCGCCCCGGCGCGGGTCAGGGTGGTGGTCTTCATGCGTGCTCCCCGTCAGGAATCATCCTCGGCCCATTGTTCGGCCGCAGCGATGCTGTTGAAATTGACCAATTCGCGCGCGCTGTCCAGCCGGTGCCCGGCGCGCAGCAGCACCGCGATCTGCTTTTCGCGCAGCGGCCGGTCGGGCAGGGCGGGGCCAAAGGGGCCCAGCCGGCGCTTCTGCGCGCAGGCAAGGGCGGCGCGGCGGGCGGCGCCCGCGTCGGGCAGGGCTTCGGCGCGCAAGGGTTCGGCGATCCCCGCCTGGGCCAGGTCCTGCCCGATCCGCCGTGCCCCCAGCCCGCGGCGCAGCAGGCTGGCCCCGCGCATCCGGGCATAGGCGGCATCGTTCAGGTAGCCGGCGGCAGCCATCCGGGCGACCACTGCGGCCACTGGCGGCTCGTCATCCCCCTCCCACCCGCGCTCGCGCAGCTTGCGGGCCAGGTAGGCGGCCAGCTTGCCCTCGCTGGTGGCGAACCGCGCGACATAGGCCAGCGCCAGCTCGTCCAGCAGCGCCGGGTTCAGCGGGCGGGGCGTGCGGCGAGGGCGCTCGCGGTTCTGGGCGGGGCGGCGATCAGGGCGGTTTGGGGCAGCCATCGGCCATAATCGTGCCACAGTCCGCCGCGATTGGGGAGGCTGACATGCCGCGTATCGCGCGGTATCTCAAAATAATCAATGGAATCAATGGCAT
>JAFECL010000088.1 GCA_018242165.1 Pseudomonadota bacterium
CAGCTGGGCGGATCGGCGCTGGTGATGGATGCCGGCACCACCCAGATTGGCCGTGGCGAGAGCATCGCCGATACGGCGCGGGTGCTGAGCCGGATGGTCGATGCGATCATGATCCGCACCGACGATCACGCCAAGATCGAGGAACTGGCCCATTACGCCAGCGTGCCGGTGATCAACGGCCTGACCGACCTGTCGCATCCCTGCCAGATCATGGCCGATCTGCTGACCCTGATCGAGCACGGGCTGGCGCTGCCCGGGCTGGAAATGGCCTGGCTGGGCGATGGCAACAACGTGCTCAATTCGCTGATCGAGGCAGCAGGACTGCTGAAATTCACCATTCAGGTTGGCAGCCCGGACGGTTACGAGCCAGATATGGCCTTTGTCGAGCGAGCCCGCGCGGCTGGGGCGACGATCCGCTTCACCACCGATGCAGCCACGGCGGTGGCCGGCGCGCAGGTGGTGGTGACCGATACCTGGGTCTCGATGGGGCAGCCCGGCGGCGAGGCCAAGATCGCGGCGATGAGCCCCTATCAGGTCAATCCCGCGCTGATGGCTCTGGCGGCGCCAGGCGCACGGTTCCTGCACTGCCTGCCGGCGCACCGCGGTGAGGAAGTGACCGACGCGGTGATCGACGGGCCGCAATCGGTGGTTTGGGACGAGGCGGAAAACCGCATCCACGCCCAGAAGTCGGTGCTGCTCTGGGCTTTCGGGCAGATTTAGGCGGAGAGGCGGGTGGTGCAGAGCGAAACCGGCGAAGATCAGGTTCTGGCCTTCACCATCCCGGGGCGCGATGCGCGTGGCCGGTTGGTGCGGCTGGGGCCGGTATTGCGCAAGGTGCTTGAGGCGCACGCCTATCCCGCCCCGATCCGCGATCTGCTGGCTGAAGCGCTGGTCCTGACCGCGCTGCTGGGGGCCCTGCTGAAGGATCCCACAGGCCAGCTGACCATGCAGGCGCAGACCGAGCAGGGCATCGTCGATCTGCTGGTCTGTGATTATCGAGACGGGGAATTGCGTGGCTATGTCCGCCACGATGCCGACCGGCTGGCGATGCTGGGGGCGCGGCCTTCGCTGTTTGCCCTGTTCGGGCAGGGCTATCTGGCGATTACATTCGACCTGGCCGCGACGGGGCAACGCTACCAGGGGATCGTGCCGCTGGAGGGCGATTCACTCGCGGCGGCGTGCCAGGCCTATTTTGTCCAGTCCGAACAGGTGCCGACGCTGATCCGGGTTACGGTAGGCGAGGGGCGTGACGGGCTGCATGCCGGGGCGCTGCTGGTCCAGCACCTGCCCGACGGTGAGGAAGGCCGCGAGCGGCTGCACGCCCGGCTCGACCATCCCGAGTGGGAACATGTCGCCGCGCTGGCCGGCAGCATCACCCCGCGCGAACTGTTGCAGGACGACCTGACGCTGGAAGGGCTGGTCTGGCGCCTGTTTCACGAAGAGGCCGAGGTTCGCATCGAGCAAGGGCCGGCGCTGACCAAGGGTTGCCGCTGCACCGCCGAATACTATCGCTCGGTGCTGGCGCGGTTTCCGGCGGAAGATCTCGAGTCGATGCGCGATGAGCAGGGGCAGATCGTGGTCGACTGCGCCTTCTGCTCCAAGCTGTTCCCGATCGCGATCTGACGGCGCGACAGTTGCCAAGCCCGCTCGCGGTGGCTAGCTCGGCGGCATGAGTGATCAGGCAAAGATAGGTAAGCCGGCGGTCGTGTTGCTGTCGGGCGGGCTGGATTCGATGGTTTCGGCGGCGCTGGCGCGCGAGGCCGGCTTCGAGGTCTTCGCCCTGACCATCGACTACAACCAGCGGCACCGCCGCGAGATCGAAGCTGCCAAAGCCATCGCCACCCGGCTGGGAGCGCGGCGGCACGTGGTCCTGCCGCTGGATCTGCGCCAGTTCGGCGGTTCGGCGTTGACCGACGATATCGCGGTGCCGAAGGACGGGGTGGGGCCCGGCATTCCGGTGACCTATGTGCCGGCACGGAACCTTGTGTTCCTCAGCATCACCCTCGCGTGGGCGGAGGCGCTGGCGGCTACGGACATCTTTATCGGCGTCAACGCGCTCGATTATTCGGGCTATCCCGATTGCCGGCCGGAATTCATCACCGGCTTCCAGAATCTGGCCACGCTGGCAACCAAGGCGGGCGATGGCGGCCAAGCCTTCACGATCCATGCCCCGCTGCAACACCTCGGCAAGCGCGAGATTGTCGAGGAGGCCTATCGGCTGGGGATCGACCCGGCGCTAAGCTGGTCGTGCTACGATCCGCTACCGGATGGTCGCGCCTGCGGCGCCTGCGATTCGTGCCGCTTGCGGCTGGCCGGGTTCTCCGCCGCCGGTCGTTCAGACCCTATCGCCTACTGATCACCCGCATTCGCGGCGCCTTGCCCCAGGCCAAGCCTCGTCGCTGCCGCACATAGAAAAGGCGATTATATACCTTGCAAACACGGCGTTGATATGGCATAGAATCCGGCAAGGAGTTCAATGTCATGTCCGTTCTGTCCAAGCCCTACTTTCACAACGAGGAAGCGGCCTTCGCCTACCTTGAAAGCATCGTGTGGGCCGATGGAAAGGCTTGCCCGCACTGCGGTGGCGTGGATCGGATTACGAAGGTGAAGGCCAATGCGGCGAAGCGTATCCGCGAAGGTCTGTGGCGCTGTGGCGACTGCAAAAAGCAGTTCACGGTCAAGGTTGGCACCGTGTTCGAACACATGCGCTTGCCGCTCCACAAGGCTTTGCAGGCCGTCTACCTGATGACCAGCAGCAAGAAGGGTATCAGCGCGCACCAGCTTCACCGCGTCCTCGAGATTACCTACAAGTCCGCATGGTTCCTGGCTCATCGTATCCGCGAAGCAATGCGCGAAGGCGACCTTGCTCCGTTCGGTTCGGGCGGTGGCATTGTCGAGATTGACGAAACCTTCATCGGCGTTGACCGCACCGTGAAGCCCAAGGGCGAGAAGAAGGGCCGTGGTTACGCCCACAAGCACAAGGTTCTGTCGCTGATCGACCGCAACACCGGTCGCCAGCGTTCAATGGTGGTGGACAGCCTCAAGGCCGCTGACCTGCTTCCGATCCTCAAAGAGAACATTGCGGCGGAAGCTATCGTGATGACCGACGAGGCGGGCCAGTATCGCAATCTGTCGGACACCTTCGCCGCGCATGGCTTCACCCGCCACAGCGCAGGCCAGTACGTCGATTATGAGAACCCGACGATCCACACGAACACGATTGAAGGCGCGTTCTCGATTTTCAAGCGCGGCATGAAGGGCGTTTATCAGCACTGCCAGAAGAAGCACCTGCACCGCTACGTCGCTGAGTTCGAGTTCCGCTACAACAACCGCGTTGCGCTGGGCTGCAATGATCAGGATCGCTCAGTTGCCGCATTCAAAGGCGCAGTTGGGAAGAGGCTGACGTATCAACAAACTGATTGCCAAGCCTAAGTGACTGATAACGAATCCTTTATATAAGTTGTTAAATCAATAGGAATCATGTACTTAGATTCGCCCGCAGCACCTACGATCCGCGTGTGAGTAGGGGTGCGTGGGACTGAACTAAGGCCGCCCCCTTCAGGGCGGCCTTTTTCACACCGGAACAATGCGATCTCTGCGCTTGTTTGTAGCGGCTTGGTTCACAACGTCAGCATTTAGCGTGTCATAGAGCGTGGCGTGGCCGCGCTTTACGCGCTTCTCCGCTAACGTACCACGCTCTGCCTCCAACTTCAGTCTAGCGCTGTAGACGATTAGGTCTGCTATCTGGAGAAACAGCGAAAGGCGCGACGCCTTCAGGTTGGCGTCCTTCGGGAACATGTCGAGTGGCAGGTTCGCTGTAGCTTTGCCGTTCCATCCTCCATGCCTCGATCCAGTAGGCATGAAGCGTGTGGCCTGGCGAAAGTATGAAATGTACTCAGGGTGACCGTCATCAAAGAGTAGCAGCCCATTTACCGCGTCGCCGCATTGGCGGCGGATGCGCTGGAACAACCCGAACATGGCGGCTTTGATCCCTTTGTGCCCCATCAGTTCGCTCTTGTCCGTTGCGAAAACCGTGATGACTGAATTGCTGGGCAGGAAGTCGATAGTCTGAAGCGCGTTTGAGTAGAGTTTTACCGCTTCATCAGGGCGAAGGTTCTGATGGGTTTTGAGCAAAAGCCCCTTGTGAGCAAGAATCTCATACCCGTGCAATTCGACCCTGCTTCGTATGTTGTGGGCGTCCGACAGGGACTTGCGCCAAGCTATGGCCTTATCCAGATAATCCTGCCAAACGAAGGTCCACACTCCTTCAACTTGCCGAAGGAGCGGGACCCTGACAGCAGTAACAAGCGACAACGGGAACCGCTCAGATTCATCAATGTAGAAAAGGTCGATTCCACCGTCACGTAAGTTCATGAGGCTAAATCAGATGGATGACAAAAAGAGTCAATCCGACAAGTTCAAGGAAGCCGCCCGTGAGATCGGCGCGGACGAGGACGAGGCGCGCTGGAATGACCGGCTGCGAAAAGTGGCGAAGGCCAAACCGGGGGATAATTCACCGCCGGAGTCTTGAGGCATTATAGCACCGGAGGTATAATGATACCGTCATGAAACACGCATCCGATTGCGCCGTTAATGTCGGCCCCGCCTTTTTGCCTGGCCCTTGTGATTGCGGATCAGACTTCCGCGTCGATCCGTTTGAACTGTTTCGCCCCCTTCTTGTATTGGGGGCGCGGCGCGGCAGATGGGACATTCGTCAAGCGAACGTCGAAGCACTCATCGAAGCAGAAGAGGCGCCAGTCGGGAATGGGCGGAGAATTACTCTGACCATCCACTTGGTAGACGCTCATGGCTGGCCTGCCTGCGGTAGTGGTTCCGACGGTATGGACCTCAACGACGCGCTCACACCCGTCGTATTGCAGTTGTAAACACAGACTTTGGCGAAGTGCGGATAGGGCTAGCGCCTTGTTACCTTCAGCGCCGCCCAAATTCTTGGTGCGCCGAATCTGAACGGGAACCTTGGCATGACCTGAGCTTAGCCTTGGTGGAGTCGTAAAGCGCGAGCGAGTTGGCGGAACGCGAGCCATTATATTCTCCGAATCGATTACTCGTTACGGAAATCATGTTGCCACACTGTTCTTGAGTCGAGTCAGGCCGTCCGTTTATCCCCGGAGGCCGTGTTTGCAAACTACACAATCGCCATAGAAAAGGGGGCCGGATCGCTCCGGCCCCCTGATCTTGGCTTGAACCGTTTCCGGTTCGCGTCGCTTAGTTGCCCGAACCCGGACCGTAGGTGATTTCCACCCGGCGGTTCTGCAGTTCGCGCACGCCGTCGGCGGTCGGAACCCGCGGGTTCGCTTCACCGAAGGCCTTGCCGGTGATCGCGCCAGCCGCAACCCCATGCGAGGTCAGGTAGGCGGTAACCGACTCGTTACGACGGGTCGAGAGGCCGAGGTTGTACTTCGGCGTACCCGACCGGTCGGCATAGCCGGCCAGCATGATCGGGATGCTGTTGCAGTTACCATAGGCCTGGATCGCGCTGTCCAGAATGGTCGCAGCCTCGGGAGTGATGTTCGACTTATCCCAGTCGAAGAACACAATGTACGGCCCCTTGTTGCACGGCGGCGGCGGAGGCGGCGGCGGCGGAGGCGGCGGGGGAGGCGGCGGGGGAGGCGGCGGCGGGGGAGGCGGCGGCGGAGGCGGCGGCGGAGGCGGCGGCGGAGCGCCGAAGTTGTAGCTCAGCGTCGCCATCAGCGAGTGCGAGCGGAACTTCAGGTTTTCCGCAAGGCCGGTGGCACCGACAAAGTTCTGCGCACCGTCAGCCCGGAAGTAGCGATACTTCAGGCCAGCGTCCCAGCTGCTGCTGAGCGGCACGCGAATGCCAGCCAGAGCCTGCCAGGCAAAACCGGTCGAGGCGTCGGTCATGTTCAGCGCGGCGACCGGGGTGGCGATGTTTTCCTTCACCCGGGCAACGCCGATACCACCGCCGACATAGCCCTGCATGCCATCATCGGGGCCGAAATCGAGCAGGCCGTTGAGCATGAAGCTCAGCGCGTCGGTCGAGCTGGCGGTCAGCTGGCCGGCAGAAGCCGAATAGATGGTGCCGGTGGCCGAGGTGTACTTCTCGGCGCCCGCACGGCGATAGCTGGTTTCAGCTTCGAGACGGAATTTGCCGAAATCGTAACCGACCGAGCCACCCAGATCATAGCCGACCTTGGACGAAAGCGCCCCGACGGCATTGGTGTTCGACGACAGCGTGACAGCCTGCTTCTCAGCAATCATGCCACCGATATCGCCTTCGACATACCACGACTTGTCGCGCGCCATTGCCGGAGTGGCCAGGGCCGACGAGGCCAGAGCCATCCCAAGGACCAGTTTGCGCATTATGCATTCCCCTTGTTTAATTGGAACCACCGAGCTGTGGCCCGTTTATCGCCAACCCGCGTTGCGCGCAAGCCAGCATTTTGGGGAACCTGTTGCAAAAAAGCCGCAAATCCGTGCGGTTGGCGGGGTAAATTTCGGGCCTGCCGGTGGTGCCCGACGCTGCCGGGAATCGCTTTGGAATCAAGCGGCAGGGATAAGTCCCGCAGTGGTCAGCGCGGTCAGGATCTGGCCGATTGCGGCGCGGGCTTCGGCATCAATCGTCGTTCCACCGCTGGGGCTGGCAGGGCGGCTGGCGGTTTTCCAACCGCCGGCATAGCGCATGTCCTGCGCCGTTGCCCGGTTCAGCACGCGCATGCCGTCCTGCGCGGCGATGAACAGCCAGTTGCCCGCCTGCCGCGCGGCCAGCTTGCCGGCCTGACCGGCCCAATCGCCGCTGGGCGCCGGGCCGACCAGCCAGCAGCTGCCTTCCACCGGGCTGGCGGGCGGAGCATTGGCCACCCCTTCGATCGCGCAATGCAACAAGGCGTCGCTCAGCGCGTGAGCCTCGTTCACATGGGCTTCCTTCTGGGCCTGGCCGGCAAACAGCAGGGGCAGGCCAAACCGCGGGCTGGCGCTGTCGAAGGTGAACGGCGTGGTCATGGCATCACTCCAGTGGCAAGGTTGGTGGCGTCGATCATGGCAGGGGCCCAAGATCGAGCGGGTCGGAGAGGGCAAAAGTGCCCTGCTGGCGGACGAAGAACCGGCCGCCGGGCAGCGCGCCATGCAGGGCGGCCAGCGTGGCGGCGTCGATGGTCAGCGCGGGCGCGGTGACATTCCAGATCTGCGCGGGACTGGCCGGGTCACCCAGTCCGACCTGATAGCTCTCGGCCTGCTCCTGCAGCGGCACCTCCACCCCGTCGAGCCACTGCCAGGCGCCCCGCGCCCGGCGAACCCAGCCCAGCGTCAGGCTGCCGTCGGGATGCAGGTTGCGCGCGGCGTGGACCGGCGAGAGCGGTCGCAGGGTAATCCCGCGGCAGGCGATCTCCACCTCGACCGCGGCGGGATCGCCAAGCCCCAGCGCCGCGATCCTGGTGGCTGGTCCGCTGCCCACGTCCGCCGGGTCAAGCGCTTGCAGCTCAGCATCGAGCAGCACGAAGGTTTCACCCGCCGCATGGGTTCCCACCACGCCTTCTGTGCCGCCGCGCCCGCGCAGCAGATGCGACAGCCGCCAGACACCGGCGCCCAACGGTTCGCAGCGGGCGAACTGGATGATTTCCGCCCCCAGCAGCGCCCGGTTCGCACCCTGGGCCAATTGCCGGGGTGAGGCGGAGGTCAAGGCGAAATCCGGGCCGGCCAAGGCCACGTCGATGCTGTTCTGGCGGTCGACCAGCAGCGGTGATGCGCCCGGCAGGGCGGCCAGAGCATGGCCGATTAGCGCCCGGCTGCGCCCGCTGGAGCCCAGCGAAACCAGCTGACCATCGCCGTGGTCGACAAACAGTTCGGCCCCTGCCCACCCCGCGCCCGCCGAACTGGCGGCGGCGCAGACAAGCGGCACGGTGCCGGCACCTGCGCCGTCCCATGGCAGTTCGAACGCGGCAAGAATCGTGGGGGTGATCGTCAGGTCGGCGGCGACCGCTGCCCGCCCGGCATAGCCGTCGAGCCCATTCGTCCCCAGCAGCGGCGAGGCGCGTACCAGCGACAGTTCCACCCCGCCGGCGCGCCATTCCCAGTCGGTTACCCGCCACTGCCCGGGCTGGCCCGGGGCGGTGACGATGGTGCCGGGGGCAACCGCAGGATCGAGCACCGTGGTGCGCCAGGCCAGGGTGTCGTTGGCCCAGCTGTCGCGCCGCGCAGCCTCGGCAATCAGGGTGAAGGCATCGCCCGCCGCAAGGGTCGCCGGCAGGTCGAGCGTCCTGGGCTGACCGGTCAGCGGCTGGCCCGGCGCGCGCTGGGTGGCCGGCTGATAGTCGCGATCGACATCGTAATAGCGCAGCACCTTGGCCGGAGCGATCGGGCGGGGCTGGCGCTGGCGGGTAAAGCCGGCGCGGGCGCCGAAATCGTTCCGGTCAGCCGAGGCGGCGGGTTCCGCCAGGGCGATCGGCGCGTTCTGCAGCCGGGCCGGTGCGATCACCAGCTGATCGCCGCCGGCGTTGCAGTCCATCGGCAGGATCGGCTGGAACTGCGCCAGCGTCGCATCGAACGGCCCCGTGCAGGAATAGCCCGCGATGCTGCCCAGCGGCACCCCGGCGTCGATGTCGGCAGCAACCTCGTCGAACAGGGGTTGCAGGCTCAGCGCGCCATCGTCGGCCAGCACTTCGAAGCTGAGCGAGGGGATGCGGTTGCTATAGTCGGCCAGCTGGAGGTTCTCGAACACCACATAGGCCAGCCCGCGGAAGGCCGGGCAGCGGTCCGCACCCTCGGCGCTGGCGATCAGTGGATCGGGGTGCTGATCGTGGTGGCCGGGATAGATCCGCAGCGTGCCTCCGGTCTTGAGGTCGCCTGCGGCACCGCGCAACAGCTTGCCGTCGGCCCAGATCCTGCCGATGCCGCGCAGCGGGCGGCTGGCCAGCGCGACCGCGAACGACGAGGCGTAGCTGTAGCTGGTGACCGAGGGTTTGCCCTTGCCGCCGCCACTGGTCTGCGAGCTTTCGACCAGCCCGGTGGACCAGATGATCGACCCGGCCACCCGCATCCGCCCGAAATGACGCGGGATCGGCTCGCCGTAGGTCGAGGTGGTGACGGTCAGGTCCTTCAGGCGCGGGCCCTGCACGTTGCCACTGCCGATGATCGCGGCATCGATCTGCCGGCCGGCCAGGGCGCCGATCACCCCGCCCAGCGGCCCGCCAACCAGCGTGCCCAATGCCGAAAAGATCAAGGTTGCCATGAAGTTATCCTGTTGTTTGGGCGGTCAGGCGCCAGCGGCCGATCACCAGCCAGTCGTCCGGCAGTGCGCCGTGGACGACCCGCCGCAGCCCGGCATGGGCATGGATCGCGGCGCCATCGGGGGCGATGATCGCCAGGTGGTGCTGGTGCTGGCCCAGCGCCAGGATCGTCACGTCGCCGGGCCGGGCCGGGCCGCGCACCGGGACGAATCCCAGATCGGCGGCCCCGCTCAGCAGGGGTGCGATGTCGATCATGCGCAGCGCATAGGCCGCGGGCAAAGCCTCTGGCCGGCCGATGCGCCGCAAGGCGATGGCCAGCACCCCCACGCAGTCCAGCCCGGTGACCGGGTCGCGGCCGCGCAGGCGGAACGGGGCGCCGATCAGCCCCAGTGCAGCTTCGGCCAGGGCCGGCCCCGGCGCCAGGCTCATCGGGCCAGCCCGTAGCTCATGATCAGATCGTTGCCGGGCAGAAACGGCTCGCCCTGGAAGTTGGCCGCATTGGCAAAGCGCGCCGAACAGGTTGGCAGCGTATGGTCGCAACCCTCGCGGACCCTTGCGCGGGTGCCGGCGGGGATCGCCACGTCGATTGGCCGGTCAAGCACGATCCGGGCGCCGCTGGCCGCCGCGATTGCGCTGGTCAGGCCGGCTGCCGGCCCATCCGTCCAGCGCAGCAGCCCGCCCGCCAGCTGGGCCGGGCTGGCGCCGCAATCGACCATCACCGCATTGCCGGCAAGGTCGCACGACAGCACGCGCGCCTCATGCTCGAAACGTGCCGCCGAAAGGCCGCAACCGGGGGTGCAGAAATCGGCCCGGCAACAGGGGCTGGTGCGCGGGATCGGGTCGTGCTGCAGCTCGATCTTGCGCGAGCGCAACTCGGCGGTGAAGTGCGCCGCATCGGCGGTGACCGCACCGATCGCGCCGCGATACAAAGCCTGCCGCTCCAGCGTCTGCCAGTCGACCAGCCCGATGGCCACCTCGGCACCATCGAAGCGCCCGGCGGCCAGATCGGCGGTGGCGATTGCCTCGTGGCTGATCGCCCCCTGAACCTCGGCGCTGTCCGCCTGGAAATCGGCCGAACGGCGGATCGCCGAGGGGACCATGCCCGGGGTGGCGCGGTGGGTGATGCCATCGAACCACAGGTCGGCATCGTGGGTGGTAAAGCCCAGCGTCACCCCGTCGGCGCGATAGATCCGCCACCAGGTGGCAACCGTTTCAAGCGGCGTTGAAAACCAGATCCTGTCCATGGTCAGTCCGCCTCGCGGATTTCGATGACCGGGACGCTGGGGGCCGCCCCGGCGGCGAAGGCGTGGCCGGCAATGTCCAGCCGGTCTTCGGCAAAGCGGACCGGCACCTCGAACAGGAACCCGGCGCGGACTTCGGTACCGGCGGCCGGCGGGGTGGCAAAGGCGATCACCCCGCCGGCCTCCAGCGTCCATCCGGTGGCCACGGGGCTGCCGGCAAGGCTGACCCGTAAGCTGGCCGCCTCGGGCCGGGTAATCCGCCGCACCTGCGGTTCATCGCCGCTGCCCGCGTCGCCGCCATAGCGCTTGACCAGGGCAAAGCGCGAGGTCGTGCCATCGCCCAGCCCCAGCAGCTGATCGGTGGCGCCCGGGGTGCCGACCATGGCGTTCGAACTGAAGTCCGACGGGTCGCGCAGCCGGAAGCCGCGGGCCGCCCCGCGCCGCGCCCGGAAGAAGGCGATCAGGCTGCCCAGCTCGGCCTCCGAACGGATCCCCGGGCCGATGTCGAAGCGCAGCCGCGCGTTCGACCACAGGCTGTTGCGATGCTCGAAGCCCGAGGCGGTGACGGCGATGCTGGTCGAGAATTCCGGGGTTACCGTCGCGTCGCGGCCAAGCGCCAGCGGATAGGAAACATCATCGAAGGCCTGCATATCGGAAGCATCCTCGCTGGGGGAAAGGCGGACATAGCCGTCGCGGCAGATCTGCGGCGCGGCCCAGACGAATACCTCGTGCGCGTCGCGCCCGATTGCGGCGTCGATCCCGGCGTCGATCCGCCGCCACTGGTCGGTGGAGGCCCCGGCGGCGACGAAGCCGGCGAGGTAGTCCTGCATGGCCGGGGCATAGCCCAGCCGCTGGTTGATCAAGGCATAGGCCGCTTCGCGCGCGGCATCGGCCCCGGCGGTCAGCCAGTCGTAATCCTCGAGCTGGAGCCGGTCGAAGGCGGGGCTCGCCCACCCGACTGGCAGGTTGGCGCGGCGTGCCTCGGGCATCGCCGGGTCCAGCACGGTGGGCAGGAAGGCCAGCAGCAGGCATTCGGCGCCGTGCGATGCGGCGGCGCTGCGCACCGCGCCGACCAGCGCCGCCGTGGCACTGGTCAGCACCGCGCCCGCAGCATCAAGCAGGTTCTTCTGCGCGGTGCTCAGAGGGCCGCGCAGATCGTTGATCGCCACCGGGCTGCCGCCCAGCGCAGCCTTGGCGGCATCGTCGTAGAGGCAGATCCGCCCGTCGGGCATGATCCACCACCACGGTTCGCCCACCTGAAAGCGCACCGGCACGCTGGCGGCCACCATCAGCCCGGCAAAGGCCGTCGCTACCGCGCGCAGCCAGCCCATCGCGGCGCTGTTGGCCGGCGATAGCAGCGCCGAAGGCGGGACCCAGCCGGTCCGCGCCGGGTCGCCGTTGGCGGCGCGCTGTTGCCAGGCATCGGGGCAGTGCTGGGCCAGCAGTTCGAACGACAGCGAGGTGATCGGGCTGAAGCCGACCTTCGCGCATTGGCCGTAAAAGTCGGCATGCCAGGCGCGGGCCGGGCTGCACAGCGGATCGCCGCTGGTGGCGACCTGGAACCCCGATCCGGCGGCGGTCAGCCGGAAGAAGTGGCTCATCCCGACATAGTGCAGCACGCTGCCGCGATAACCCAGCTGGCGCAGGTTGCGGACGATCCGCGCCGGGGCCTGGCTGGTGGCATCGTCATAGGCGGTGGCGGCGGCGATCCCGGTGGGCGGGACCATCACGTCGCCGATCTCGACCATCGCGTGGTCGCCCTCGCAGCGGATCGCGCTGAGTTCGACCCAGCCAGAGGCCGGCGCAGCGAGCGGTGCGGTGCCGCTGGCGACATAGGCGACGGGCACCATCGAGATGAACAGGCGGTCGATCGCCGCCGGGTTGACCGGATCGCTGCCCGCCCCGGTAGTCCACCCCCCGGCGAGGGCGGAAAAGGGCAGGGTGATCACCGCATCGCCGGGGCTGCCGACAGCATAGTTCCACAGCCGCACATACCAGGTATGCGGCGCGCCGGCGGCATCCTTGCCCTCGATCGTCAGGGTCGGGCCGTTGACCGCATCGAGGGCGATCACCCCCGAGGATCGCCAGCGGAAGCTCAGCGTCGTGCGGGTGTAGTCGCGGTTGGTGGCATAGGCCAGCAACGGGTGATCGAACCGGTCGGCGCTTTCCCAGATCAGCCCGGCGAGGTCGCCCTGGGTCTGGAACTCCAGATCCACCCGCAAGGCGTCGGCCGCCGGGGTGGTCAGCGCGGCCATCATCGGGCGGGGGAAATCCACCGTCCAGAAGCGCGGGTCGAAGCGCTGGATCCAGCTTGAATCCTGCCGGCTGCGCTGGGTGGCTAGCCAGAATGCCATCGGCTGTTCCTCAATAGGGGGCCAGCGCGCGGCGCACCGCGGCGGCGACCTGCCGGCTGGAGCGTTGCAGCGCGGCCGGGGCGTCGGCTCCGGCGGGGGTGTTGATGGTGATCGCCACCCGCACGTCCTGCGGCGCCGATCCGCCCGGGTTGGCGGCAATCGCCCCGGCGGCGGTGGGAACGAACAGCTCGGGCCCGTTCTCGCCCACCACATAGGGTTGCCCGGGTGAAACCGGCCCGCCGGTGGCCCGGCCGGGCAGGCCGAACAGTCCGCCCAGCAGGCCGCCCAGCCCGGTGGCACCGCCGGCACCGCCCAGCGAACTGAACAGCCCGCGCACTGCCTGGGCGGCGATCTCGTTGATCACCTTGGTGGCGGTGGCCTGCAGATCGAGAAAGCCGGCGTTGCCCTTCTTCACCGCGCCGGTCAGCGCGTTTTCCAACACGTTGCCGGCGGTGGTGAAGCCCGACACCAGCGTGCCGTCAAAGCTGCCGCGCATCGCGGCAAGGTCCTGGGCAAAGCCCTGGGTGCTGGCCCGCACGTCGATCAGCAGGCTCTGGCCCGGAGATCCGCCGCCGGAGGAGGTATAGCGGGAATTAGCCATGGTCGCGCTCCATCAATCGGTTCAGTTCGTCGCGGCCCAGCGGGGCGCTGGCAGGGGCACCATCGGGGGCCAGGATCGCCGCCAGTTCGGCCGGGGTAGCGCGCCAGAATTCGTCGGGCCGCCAGCCCAGCAGTTGCCCGGCCAGCCCGGCCAGCCGGCGCGCGGCAGGGCCGAAGCGCTCATCGCCCACCCTGCACCACCGCCTCGAGCAGCGCGCGCAACGGGGCGGTGCAGGCGGCCAGCCCCTGCTCGACCAGCGCCTCGCCCAACGCGTCGCGGGTGAGCCCCTCGCGGTCGGCCAGGCAGTGCCAGAACAGCGTGTTGATTTCGCCAAGGCGCAGCTCGCCCCCCGCCGCCCGCTCGACCAGCCCGAGCAGCGAGCCCAGCTCGCCCTCGGCGGCAACCAGCGCGGCAAAGCTGGGGCGCAGCAGGCGTTCACGTCCGCCGATGGTCAGGCTGGCCTCGCCGCGCCAGGGGTTGGCGGCGCTCACGCCGGCACCACCGCACCCGAGCTTTCCAGCTGCAGGGTGTAGCTGCGCTCGTTGTTGAAATCGCCGGCATAATTCAGCTTCTGGACCAGGAAGCGGCCCTGCAGCCGGGTCCCGTCCTCGAAGCTCAGCTGATAGCTGTCGAGCGTGCCGGCCATGGCATTGGCGCGGATCTGGTTTTCGGCATCGCTGCCCAGGAAGATTCCCGCCGCGCTGACCGAAACCGAACGCGCGCCGGCGCCCGAAAGCAGCTCGCGCCAGCCGCCCGAATCCTTGCTGGTCACCACCACCGCCTCGCCGGCGATCGCCAGCTGGGTGGTGCGCAGGCCGGCCACGGTGCGGAAGGTGGGGGGCGTGGCCCCGTCGGAAATCTTGAGCAGGAAGGCGGCGCCGGATTGGGCAGTCATCGCGGTTCTCCGTGAAATGTCAGTTGGCGATCAGGCGGAAACGGTATTCGAGCAGCACCGAACGGGTGTTTTCGGCACGCTGTTCGGCGCGGGCGCGCAGGAAATTCAGCGCCACCACGCGAAAGCCCGGCTGGGTGCGCGGCAGGCTGGCGATCCGTGCTTCCACGGCGCTGACCAGATCGGCGGCGCTGCCCGGCTGATCGCCACGGCAGTGCAGTTCCAGCGCGATGCGCACCTCGCGGCCGCGCTCGGTCTTGGTCGAAAGGTCGGCGCTGGCGCTGGCCGAGATCGCCAGCCACGGCAGCGCGGTGCGCGAGGGCACTTCCTCGGTTACCGAATTGAGCTGTCCGGCCAGCGTGGCATCGCTGGCCAGCCAGCCGATCAGCGCGGCGCGCAGGGGCACTTCCATGGCAATCATCCTTTGGTGAAGCCGGGCCAGAGCAGGCCGGGCCGGCGCCAGCGCAGCGGGTCGGCGGCGCGGGCCAGCGCGCGGTTCTGCGCGGCAGCCTCGGCCTCGGCGCGGACCTGCGCCTCCAGCGCCGCCAGCAACTGGTCGAAGTCGGGTTGGGGGCGGGCCGCGATCATGCCAGCCGCAGCCGTCGCCACGGCCGCCACAGCGCCGCGACCGAGGCCGGCGGCAGCGGTTCGGCCCCCGGCGTTTCGCGGCTGCGGTACTGGTGAGCGGCCAGGCGGATCACGCCGTGGCGCAGCGGTTCGGGCAGATGGTCCCAGTCCGGCGCCAGGCCAGCGGAAAAGCGCACCGCCACGCGGGTCAGCGCGCCACCATCGTGGATCCGCACCCGGGCGGTGCCATCGGCGGCGATCTCGCTGTCATAGCTGGCCAGGCCTAGCGCGGCTCGCGTGCCATCCAGCGCGATGCCGTCGACCCCGGTGATCGCCAGCACCGGGCGGGTGGTCAGGCTCTGCCAGTCGGTGCCGAGCGGCAGGTTCTCCTCGACGGTGCAGGCCAGCGGCATCATTCCGGTGAATTCGGCACAGAGGTCAAGGCTGGCCCGCAGCAGCACCCCCAGCGAGGCGTCGTCCGCGCTGACAGTGATGCCCAGCCAGTCCTTCAGCGCGGCCAGGGCCGCAGCCGGCAGGCTGGCCGGCGTCACGATAAGCCGCATCATGGCGGTCTCCGTAGAATAGGGATCGGGAAGGGTGGTGCCCGCGCCGGGTCAGGAGCGGGGCGGCGCGGGCACCGTGGGCAGGGAAGGGGGCAACCCTGCCCAGGCAGCTCAGGCGGTGATCTTCAGCAGCTTGATCGCATCGCTGTCGAGCACCTGCCCACCGATCCGCTTCGTCGCGTAGAAGTTGACGAAGGGCTTGTTCGAATAGGGATCGCGCAGGATCCGGGTCGCCATCCGTTCGGTGATCAGATAGCCATTCTGGAAGTTGCCGAAGGCGATCGGGAAGGCGTTGGCGGCAATGTCGGGCATGTCGGCGGCCTCGATCACCGGATAGCCCAGCAGACGGTCCGGCTGGCCATCGACCAGCCCGCCCTGCCACAGGAAGGCCCCCTCGGCGTCCTTCAGCTTGCGCACGGCGGCCAGGGTGTTCGAATTCATCACCCACACCGCGCCCTGGCGGTGCGCCGGCTTGGCCGCCATCACCATGTCGATCAGGTGCAGTTCGGGCGTGGCGTCAAAGCCGGTGGCGTTGCCGCTGCCGATGAATTGCAGCGTGCCGAAGGCGCGGGCCGCATCGTTGGTGGCCGCGACCGGCGAGGCGAGGAAGCCCAGCGGCTGGTTGGTGCCGGTGCCGGAGACGAAAGCGGCCCCTTCGGCACGGGCGAATTCGCGGGCAATCTCGTCGGCCAGCCACGATTCAAGATCGAAGGCGGCATCGTCGAGCATCTGCTGGCTGGCCGAGGGGTTGGCGTAAAGCTCGCCATAGGGCGGGGCGATCTGCGCGAACTTCGGGCTGGCGGTTTCGGGGCGCGTGGCGGTTTCAGCCACCCAGCCCGAGCTGGCGTTGTTCAGCGAGACCAGCTTGCGATAGCCGGCGCTGCCGGTCTGCACCACCTGAGCCACGGCGCGGATCGGGCTCAGCACCTTCATCCGTTCGGCGATGCGGGCGTCGATCTGCTGCGGCACGTCATAGCCGCCATCGGCCAGGCTGCCGACCGACATCGACTTCAGCTCGGCCTCGCGGCCCTGGCGCAGATAGCCGTCGACAAAGCCCTTCAGTTCGAGATCGACGCCGGCATTGCCGCCGCCGATCAGCGGGCGGGCAGGGCGGGCGCTGTGGCTGAGCCGCGACTTCACTTCCTCGATATCGCCGCGCAGCGCACCCAGCGCGGCTTCGGCGGCTTCCTGCCGGGCGAGCAGATCGAACGAGGCGTCCAGCGCTTCGGGGGTATCATTCTCCATGGGGCAACTACCTTTCTTCAACAAAAAAGGCCGCCCCAGTGGCGGCCGTACCAAATTGGCCCCGGGCTGCCCCGCGGCCGTTCCAAAAACGCGTGTCAGGCGATCAGGTGAACCCGCGCGCCGTGCTGCATCGGGTGGGTGACCAGGCTGATCTCGAACAGTTCGATGTCTTTCAGCTCGCGCCCCGCCGCGTCGCGGTCGAAGGCGCGGGCGCGATAGCCGAACGACAGGCCGGTAACCTTGCCGGCCTTCAGCGCGGCGGCGGCCCCACCGGCGGGATTGTCGATGCTGGCCACCACGCGCAGCCCGCGCGGATCCTCGCTGGCCTGCTCGATCCAGCCGATCCGCTGGTCGGGGCAATGCTGCCAGTAGAGCGGCAAGGGCCCCTGCCGCGCCACGCGGCGCTCCGCCAGCGTGCGGGCAAAGGCGCCGGGGCGGATCGTGTCGCGCCCGGCATCGCGCCGGTCGAACAGCGCGGCATAGCCGGCAAAGCGCAGCCCGCCGGCGGGGGCGGGGGGCAGCCCGGCGGGGTCGGTCGCGGCGCTCATTTCAGCAGCTCCGTCACCCCGCCGCGCACCGCGATGCCGATCAGCAACAGGGCCAGCAGCGCGCGGAACAGCCATTCGATCAGCACCTTCCACACCGATCGCTTGGCATCGCGCCAGGCCCGCAGCAGTTCGCGCAGTTCGACCAGATCGTCCTGGGCGTGGGCATCGGTCAGCCCCAGCCGGGCCAGCATCCGCTCGGCCCCCAGCTCCGAGGCTTCCTCGACGATCGCCCGCAGCGAGACGAGGTCGCCCCCCGCCTCGCTTTCCTGCGCGATCAGCCGCGCCAGCATATCCTCGCGGATCACGGCTGCACCTCGGCCGGGGCCAGGCCCAGCATGGCGCGTTTCTCGCCATCGCTGAGGAAGCTGGCGGCGTTCACCTGGCTCCACAGCGCCTGGCGGTCCTCGGCCAGCGCCGGCACCTTGTCGAGGTCGATGGTCAGGCTCGCGCCGGGGAACCAGGTCGCCAGCCCCTCGGTCAGGGCGGAAAACAGCTTGGCCGCCAGCGGCAGCAGGGTCAGCCGCCACAGCGCGCGGTTGGCCTCGCGGTAGTTGGCGTAGGTCGAATCCCCCGGCAGCCCCAGCAGCATCGGCGGCACCCCGAAGGCCAGCGCGATGTCGCGCGCCGCCGCCGCCTTCAGCGCGGCGAAATCCATGTCGGCGGGCGACATCGACAGCGATTGCCACTTCAGCCCGCCATCCAGCAGCATCGGCCGCCCGGCATTGCCGTTGCCCGAAAAGGCCTGGGCCAACTCGTTCCGCAGTCGCTCGAACTGGTCGGGCGAAAGGCCACCACCGGCGGCACCGGCGTCATAGACCAGCGCCCCGCTGGGCCGCGCAGCGTTCTCCAGCAGCGAGCGGTTCCAGTTGGCCGCGGCATTGTGGGTCGCCACCGCCTGATCGGCGGCGGCCAGGCAGCCGGCGCCATAGTGATCGTCGCCGGGGTGATAGCCCCGGATGTGGATCAGGTTGGGCGAGGCATCCTGATCGAGAACCGGAATGGTGATCTTCCGGTCGTTGACCTGATAGGCAAAGGCAGCTGGCCAGCCATCGGCGCCGGCGATCACCGTCACCCGCTCGGGCCGCAGCGCGAACAGCTCCACCGGCATGCCGGCGGCATCCTTCATGATCTGGACATAGGCATTGCCGTGCAGCAGGAACTGGCTGGCCAGCGTTTCCAGCAGCGATTGCCCTGCGCTGGTGGCGCCAACCAGCGCGATCAGCCCGGGATCGGCCGGCATCAGCGGTGCCCCGGCGATCCCGTCGGCCACCAGCCGCACCGCGCGGTGGGCCACCGGGTTTTCGAGGTAGGCGTTGCGCACCGCCCGGTCGAAGCGGAACGGTGCCCGGCCCGCCGGTGTTTCGCCGAAGGTCCAGGGGCTGAAATAGGATCGCGCCAGCGGCACCCGGTCGCCCGTGCCCTTGAAGGCTGCGGCCAGTGATTGCAGGAAATTCATGGCAAGCCTTTCGCCAGATAGGTTGGTTGATAAAGCGGGGTGGCGGTCAGAAATCGGTCACGATGCGGGGTTCGGCGCGCGGGCCCAGCAACAGTTCGCTCAGCGCCCAGACGGTGGCATCGGCCCGGTCGGGCGAGCGGCCCGGCCCGTGATAGCCACCCCCCGCCACCAGCCCGCACAGCTGGTCTTCCAGTGCGGGAAAGGTGCCGCAGTGCCGCACCCGCCCCGCCTCGTAGAGCGCCGCCACCGGTTCGGCCCGGGCGGCCTTGTTCCGGGTGGCGTGGACCAGCCGCACCGGCAGGGTGATCTCGGCGGCGCGCAGCACGCTTTCCACCATCGCGCCGCCCTGGTTGGCCTCGGCCACCACCCGGTCGGCCTGCCAGCTGCGCGCCGCCCCGGCCACGGCGCGGGCCCAGCGTTCGGGCGTGGCGCGCTGCACGGTGGCATCGTCCAGCACCCGCGCCACGCCATCATGGCCCAGCGCGGCCACCACGATCCCGCAGGCATCGCCATGGGCCGAGGCTGGCGGATCCACCGCCACCACCACCCGCGCATGGCCACCGGGCGGGGCCGGATCGCGGCAGCCTTCCAGCAGCGCGCGGGTCCACAGCGCGCCGGCCCGGTCGGTGATCAGCTCGCCATCCAGTTCCTGCCGGGCCAGCTGGCTCTTGCCATAAGTGCGGCGGATGTCGCGGATGTAGCGGGCCGGCAGGTTGGTGCGGTTGTCTTCGGTGCGGCCGCGCGTCATCACCGTGTCGGCCTCGCCCAGCAGGCGTTCGATCAGCGGCACCGCGCGCGGGGTAGTGGTGGCCAGCACCCGGGGCAGCTCGCCCAGGCGCAGGCCGAACAGCAGGTTGTCCCAGGTCGCCACCGCGCGGCCCCCGGCATTGTCCCACTTGCCGATCTCGTCGCACCAGGCGTGGCTGTGCTGGGCACCGCGCAGTGCCTCGGGCTCGGCGGCGGAATAGAGCGTGGCCTGCGCCCCGTTGGGCCAGGTCAGCCGCCGCAGCGATGGTTCGAAGCGGGGCCGGCGGCTGGGCGCGCAGCAGGCCAGCAGGCCGCTCTCGCCCTCGACCATCACCGCCCGCGCCTCGGCCAGGCTGGCGCCGACCAGCGCGAGCCGGACGTGGGGGTTGCCCACCACCTGCTGGCGCGCCCATTCGGCGCCGGTGCGGGTCTTGCCAAAGCCGCGCCCGGCCATCACCAGCCAGACCCGCCAGTCGCCATCGGGGGGCAACTGTTCGGGCCGGGCCCACAGCTGCCAGTTGGGGCCCAGTTCGTATTTTTCCTCGTCCGACAGGCTGGCAAGGTGGGCCAGCCGCGTCGCCGCCGGCTCGGACAGCAGCCAGTCGAGCTTCTTGTTACGCCTCATCGTCGTCGCTTTCGCCGCGCGCGGCCAGGGCGCGCTGGCGCATCAGTTCCAGCTTGGCGTTGAGCGAGGCGACCACCGCCTCGGCATCCTCGTCGTCGCGCATCGCCCGCTCGCGCGCCACGCTGTCGCGGTGCGCGGCCAGCAGGCGCAGCGCGGTGGCGTTGTCGTAAGTGCGGGTGCCCTTCTTCGCCCCGGCGGCGGGCTTGATCTCGCCCTCGCGCAGCCGGCGCAGCAGTTCGAGTTCGAGGTGGTCATAGCCCTCGCACAGCGCGCGCTGCCAGGCGCGGTTGAACTCGGCATTGCTGCGGCGCACCTCATAGGCGGTGAAAGTGGTGATGCCGGCGGCGCGCGCCGCGGCGCTGACGTTCGAGGTTGCCGCCAGTTCGGCGAGGAACCGCCGGCTCCAGGTCCTGAAGGCGGGCGTGGTGGTGCGGCTGGTGCCAGCGGCGCCGCGCGCCGCCGCACCCCGCGTGGCGGTGCTTGCCATGCCGGTGATCCGTGCCGTTGAAGGGAAGGGTGTTCCGCGAGGAGGCCGCTGCGACTCGGTCCATCGCGATGTTCCTGTTATGTGCCAGAACAGCGTGACGATGTCAAGATAAATGTGCCATATCGGTTAAATGATCGCAACGCTTGCCGCGCCGGGGGCGGGCAACTAGGTATCGCGCCAGATCCGGCCGCGTGCGGCCACCGCAGGAGCTTGCCCCCCGATGATCCGCCGCCTCTACGACTGGATTCTGGCCAAGGCCGCCCATCCCCGCGCCGAATGGTGGCTGGCCTTCCTCGCCTTTGCCGATGGCGGGCTGTTCCCGTTCCCGCCGCACCCGCTGCTGGGGCTGATGTGCCTGGCCAACCCGGCCCGCGCGGTGCGCTTCGCGGTGATCACCACGCTGGCCTCGGTGGCGGGCGGGGCCTTTGGCTATGGCATCGGCCATTTCGTTTACAGCACCGTCGGCACCCAGCTGCTGGCGCTGCTGGGGCTGACCGCCAAGTTCCCCACCACCGCCTGCTATCTCAAGGCCTATGGCACCGAAATCATCGTGTTCAAGGCGGCCACCCCGATCCCCTTCCTGCTGATCTCGGTCACCGCCGGGTTCATCGGCTTTCCCTTCCCGGCCTTCCTTGGTGCCAGCCTGGCCTCGCGCGGGGTGATCTTCCTGACCGTGGGGGTGCTGTTCCGGCTGTTCGGCCCGCCGATCAAGGCCTTCATCGACAAGTACCTGGCCTGGCTGGTCGCGGCCTTCGTGGTGGTGGCGGTTTCGGGCTATGTCGCGGTCTCGGTCTTGACCGGCGGGGCCAAGGCCACGCATGACCGCTGCGCCGCGGCGACCATGCCGGGCTGATAGGGGGGGGGCGCGCGCCATGGAAATGCAGACGGCCACCTGGGTGGTGATCGGAATTTTCCTGGCCTTCGCCCTGGCCGAGCTGGCCTGGACCCGGTTCTTCAGCAAGCCCGGGCAGACCATCGACGACGTGCTGGTCGAGGGGATCGGTTCGCCCGTCCTGCTGCTGCTGACCCAGCCGGCGATCATCGTCGCGGTCGGCCTGCTGATGGGCTGGCTGGTGCCGGGGCAGCGCGATGTCCTGGCGCACCTGCCCTGGCCGGCGGCGGTGGCGCTGTTCCTGCTGTTCGACGACATGACGCAATACTGGTGGCACCGCACCTCGCACGCGGTGCCCTGGCTGTATAACCTGCACCGGGCCCACCACGATGGCCGCTACATGTCGGTGCGGATCGTCTACCGGAACAACATCCTCTACTATGCGATGATGCCCGGGCTGTGGTTCGACGGGGCGCTGATCTACCTGGGGCTGGGCTGGGTCTATGCCGGCTATGTCATCGTCAAGCAGGCGGTGATCATCGGCGCGCACTGCGATGTGGCGTGGGATCGGCCGCTTTACCGGATCAAGGCGCTGTCGCCGCTGATGTGGCTGGTCGAGCGGACCATCTCCACCCCCAGCACCCACCATGCCCACCATGGCCGCCACGCCAGCGATCCGGCCACCCATTACAAGGGCAATTACGGCAACCTGCTGTTCTTCTGGGACGTGCTGTTCGGCACGGCGAAGATCACCCGTTCCTACCCGGAAAACTATGGGGTGGAGAACCTGCCGCCGGCCCACGCCGGACGGCAGCTCCTCTGGCCGATTATCCGATAATCCCGGTTGCCGTACCGGCGCGGGTGAACATGCCGATGATCGTCTGCACCTGTTCGGCCGAATGTTCGGCGCACAGCGAGCAGCGCAGCAGGGTCATCCCCGCAGGCGTTGCCGGCGGACGGGCCAGGTTGACGTAAAGCCCTTCCTTCAGCAGCGCCTCCCACATCGCCGCGCCACGCTCCAGATCAGGCATGATCACGCTGATGATCGCGCTCTGCGGCTCGTCGGTGCCCAGCTGGAAGCCGGCATCGCGCAGCCCCTTGTGCAGCACCCGGCTGTTTTCCCACAGGTGGGCGCGCTTGTTGTGGCTGTGCATCAGCTTGCGGATGCTGGTGCAGGCGGTGGCCACCACGCTGGGCGGCAGGCTGGCGGTGAAGACATAGGGCCGGCAGACCAGCCGCATGATCTCGAACTTGGGGTGGTTCGAAACGCAGAAGCCACCCACCGTGCCGACCGACTTGGAGAATGTGCCGATCACGAAGTCGACGTCCTCCAGGCAGCCCTGCTCCTCGGCCACGCCGCGCCCGTTGGGGCCGATGAAGCCCATCGAATGCGCCTCGTCCACCAGCACCATCGCGCCGTTGTCCTTGGCGACCTTGATCATCTCCTTGAGGGGCGCAATGTCGCCCAGCATCGAATAGACCCCTTCCAGCACCACCAGCTTGCCGGCGCCTTCGGGAATGCGCTTCAGGCGCTTTTCCATCGCCCCGATGTCGTTGTGCTTGAAGGGCACCACTTCGGCATCGCCCATCTTGCAGCCATCCCAGATGCTGGCGTGGCTGTCGATGTCGAGCACGATGTAATCGCCCTTGCCGGCGATGGTGCTGATGATCCCCAGGTTGGCCTGATAGCCGGTGGAAAAGACCATGGCATGGTCCATGCCATAGAATTCCTTCAGCGCATCTTCCACCGCGCGGTGCCCGGCATAGGTGCCGTTCAGCACCCGGCTGCCGGTGGTGCCGCTGCCGAAATCATCCAGCGCCTGCTTGCCCGCCGCGATCACGTCGGGGTCGAAAGTCATCCCCATGTAATTGTAGGTGCCCAAGAGGATCGTCGGCCGGCCGTTGCAGATCGCCTCGGTCGGGCTCAGCACCTTTTCCATGACCATGCTGAAGGGGTCGGTCACCCCGGTGGCCAGCAGGTTGCTGCGCATTTCGATCAGCGGATCGAACTTGGAGAACAGGTCGCTCATCGGCTTACCCCTGCAGCTTGACCACGGCATCGACCAGCTGGCCCCAGGTCTCGATCTCGGCCTGCTGGTTCATGCTGATGATGATGTCGAACTCGTCCTCGATCGCGGCGACGAAATCCATCACCGTCAGGCTGTCGAATTCCAGGTCGCCGGCAAAGGTGGTGGCGTCGCTGATCGCAACGCCCTTCTTGTTGAAGGGTTCGATCAGCGCGGCGATCTTCGCCTCGGTGGCGGCGCGGTCCATGTGCGGTTACTCCGGAAAGGTTCGGGCGGCGCTATGGCCGGGGATTGGGGCGGAAAAGGGGCGGGGCAGGCGGAAAGTCAACCCGTCCGCTCGACCAGTGCCTTCACCGCCGCCATGAACGGGCCGATCGAGACCGGCTTGGCGAGGTAACCCTCGGCCCCGGCGTCGCGGATCCGTTCCTCGTCGCCCTTGCCGGCATAGGCGGTAACGGCCAGCACCGGGATCGGGCGCAGCACCGGGTCGGCCTTGGCTTCCTCGATCAGGTCCAGCCCCGAAACCTCGGGCATCTGGATGTCCATGATGATCAGGTTGGGAACGAATTCGCGCGCCCGGCCCAGCGCCTCGCGCCCGTCGGCCACCGGCTCGACCACATAGCCTTGCGACTTCAGCACGTCACAGAACAGCTTGCGATTGAGATCGTTGTCCTCGACAACCAGGATGCGCTTTGCCATGCGGGCGCTGTAAGCCAGCCCAAGGATTCTGACAATTCTTCGCGAACGACCTCCACAGCTCGATCCCCAGGCGCTGGCGCTCGCGGCGCTGGGCTGGGTGCTGGCCGATGATGACCATGCCGAACGGCTGCTGGACTTGACGGGCCTGTCCCCCGACGATCTGCGCGCCCGGCTGGGCGAGGGCGGGGTGCAGGTGGCGGTGCTCGACTTTCTGGCCGCGCACGAACGCGATCTGGTCGCCTGCGCCGCCGCGCTAGGGGTTGAGCCCATGGCGCTGGTCCAGGCCCGCGCCGCGCTGGCGGGCGAGGGGTTCGAGCCATGAGCCGGCCGCTGGTGATCACCGATTGCGACGAGGTGCTGCTGCACATGGTCGCCCCGTTCCGCGACTGGCTGGCGGAAACCCAGGGGATCGATTTCCACTGGGTGGGCAATGATTTCTCGAAGGCGCTGCGCTATTGCGACAGCGGCGAACTGGTCGAGGCGAAGGAGATCTGGCGCCTGCTCAACCTGTTCTTCGATGCCGAAATGCACCGGCAGGGGCCGATTTCGGGGGCGGTCCACGCGATCAACACCCTGGCCGAACGGGCCGACGTGGTGGTGCTGACGAACCTGATGGACCACCGGCAGGAGGCGCGCGCCCAGCAGCTGGCCGATCACGGCATCCACGCCCGGGTCTATACCAACCAGGGCCCGAAAGGCCCGGCGCTGAAGGCGATCCTCGACGAATACCAGCCCAGCCGCGCGGTGTTCATCGACGATATCGCCCAGCACCACGGCTCGGCCGCCGAAGTGGCGCCCGAGCTGATCCGCCTGCACCTGTGCGGCGAGCCGCTGCTGGCCCCGCACATTACCTGCGCGCATCAGGCGGGCCACGCCCATGCGCGGATCGACACCTGGGAGCATGCCCTGCCGTGGCTGCTCGAACAATTGCACGGAGACCAAGCATGACCGACGCCGAACTCGACGCGAAACTGGCTGAACTGGGCCTTGCCCTGCCGCAGGCCGCCGCCCCGGTGGCATCCTATGTGCCGGTGGTCGAGGCCGGGGGCATGGCCTTCGTTTCGGGGCAGCTGCCGTTCATCGATGGCCAGCTGGTCACCGGCCGGCTGGGCGAGGATGTCAGCGAAGAGGCCGGCTATGCCGCCGCGCGGGCCTGCGGGCTGATGCTGGTGGCCCAGCTCAAGGCCGCTGGCCTGATCGGGCGGATCGCGCGGGTGGTGAAGCTGGGCGCCTTCGTCAATTGCACGGGCGATTTCACCATGCAGCCCAAGGTTGCCAACGGCGCCTCGGACCTGATGGTCGCCCTGTTCGGCGAGGCCGGCAAGCACGCCCGCAGCGCGGTGGGGGTGCCGGCGTTGCCGCTGGGCGCCGCGGTCGAGGTGGACGCAATTGTTGCTCTCGTTAGCTGACCGGCTGTTCGCCCCGGCGCCGGGCGCCGCGCTGGGCTGGCTGAAGGGTGCGCGCGTCGCGCATCGCGGGCTGCACATGGACGGGGTGGTCGAGAACTCCCCCGCCGCTTTCGAGGCGGCCGCCGTTCGCGGCCTCGCCATCGAATGTGACGTCCAGCTGACCGCCGATGGCGAGGCGGTGGTGTTCCATGACTTCACGCTGGAACGGCTGACCGCCGAAACCGGCGCGGTAATCGACCGCAAGGCCGCCGATCTCGCCACGATCCGCTATCGCGACAGCGACGAGACGATCCCGACTTTCGCCCGGTTCCTTGCCGCAGTGGGCGGCCGGGTGCCGCTGCTGATCGAGGTGAAGTCGCAGGCCGACTGGGATTGGGCCCGGCTTTGCGCGGCCGTGGCGCGGGGGCTGGCAGGCTATACCGGCCCGGCGGCGGTGATGAGCTTTGACCCGCGCGTTGGCGGCTGGTTCGCGGCCCATGCCCCGCAGGTGGTGCGCGGGCTGGTCGCCAGCGAGGAACACAGCCGGGGCTGGTACGGCGATCTGCGCCGCCACTGCGCGCTGTGGCAATCGCGCGCGCAGTTCCTCGCCTACGACGTGCGCGATCTGCCCAGCCGCTTCGCCGCCGCCCAGCGCGCGCGCGGCCTGCCGGTGGCAACCTGGACGGTGCGCGATCCGGCGCTGTTTCCGGTGGCCACGGCCAATGCCGACGCGCTGATCGCGGAAGGCAGCATCATCGCGTGAGCGAGGCGGCGGTGGCGGTGCGGATCGGTCCGTCGGTCGGCGCCTTGCCGGCGGCGGAATGGGATGCGCTGGCCGGTGGCAATCCGTTCATGGCCCACGCCTTCCTCTCGGCGCTCGAGGATTCAGGCTCGGTGGGCGAGGGGAGTGGCTGGGCCCCCCTGCCGCTGAGCATCGCGGGGCCAGACGGGCGGCTGGTGGCGGCGCTGCCGGCCTACCTCAAGCATCACAGCCAGGGCGAATATGTCTTCGACCATGCCTGGGCCGATGCCTGGGCGCGGGCCGGGGGCGATTATTACCCCAAGCTGCAGATCGCCGCGCCCTTCACCCCCGCCACCGGCCCCCGGGTGCTGGCGCAGGATCCGGCCATGGCCGCCCCCTTGCTGGCGGCGGCACAGCAGCTGTGCGCGGAACACGGGCTATCCTCGGCCCATGCCACCTTCATCGCCCCCGAACAGGTGGCGTGGTTTGCGGCCGCCGGCTGGCTGGTCCGCCACGATATCCAGTTCCACTGGCACAATCGCGGCTATCGCAGCTTCGACGATTTCCTTGGCCAGCTATCCTCGGGCAAGCGCAAGAACATCCGCAAGGAACGCGCCGCAGCGCAGGCCGGGCTGACCATCCGCCGGCTGAGCGGCGACCAGATCGGCGAGCACCACTGGGATGCCTTCTGGCAGTTCTATCAGGATACCGGCGCGCGCAAATGGGGCCGGCCCTACCTGACGCGCGAGGCTTTCACCCTGCTGGGCGAGCGGATGGCCGACCGAATCGTGCTGGTGATGGCCGAGGAAGCGGGCAGGGCCGTGGCCGGGGCGCTCAACTTCCTTGGCCCCGATGCGCTCTATGGCCGCTATTGGGGGGCGCTGGTCGAGCGGCCCTTCCTCCATTTCGAGCTGTGCTATTACCAGGCGATCGACGCCGCCATCGAACGCGGGCTGCCCCGGGTCGAGGCGGGGGCGCAGGGCGGGCACAAATTGGCGCGGGGGTACGAGCCGGTCGAGACCACCTCGGCCCACTACATCGCCCACCCCGGCTTCCGCGCCGCCGTGGCCGATTTTCTCGAGCGCGAGCGACAAGGCGTGGCGGCAGACCGGCTGTATCTTGAAGGGCACCTGCCGTTCCGGCGGGGGTAGCCCCCAAAACAAAGGGCGCGCCCGTTGCCAGGCGCGCCCTCCCCCCGAAAACTCTTGTCCAGCATCGCGCCACAAAGTGGGAACCGGCGTTTGGCTCCTCGGCGATGGGTAAACTGAAACTCCTAGGCGGCGCGGCGGCTGGTGGCGGCGATCCATTCGCGGGCGCGGCGTTGCGCCTCGGCCACTTCGCGGGCGGTCATTTCCTCGCTGATGTCGGCGCGGCAGTGCTTGGCTTCCTCGTGCCCGGCAACAGCGGCCAGATTGAACCACTTGTGCGCCTCGATCAGGTCGCTGGGCAGGCCGTGGCTGCCGGTCGAAAAGGCGACCCCCAGGTCGAAATAGGCGTTGATGTCGCCCTGGGCGGCCGCAGCCAGGCAAGTGGCAACCAGCGCCTCGACCGCTTCGGCCGGCAGGTCGGCGCCGGTCAGGCCCTCGGGCTTGTCACCATCGTGAATCCACATTGCAACCATAGCTCGTCCCCCAAGACGGACCGGATCTTTCCCCTTCCGGCATGAGGTGAAAGCTGGCGAAACATGGTCAACAAAAGGTTAACGGGCAGGAAGATTTTTGCCGGTCCGGCGGATTGCTGCCGGCCAGCCGCCGGTTATCCCCCGCCGCCTTGCCCGGAACCGCATTGCCGCTTGTGCCGGCCAAGGCGCCTGCCTATAGGCGCCGGCAGTCGCCCACCCTTCCGGGAAAGTACCGGGGCGCGCGGGCGGAATTGGGAGTTTCGCATGCCGGCAAGCCTGTCTGAGGACATCGACGTTCTGGTCAAGGCCAAGCGGGCGCTGGGCGGCGAATATGTCCCCGGCGAGAACGAGCCCTACATGTGCGAGGCGCAGCTGGATTATTTCCGCCGCCTGCTGGGCGAATGGAAGAAGTCGATCCTGGCCGCCTCCGCCGACACCCTCCAGCAGCTGCAGGATGGTCCGATCCGCGAGCCCGACCTGAACGACCGCGCCTCGAGCGAGACCGACTGGGGCATCGAGCTGCGCACCCGCGACCGCCAGCGCAAGCTGATCGCCAAGATCGATTCGGCGCTGCGCCGGATCGAGGAAGGCGAATACGGGTTCTGCGAAGTGACCGGCGAGCCGATCGGGCTGGGCCGCCTGTCCGCCCGCCCGATCGCGACCATGACGGTCGAGGCGCAGGAAGCCCACGAACGCCGCGAAAAGATCTCGCGCGACGATTGATTCCGGCCCCCGGGCGCCGCTTCTTTCTCCCGCCGAACCGCCCGGTCACCTGCAAGCTATTGCCGGGGCGTTAAGGAAATTTTTTCCTGTCGGGTTTAACCCATGTTCTCAGAGCTGGTCCGGGGGCCGGTTCAGGGCGCAATTTTCTTGGGATTCCCGCGCGGTACGGCATCGGGCCGGGCCAGCGGGACAATGGTGAAAACGCTACGTAGGGCATGGATGTAGAGACAATGGGCGACAACGACCACCGCCACATTTCCCGTGACAGCATGTTCGTCCAGGCGCGTCTGCGCGATGCCGCGGGGGCCGAACACATGGTCCGGATCCGCAATCTTTCGTCTGGCGGCGTGATGGCCGAAGGCAACCTGCGCATGCAGCGCGGCGATGCGATCAGCATCGAGATCCGCAATGTCGGCTGGGTGGACGGCAACGTCGCCTGGGTGGCCGACAGCCGCTTTGGCATCGCTTTCTGCGAATCGGTCGATCCGCGCGCGGTGCGCAGCCCGGTGATCCAGACCGGGCCCAAGCCGGTCAGCCCGCACGATCTGCTGCTGCATCGCCCGATGGCGGTGCGGCTCAACCCGGTCGATCCGCGCCAGCCGGTGGTTCGCAAGATCTGATCCACCGTTCCCGGCTGGCGCCAGCGGATTTGGCGCCGCCGGTCCATTCCTTTCAGCGATTGTTTGGTCTAGGCTGGGCCCATGCTGCCTCGTGCCGTGCCAACAGGGTTCCCGCCGTTCGTGCTGGCCGCAGCGGCGCTGCTGGGCGCCTGCACGCCGCACGAGGATGCCGACCTGACCGTGGCGGTGGTGGCCGACGCGCCCGCCGCGCCGGGCCATGCCGCGTCGTCGCGGCTGGCCGGCCAGCTGCTTGCCGGAGCGACCGCCGAGGGGCTGGTTGCGCTCGACGAGGAAGGGCGGGTGATCCCCGCGCTGGCCGACCGCTGGATCGTGACCGACGATGGCCAGAGCTATATCTTCCGCCTGCGCACCGGCACCTGGCCCGATGGCAGCCCGATCACCGGCGAAAGCATCCGCGCCGCGCTCGACGCCGCGCTGGCCGCGCAGCGCGGCACCGCGCTGGGACTGGACCTTGATGGCGTGGAAGAGGTGCGGGCGATGGCCGGCCGGGTGGTGGAGCTGCGCCTCAGCCATGGCATGCCTGATCTGCTGCAATTGCTGGCCCAGCCCGAACTGGGCCTGCTGCGGCGTGATCGCGGCACCGGGCCCTTGCTGGCGAAGCGCGCCCGGGGCGGCACGCTGCTGACCGCGATTGCCCCCGAAAAGCGCGGCCTGCCCCCGGTTGAAGGGTGGCAGGGCCTGACCCATTCGGTGCGGCTGGAGGTGCTGCCCGGTGATCAGGCGCTGGCCCGCTATGCCGAAGGCAGCATTACCGCGGTGATCGGCGGCACCTTTGCCGATGCCCAGCGGGTGACCCGCACCGCGCTGGGCCGCTCGACCGCGCGGCCCGATCCGGTGATCGGCCTGTTCGGCCTGGCGGTGCAGGGCACCGACGGGGTGCTTTCCGCCCCCGAATTCCGCGAAGCGCTGGCCATGGCCATCGACCGCGACGCGCTGGCCGCCAGCCTCGAGGTGGGCGGCTGGCAGCCGACGACACGGATGATCGGGCGCGGCGTGGCTGATGACAGCGGGCTGGTCGACGAACGCTGGCAGAACCGCAGCCTGGCCGATCGCCAGGCCAGCGCCGCCGGCCGGCTGACCCGCTGGACCGGCGGGGGCAAGCACCCGGTGTTGCGCGTGGCTCTGCCGGCGGGGCCGGGGGCCGACATTCTGGCGGCACGGCTGGCGGCCGACTTCGGAGCAATCGGCCTGGGCTTTGTGCGGGTGGCGATCGGCGCCCCGGCCGATCTGCGGCTGATCGATCAGGTGGCGCGCTATCCGCGCAGCCAGTGGTTCCTCAACCAGCTCAGCTGCGTCGCGCTGCGCGGCCCGTGCAGCGCCGAGGCCGATGCCCTGGCCCGCAAGGCCCGGGCCGAGGCCGATCCTGCAAAGGCCGCCGATGTGGTGGCCGAGGCCGAGGCGAAACTGACTCAGGCCAACATCTTTCTGCCGCTCGGTCCGCCGGTCCGCTGGTCGCTGTGGAGCGGTTCGGACCTCGGCCTGGCGGCCAATCGCTGGGGCTATCACCCGCTGGCTCCGCTGGCGATCCGGCCCGATACGCGGTGAGGCGGCAGGATTTTGCCGCTTTTTTGCCGCCATCGCCCGTCGGTTTACGATAAATTAACCTTTCTTGGTCATTGCTCCTATGGTTAATGGCGGGCATCACCAAGTGGAGGTGATGGTTCGCAAGGTTTCGGGGCAAAGGGGATACCCATGCGCGTATTGTTGATCGAGGATGAGCCGACCACGGCGCGAGCGATCGAATTGATGCTCACGACCGAGGGGTTCAATGTCTACTCGACCGATCTTGGCGAAGAGGGCCTCGATCTCGGCAAGCTGTATGATTACGATATCATCCTGCTCGACCTGAACCTGCCGGACATGCACGGCTACGATGTGCTGAAGAAGCTGCGCGTCGCCAAGGTGCAAACCCCGGTGCTGATCCTTTCGGGCATCAGCGAAATGGATTCCAAGGTGCGGTCGTTCGGCTTCGGCGCCGACGACTATGTCACCAAGCCCTTCCACCGCGAGGAACTGGTTGCCCGGATCCACGCGGTTGTCCGCCGTTCCAAGGGCCACTCGCAGTCGGTCATCCGCACCGGCAAGCTGGCGGTCAACCTCGATGCCAAGACCGTCGAAGTCGACGGCGCCCGCGTCCACCTGACGGGCAAGGAATATGCGATGCTCGAGCTGCTCTCGCTGCGCAAGGGCACCACGCTGACCAAGGAAATGTTCCTCAACCACCTCTATGGCGGGATGGACGAGCCCGAGCTCAAGATCATCGACGTGTTCATCTGCAAGCTGCGCAAGAAGCTGGCGCATGCCTGCGGTGGCGAAAACTACATCGAAACCGTCTGGGGCCGCGGCTATGTCCTGCGCGATCCGGGCGCCGAGATGGAAGCCGCCTAAGCCAAGAGTTTAGTGATCGCATCGCGAAAGGCCAAACGGAGTTCACCGCAGGAAAAACCGGTTTCCACTTTTGGCGCGATGCTCATTCAAGTTCCTTGACGACGACAGAACGGCCCGCCTCCTGCACGAGGCGGGCCGTTTTGCGTTGGGCCCGGGTGCGGGTGATCAGCCGATGCGGCGGAAGGTGGTCGTTTCCAGCTTGGGGATGCCGCTGCCAGCCCAGATAATGGTTTCGGTCATCGTCCGGCGATCCCGGGCCACGGTGTAAACCCGGGTCGAAACCGGCGAGCCGTTCTTGCCCAGGGTCATCACCAGGGTGTTCGGCGCCGGTTGCCGCAGCGATCCGCTGTCGATGAAAGCCATGTTGCCGGTGACGGGAACGGGAACGCCATCGGGCGCGGCGATCGATTCCGTCCGGCTCGCGGTGCCATCGGCTGCGACCATTTCGACCACCGTGGCCCATTTTCCGCCGGGTGCGGGGTGGAAGGTGATGGTCACCCGGCGCGGCCGCTCCTCGGGCGGGATGCGCTCGACATCCAGCGACCAGACCCCGTCCAGCGGCGTGGACCGGGCGACAGTGGCATGCCGGGCGGGCGGCGATGCGGTGTGGCGCGCGGGCAGGCCGGCAAGGCTGGCCAGCCCGACGGCGGCGGCGGGGATCGCGATGAACATGATGCGTCTTCCTTTCGACCATTGGCGCCCGATGCTTTCGGGGCGTGGGTCTGCCTGTGGCGTGGCGGCCAGCGGCGGAAGATCGATTTTCTTGTCCCGATTTTCCTGGGCGTCGAGGATGCGCGCCAGTTCGCGGCTGCTGCCAATGCCGGTCTTGCGGCGGGCTTCCCGCAGCCGTTCGTTGATCGAGGTTTCCGACCGGCCAAGGCGCGCGGCGATCGACTTCGCGGTGTGCCCCGCGGTCAGCAGACGCAGGATTTCCAGTTCCTTGTCCGTCAGTCGTGCCAGCGCGCCTGCCAGGCTTTCCGGGGCCGTCATCGCGCCTGCTGACCACAGCGGGGCGGTTGCGTCCATCCCAATTTTTTTGTCCGCCGCCACCCGGCCCGCCGTGCGGACGGCGGAGCTTGACCGCCGCCTGCCCGGCTGCGAAACGCCCGGGCATGACCGCGCACAAACCCGGCGACCCGACCACGCTCAACCGCCTTTATGGCCGTTCCAAGGGCAAGCCCCTGCGGCTTGGCCAGCAGGCGCTGGTGGACGAGCTGCTGCCGCGCATTGCGGTGCCGGCGGAGGGCGAGGTTTCCTCGGCCACGCTGTTCGGCGATCATCGCCCGCTGCATTTCGAGATCGGCTTTGGCGGGGGCGAGCATCTCGCCTTCCGCGCCGATCTGCTGCCCGATCACGGCTTCATCGGCGCCGAGCCCTTCGTCAACGGCGTGGCCCAGGCGCTGGTCCATATTCGCGACGGCAATCTCGGCAATGTCCGCCTGCACATGGGCGACGCGCTGGAGGTGCTGAACCGCATCCCCGATGGCGCGCTGTCGATGCTCTACCTGCTCCATCCCGATCCCTGGCCCAAGGCGCGCCATGCCAAGCGGCGGATGATGAACGACGGGCCGGTTGACCTGATCGCGCGCAAGCTGAAGCCCGGCGGCGAATTCCGCTTTGGCACCGACCATGCGATCTACCTGCGCCATGCGCTGATGGTGATGCAGCGCCACACCCACCAGTTCCGCTGGCTGGCGGAAAGCGCGGCCGATTTCCAGCAGCGCCCCGGCGGCTGGCCCGAAACCCGCTATGAGCACAAGGCCCGCACCGTTTACGGGCACGAGGTGTGGTATTTCCGCTATCGGCGGCTGGAGGAAGGCGCGTGAGCTGGAAGCCCGAGGTCCAGGAACTGCGCCAGCGCCGCAAGCTGGCCGAGGCGATGGGCGGGGCCGACAAGGTCGCGCGCCAGCATGCGCGCGGCAAGATGGATGCGCGGGCGCGGCTGAAGGGGCTGGTCGATCCCGGCTCGTTCCGCGAGATCGGCAAGATCGCCGGCAAGGCGCGCTATAACCCCGAAGGCGAATTGCTCGAGGTGATGCCGGGCAACCTGCTGTTCGGCCGCGCCAATATCGAGGGGCGGCCGGTGGTCGCCTCGGCCGATGATTTCACCGTGCGCGGCGGGGCGGCCGATGCGGCGATCCACCGCAAGTTCACCCAGTGCGAGGCGATGGCGCACAGCCTGAAGATCCCGCTGATCCGGATGATCGACGGCACTGGCGGCGGAGGCTCGGTGCGGATGCTGGAGGATATGGGCTATACCTATGTTCCCGCCGTGCCCGGCTGGGATGCCGTGGTGAAAAACCTCGAGACGGTGCCGGTGGTGGCGCTGGCGCTGGGCCCGACGGCGGGGCTGGGCGCGGCGCGGGTGGTGGCCAGCCACTATTCGGTGATGGTCAAGGGCCTGTCGCAGCTGTTCGCCGCCGGCCCGGCGGTGGTCGAGGCGATCGGCGAGGCGAGTGACAAGGAAAGCCTTGGCGGCAGCGTGATCCATACCCGCAACGGCGTGGTCGACGACGAGGTGGCGAGCGAGGCCGAGGCCTTCGCCGCCGCGCGCCGCTTTCTGTCCTACCTGCCCAGCCATGCCGGCCAGCTGGCGGCACGCACCGTCCCCGCCGATCCGGCCGACCGGCGCGACCCCGGGCTGATCGACCTGGTGCCGCGCGATCCGCGTCAGGTCTATTCGATGCGCCGGCTGCTGGGCGCGGTGTTCGATTCTGGCTCGGTGTTCGAGATGGGACGGATGTGGGGCCGCGCCGCGATTACCGCCTTCGCCCGGCTGGACGGCTGGCCGGTGGCGGTGCTGGCCAACGACCCCAGCTTCCTCGGCGGTTCGTGGGATGCGCGCACCGCTGAAAAGGTCGAGCGTTTCATCAAGCTGGCCGACCAGTTC
>JAFECL010000089.1 GCA_018242165.1 Pseudomonadota bacterium
CAGGCGTCGAGACCAGCGACTTGACCAGCGCCGGGGCCAGCGCCCCCATCGCCGCCGCCTGGGCCTTTTCCAGCCGCTCCATGTCGGCAACATAGGCCTCGGGAACCCAGTCGAGCCCGCCGGTGGCGGCGAAGAAATGGTTGCCGGCATCGGCCCAGATGGGGATAGGGGTATTGGCCACCCCGTTGATCTGCCACAGCGTGACCGTCTGCCTGGTCGCCCCGCTGCCCACCTCCAGCGTGGCCATCTTGCTGGCCCGCGCCTCGCCGCCCGGCAGCAGCTTCATGGTCTGCCCGGGGCTGGCCAGCAGGGTTTCGAGGAACCAGGCATTCAGGCCCATTGGCCCGCCCAGCGCCGCGTAGAAACGGCCATCGGCAGCGGTGGTGCTGCCCGCGTCGATCTGGCTTTTCCAGCTTGCGCCGGCGGCGGTGCGCACAAAGGTTTCGCCCGCATCGCCCTGCGGTGTCACCCCGCGAATGGTCATCGCCAGCGGCATGCCCTTGGCATCGGCCTTGCCGCTGGAATCCAGCTCGAACACCTGCCCGCGCAGGTTCATGCTTTCGCGCGCCATCAAAGTGCCGTCGGGCGCGGTCCAGATCCAGGAGTCACCGTGCTTGCCGCCGGTCGAGCGGATTTCAAGGTGGCGGGCATTGGCTGGCGGCTGGGCCAGCTGGTCCTTCGGCACCTGCGCCACAGCGGCGGACGAGGCAAGCAGGGCGGCGATAAGGGGCAGCGAACGGCGCATCAGGATCTCCCGGACATGACGGGCCGGTGCATGGCACCCGCCCAGCGTGTTATGGGTATAACACAGCAACGAGCCTCCGCAAGCCCGCGATTGCTTCAGGGCTGCTGCTGCCCCAGCCAGGCGGCCAAAGTCGCATAATGACCCGCGCCGGGCAGCATAACGCGCTCCACTCCGGCGGGCAGCGCAGCGATCAGGGCCTCGACCAGTTCGGGCGGGGCCCAGCTGTCCGCCGCCCCGTGCCAGACGCGCACCGGGTGGGCGATGGCGCCCGGCCCGGCGGCCCAATCGCCGACATAGGCCCCGATTTCGCGCCGATAGACGGCGGTGCCCCGCCCCATCCCGGCGCGCAGGTTGTCGGCCATGGCCGTGCGGAAGCCGGGCTGCTGCCACAGCGCCCGGTCAGCCCCGCCAGCGCTGCCACCCAGCGCGGCAACCAGCACAGCGGGGGCCAGCCGGGCGATCAGGCCCTGCGCCATGGTCAGCCCGGCGAAGGCCCGCGGCGCCCGGCGCGCCAGCCCGAACACCGCGCCGCCGGCCATCCGGGCCAGCACCGCGCCATCGCCCAGCGGCCCCGCCGGCGAGATCAGCTCGATCACGAGATCAAGATCGGGCAGCCGCGCCGCCAGTTCCAGGGCCAGCCAGCCACCCAGCGAAAAGCCGGCCAGCCGCACCGGGCGGCCCGCCGCGCGCTGGCGCACGGCCCGGGCAAGGCGATCCAGGTGCTGTGCCGCGGCGTCCCCGGCACAATCGCGCTGCCGGTCAGGCACCCACCAGTCGGCCGGGGCAGCCCCGCCAAACAGCCTCAGTTCCGCCGGCGAACCTGGCTGGCCATGCAAATAGACGGTGAGCCGATCCATCGGCTCAGAACGGCAGCTTGAACCCCGGGGGCAGGCCCATCCCCGATTGCGCCTTGGCCAGTTCCGCCCCCGCGACCTCGTCGGCCTTGACCCGGGCGTCGTTGAAGGCGGCGGCGATCAGGTCTTCCAGCATCGCCTTGTCCGATGGGACCATCAGGCTGTCGTCAATGGCCACGCCGATCACCCGGCCCTTGGCCGAACAGCGGATCTTGACCAGCCCGCCGCCCGAAACGCCTTCCACTTCCAGCGCGTCAAGCTTGCCCTGTGCTTCCGCCATCTGCTTCTGTACGGTTTCGGCGGCCTGCTGGGCAGCCTTGAGCAGTTCTTCCATCGACTTCATGCGCTACGGCTCCAATTGCGCTGGCCGTGGGGTTCGGCCTCAAGAATTTCCGCGCCGGGGAAAGCCGCCAGCGCGGCGGCGACCAGCGGGTGATTGCGCCGCGCGCTGGCGGCTTCGGCCATGGCCGTTTCCTCGGCCTCGACCAGACTGGGCGCGCCACCGGCCGCCACCCGTTCGACCTGCCAGGGCTGCCCGGTGGCGGCCTCAAGCCCCTTGCGCAGCGGAATGACCAGATCGTCGCGATATTCCGGGCCCTGCGAAAAGCGCAGCAGGCCGGCGGCCAGTTCCACCACCCGCACCTGCACCCGCATCTGGCTGGCCAGCGTCATTGCTCCGTGAAAACCGGCGTGTTCCACCCGCTCGACCAGCCGGGCCCAGTCGGGCGCGGCGGCCTGCGGCGCACTACCGGCCGGCGGGGCATCACCGCCCTGGGCCGGGGCCAGCGGGCCGCGCGCGGCCAGCTCTTCCAGTTTGCGCGCCAGCGTGCCCGGATCGGGCAGATCGGCGGCGTGCAGGCACCGCAGCAGCGCCATTTCCGCCGCGACCAGCGGATCGGGCGCCTGCCGCACCTCGTCATGCCCCTTCAGCAGCAACTGCCACAGCCGGTGCAGCTGGCCCGGCGAAAGCCGCCCGGCCCATTCCTCCACCGCCGCGCGTTCCTCGGCCGAGGCGGCTTCGCCCCCCTGCCCCAGCTGCGCCACGGTAATGCGGTGGGTCAGTTCCATGGTCGAGCGCAGCAGCGCCAGCGGCTCAACCCCCAGAGAGAACTGGCCACGCACCAGCTCCAGCAGGGCGCCGCCATCGCCGCCCAGCAGCGCGCCGAACAGCCGCCGCTGCACCGTGCGATCGGCCAGCCCCAGCATGTCGCGCACCTGCGCCGCAGAGATCCGCCCATCGCCGCCCAGATCGGCGTGGGCGATGGCCTGATCGAGGATCGACAGGCCATCGCGCACCGAGCCCTCCGCCGCCTCGGCGATCAGGGCCAGCGCCTCGTCCTCCACCGTCACCGCCTCGGCCGTGCAGATCCGGGCGAAGTGCTCGGCCAGCAGCGGCGCGGGAATGCGGCGCAGGTCGAACCGCTGGCAGCGGCTCAGCACCGTCACCGGCAGCTTGTCGACCTCGGTCGTGGCGAACAGGAACTTCACATGCGCCGGCGGTTCCTCAAGTGTCTTGAGCAAAGCATTGAAAGCATTGCGCGACAGCATGTGAACTTCGTCGATGATATAGATCTTGTAGCGCGCCGATACGGCGGCATAGCGCACCGCCTCGATGATCTCGCGCACGTCGTCGACGCCGGTATGGCTGGCCGCATCCATCTCGATCACGTCGATGTGCCGGCCCTCGGCAATCGCCACGCAAGGTTCGCACTGGCCGCACGGGTCGATCGTCGGGCCGCCCTTGCCGTCGGGGCCGATGCAGTTCAGCGCCTTGGCAATCAGCCGCGCGGTGCTGGTCTTGCCCACGCCGCGGATGCCGGTCATCAGGAAGGCATGGGCCAGCCGGTCGCGCTTGATCGCATTGGCCAGGGTCTGGACCATGGCGTCCTGCCCGATCAGCTGGGCGAAAGTTTGCGAACGGTATTTCCGCGCCAGCACCCGATAGGGCTGCGCCGGGGCGGCAGGGGCCGCCACGGGTGACGCGGCCGCCGCCGGGGCCGCCGGTTTCGGCGCGCCGAACATCGCCCCCTGCCCCGCCGCCTCAAGCTCGGCGGCGGAAGGGCCCTGCGGCTCGTCGCCGAAGATGTCCGGGGAATCGCTCATCGCAGCCTAGGTAGGGCCAAGCGGCGCGCTTGTCGAACGCCCAGCGGCACGAATTGACAGCTGTGTGGCGCGGTGCGATCCCCTGCCGATGCAACAGATCCACGCCGGCCGCCTTGCCGCCGCCCATGACGGGCCGCTGGTGATCTTCATCATCGGGATGCGGATCAACCACTTCCGCAAGGTGGGCAAATGGTGGCCGGTGTTCAAGGCGATGGGGCCGATGATCCGCGAGCTGGCCGCCAACCCGGCCAGCGGCTTTCTGGGCGTGGAAACCTTGCTGGCCAGCCCGCGCACCATTGTCAGCGTGCAATACTGGCGCGATTTCGACAGCCTGGAGGCCTACGCGCGCGACCGTGACCAGCGCCACTGGCCGGCCTGGGCCGCCTTCAACAAGGCGGTGGGCAGCGACGGCACGGTCGGCATCTTTCACGAGACCTATTGCGTCGCCGCCGGCGGCTTCGAGACGATTTACGGCAATATGCCCAAGTTCGGCCTGGGCAAGGTCGCCGGGCTAGTCCCGGCCACCGGCTCGCGCAACGAGGCCCGCAGCCGCATGCAGGCGGCGCTGGCCGGGCCGGCGGAGGACAACAGCGCGGAGGGATAGAAGGAGCCGGCCGACCCGCCGCAACCCGTTGTGGCTGCTTCCTTCCGGACCTGACCAGGTTGGCGAGCGCAAACGCCCGACCGACTCCCGGCGCGCCCTATGGCGAAAGGCGCGGCGAAAGTCCAGCAATCAGCTCAACGGAAATTATCCGCGTAGGCCTGCAGCTTCAGCCGGCGCGGCGGGGTGGCGTGCACCTCGGCCATGATACCGTGCTTGGCGGCGTAGGCCTGGGCCGCCTCGCAACTGGCGAACTTCAGCGTCACCTGCACCTGGGTGTCGCCCGATCCGGCCCAGCCCATCAGCGGATCGGGATGCCGCGCCTCGGCCGGCGCGAAATCGAGCAGCCATTCGCCAAGCAGGGCCTTGCCAGACTGCATGGCATTCTTCGGGCGTTGGTAGATGCGTGCGCTCATAGGCGTGCCTTGCCAGCGAAGGGCAGGCGAAATCAAGCCCCGGCATCGCGGTTGAACGCGTTTTTCGTCTTCAAACTGGGGCTTTCCAGCCACGGCTGCTCGGGCCAGCGGTGCTTGGGATAGCGGCCCTTCATCTCGCGCGCCACATCGCGCCACGACCCGCGCCAGAACCCGGGCAGATCGCGGGTGGTCTGCACCGGCTTGCCCCCCGGGCTGGTCAGCTTGAGCAACAGCGGCTGTTCCGGCCGGCCAAAGCCGGGGTGCCGGTCGAGACCGAACAGCGCCTGCACCCGCACCTCCACGCTGGGGCCGCCTGGGTCGTCGTAGTCGATCGCATGGGTGGAGCCCGCCGGGCTGGTGAACTGCGCCGGGGCCAGCCGCTCAAGGCTCTGCTGGTCATTCCAGTCCAGCCGGCTCAGCAACGCCTGATGCAGCCGGCCCGGATCGAGATCGTCCAGCCGCCGCGTCAGCAGCGGGGCCAGCCATGCCCCCAGGTCAGCCAGCAGGGCGGCCTCGTCCAGCGCGGCGATCCCGGCATGGCGCGCCCGGCGGAGCAAGGCCCGGCTGGCCGGACCCAGCGGCAACAGCTCCAGCCCCACCTTGGCCACCTGTTCGCACAGGAAGGCGGCAATCGCTTGCGGATCGGGCGCGGGATCGGGGCCGCGCGCCACCACGATCGCGCCCAGCCGCGCCTCGGCCAATGCCTCCACTCGGCGCTCGTCAGCGATCCAGCGCAAGCTACTGCGGCGCGCGATGCGGTGACCCAGCCATTGCTGCACCTCGGCGGCACTCAGCGCGATGGCCCCGGTGATCCGCGCGCCCTTGGCCTCGCCCTGAGCTTCGCCCACCGCAAGGTATTCGGCGCGGGCCAGCGGGCTGGCCGGATCAAGTCGCAACCCGCGGCCGCCGGCGCAGATCCAGTCTTCACCGCTGGCATCGCGGCGCCTGGCGAGGTTGTCGGGGAAACCCTCGGCCAGCAGCACCCCGGCCGGTGGGCCATCCCCCGCCGGCGTGACCGCCCCGCGCACCCGCCGGGCCCAGCCGTCCGCCAGCCGGCGGGCCGCCTCGGCACGGGGGCTCCGATCAGCGTTCCAGCGGTCGAGCCGTTGCATCAGGTCATCCCCGCGCCCGCCCAGCCCGCGTTCCTGCAGCAACAGCGCCAGCTGCGCCGCCAATTGCTGCACGCCATGCTGCGCAGCATAAAGCAACATATGTGCTGGTTCGGGGGCCATCGGCAGCGCGGCCATGGCCCGGCCGTGCGGGGTGATCCGCCCGGCATCGTCGAGCGCGCCCAGCCCCTGCAACTTGGCCTGCGCCGCCGCCCAGGCGGCAGCCGGCGGCGGGTCGATCCACGTCATCGCCTCCACCTCGCCCGCACCCCATTGCGCCAAGGCCAGGGCCAAGGGGGCGAGATCGGCGGTCAGCATCTCGGGCGGTTCGAACGCGGGCCGCCCGGCGTGCCCGGCCTCTTCCCACAGGCGATAGGCCGTGCCCGGCCCCTGTCGCGCCGCCCGCCCGGCGCGCTGCGCAGCGGCGGCGCGGCTGGCATTGCGGGTCACCAGCCGGGTGACGCCGGCCGCCTTGTCGAACTCGGCGCGGCGGGCGAGGCCGGAGTCGACCACCACCGACACCCCGTCGAGCGTCAGCGAGGTTTCGGCGATGCTGGTTGCCAGCACGATCCGCCGCCGCCCGGCCGGATCGCGCCGGATCGCCGCGCGCTGCTGGGCCGGTTCGCACTGGCCATGCAGCGGCAATACCGGCACCCCCGGCAGGCGCCCCTCCAGCCGCTCGCGGCAACGCTCGATCTCGCCCACGCCGGGCAGGAAGGCCAGGACATCGCCATCCGTCTCGCGCCACGCCGTCAGCACCGCACCCGCCATGGCCTCGTCGGTCCGCATCTCGGGCCGCGCACCCAGCCAGCGGATTGCCAGCGGATGGGCCCGCCCCTCGCTCTCCACCACCGGGGCATCGCCCAGCAGGGCGGCAAAGCGCGTGCCATCCAGCGTTGCCGACATCACCAGCAGGCGCAGGTCGGGCCGCAGCACCCCCTGGCTCTCGACCGCCAGCGCCAGCCCCAGATCGCTGTCGAGGTGGCGCTCATGGGCCTCGTCGAACAGCACGGCGGAGATACCGGCCAGTTCCGGGTCGTCCAGGATGGTGGCAACGAAAATCGCCTCGGTCATCACCACGATCCGGCTGCGCGCCGAGCGTTTGCTGTCCAGCCGGGTGACATAGCCCACCGTCTCGCCCGCCGCCTCGCGCAGCCCCTCGGCCATGCGTTCGGCGGCAGCCCGGGCGGCAACCCGGCGTGGCGACAGGATGATGACAGTGCCGGTACACCACGGCTCGCCCAGCAGCGCCGGGGCAACCGCGGTGGTCTTGCCCGCGCCCGGCGGCGCAATCAGCACGGCATTCGGGCCCGCGCGCAGCGTCTCCAGCAACTGTGGCAGCACGGCGTGGATTGGCAGCGGTTGGCTCACCGCATGAAAGCCGGGATCAATAGCGGCGCGAAACCGCGAATTCGGCGGCCTCGGCCATGGCGCAGCGGGCCGCGCCGGCAGGGAAACCGGCAATCGCGTCGATAGCACGCTGGGCAAAATGGCGGGCGCGGTCGCGGGTCGCGGAAACGGTGTCGTGCCGCGCGATCAGCGTCACGGCATGGGCCAGATCGGCATCGCTGGTGCGGTGGCCCTGGATCGCATCGCGCCAGAAGTGGCGCTCCTCCTCGCTGCCCCGGGCATAGGCGAGGATCACCGGCAAGGTCATTTTGCCGTCGCGGAAATCGTCGCCCTTGCCCTTGCCCATCTCCGACGCCTCGGAATCATAGTCGATCGCATCGTCAACCAGCTGGAAGGCGATGCCAAGGTTGCGGCCATAGCTTTCCAGCGCCGCCTCGGTCTCGGCATCGCGCTCAGCCACGACGGCGGCGATCCGGCAGGCGGCGGCGAACAGCGCGGCGGTCTTCGCGCCGATGATGTGGAGGTAGCGTTCCTCGCTGGTTTCGATCTGGCGCTGGGCGGTCAGCTGATCGACCTCGCCCTCGGCAATCACCGCGCTGGCGTTCGAGAGGATCTTCAGCACCTTCAGGCTGCCATCCTCGACCATCAGTTCGAAAGCGCGGCTGAACAGGAAATCGCCCACCAGCACGGTGGCCGGGTTGCCGAAGACGATGTTGGCAGTGGCCTTGCCCCGGCGCAGCTCGCTGCCATCGACCACGTCGTCGTGCAGCAGGGTGGCGGTGTGGATGAATTCCACCGCCGCCGCCAGCTTGTGGTGGCGCGCGCCCTGGTAATCGAGCAGCGCCGCGCTAGCCAACGTCAGCATCGGGCGCATCCGCTTGCCGCCGCCGGCGATCAGGTGGCCGGCCAGCGCCGGGATCAACGGAATCTCGCTCTGCATCCGGTCAAGGATCACGGCGTTCACGCTGTTCATACCGGCGGCGGTCAGCGCCAGCATCGGGTTCAGCGAAGGGGTGGCCACCTGAGGGCGCAGGGCGATGACTTCGGCGCTCATGACCGCCGCCTTGCGCCCGCCACGCGGCAAAGGCAAGCGTGAAAGCGGGCGCACCTTGGCGCGGCCGCCAGCACGTGCTAGCCGATCCGGCGATGGCCCAGAACACACCTGCACCCGATCCGGCACTCGCCGCCTTTCGCGCCAGCATCGACAATATCGACGCCGCGCTGATCCACATTCTGGCCGAGCGGTTTCGCATCACCCAGGCGGTGGGCGCCTACAAGGCCACCCACCAGCTGCCCCCCAGCGACCCGGCGCGCGAGGAACGCCAGATCGCCCGGCTGCGCAAGCTGGCCGAGGAAGCCCAGCTGAACCCTGATTTCGGCGAGAAATTCATCCGCTTCATCATCGATGAAGTGATCCGTCATCACGAGCGGGCGCGGGTCGAGGGCTGACCCTACCCCGCCCTGGGCAGCCGCAGTTTCACCAGCAGGCCGCCGAGGTCTTCACTCTCGCCCAGTTCCACCGCGCCGCCGTAGATTTCGGCCACGTCGCGGACGATGGCGAGGCCAAGGCCGGTGCCGGGCTTGCCGGTATCGAGCCGGGCGCCGCGATCGAAGATGCGGGCGCGTTCGGTGGCGGGGATGCCGGGGCCGTCGTCTTCCACCCACACCTCGCAGAACACAGGGTCGCCCGGCGCCGCGTCGACGGTGACGAAGACACTGCCCGAGCCATATTTGGCGGCGTTTTCGATCAGGTTGCCCAGCACCTCGTCGAGGTCCTGCCGCTCGATCGCCACTTCGGCGGCTCGGTTGCCGTCTAGGTCGAAGCGCGCCGCCTCGTACAGCCGGGTTACGGCGCGCAGCACCGCCTCGGTGCTGCCCCAGACGCTGGCGCGGGCATGGCCGGTGGCGCGGCGACCCACGGCCCGGGCCCGGGTCAGGTGGTGATCGACCTGGCGGCGCATCACCGCCGCCTCGCGCACCACCGTCTCGGCGAGGTCCGGCGCCTGCGCGGTGGCGGCGTTCATCACCACGGTCAGCGGGGTCTTCAACGCATGGGCCAGATTCCCGGCATGGGTCCGCGCCTCTTCCGCCGCCTGCGCCGAATGGGCCAGCAGGCCGTTGAGCTCGTCGACCAGCGGCTGCACTTCCAGCGGCAGCGGATCGTTCAGCCGGGTCGCCCCGCTGGTCCGCAAATGCTTGATCGCCATGCGGATATTCCGCAGGGGCGAAAGGCCGTACCAGCTCTGCAAGGCGGCCATCAGCATCAGCCCCGCACCCAGCACGGCAAAGCTGATCACCAGGATCTGGCGGATTTCGTGGATCTGGGCATCAAGCTCGGCGCGGCTTTCCGCCACCACCAGCCACCAGGTCGTATCGCTGCCCGGCAGGATCACCGAGCGTTCCATCACCCGCAGGGTCTCGTCGCCGAACTGATCGCTGTCATAGGCGTGGGTGGTGGGATCAAAGTGGCCGGTTTCCACCTTCAGGGTCCGGTCCCACAGTGAACGGCTGGCGAAGACCTCGTGGCCCTTGCCGCTGATCTGCCAGTAGAGCCCCTTGCCCGGCTCAAGGAAGCGCTGATCGCCCAGCGGGCGGTTGAAGAACGGCTCGCCATCGGGGCCGATTTCGACCGAGTCAACCATCGCCGTCAGCATATAGTTGATCTGGTTGTCGAAATTCTGGGTAACCAGCGCCTTCAGGGTGCGATCGAGGGCAAAGCCGCCGGTCGACAGCAGCACCACGATCCACCCTGCCGCGATCAGCATCATCCGCCGCGACAGCGATCCGGTGTGCGGCGGAGCGCCGGCCTCATCAGCGGGGGCCGGCTCCTGAGGGGCCACCGGG
>JAFECL010000008.1:0-29796 GCA_018242165.1 Pseudomonadota bacterium
CTGCAGGCGCAGCATCATCACGATGTCGGCGTCCTTCAGGCCGGCGCGCATGTCGCGATAGACCTCGACGCCCATGCGGTCGATGCCGGCGGGCAGCAGCGTCGAGGGCGCGATCACGCGCACGCGCGCGCCCAGCGCCGTCAGCAGGATGATGTTGGAGCGCGCGACGCGCGAATGGAGAATGTCGCCGCAGATGGCGACCGTCAGTTCGTCGATCCGCCCCTTGTTGCGGCGGATGGTCAGCGCGTCGAGCAGCGCCTGCGTGGGGTGTTCGTGCGCGCCGTCGCCGGCGTTGACGACGGAGCAGTCGACTTTTCGCGCGAGAAGATGGACGGCGCCGGCCTGCGCATGACGCACGACGATGATGTCGGGCCGCATGGCGTTGAGCGTGATCGCCGTGTCGATCAGCGTCTCGCCCTTCTTCACCGAGCTTTGCGCGGCGTGCATGTTGACCACGTCGGCCCCCAGCCGTTTGCCGGCGATCTCGAACGACAGCAGGGTGCGGGTGCTGTTCTCGAAGAAGGCGTTGATGATCGTCAGGCCCGCCAGCAGATCGGCGCGTTTCTGGGCCAGGCGGTTCAGCGCCACCCATTGTTCGGCCTCGTCGAGCAGGAACAGCAATTCGTGCGGGGCCAGGCCGGCAAGGCCCAGCAGGTCGCGGTGCGGGAAGGCCGCGCTGCCATCGGGATAGCGCGGGCCCGCAAGGGGTTCTGGCGATGTCATTGAAGCCAGCCCGTTAGCGGCTGCCCGCCCGCGGCTCAAGGCTTTTGGCGGCGATAGTTGTTGATGGGCTGCCGCCGGCTGGTATCAGGGCTGTGCCTCTGGCGCTCTTCGGCTGGTCGTCGAAGGGGGAGCAGACCGGCGTCGCGCGACAGGGTAACAAAGTAACAAAGAAGGCGATACTCGATGGCTTTTGCGGGCAAGGTGTGGCGGCTGCTGGTGGGCGTGAAAGACGCGCTGGTGCTGCTGTTCATGCTGCTGTTCTTCGCCGCGCTGCACGCCGCGCTGACGGCGCGCGCACCGGTGGCGGTGGAGCGCGATGGCGCCCTGCTGCTGCGGCTGGCCGGCACCGTGGTGGAAGAACCCGCCGAGGCCGATCCGCTGGCTTTCGCCACTGGCGATGGCGGGGTGCGCCAGTTTCGTGCCCGTGACGTGATCCGGGCGATCCGTGGCGCGGTGGGCGATCGCCACGTCAAGGCGGTGGTGATCGACCTGTCGGACTTTCTCGGCACCGGGCGGGTTACCGCCACCGAGATGGGCGCGGCGATGGACGCGGTGCGCGCGGCGGGCAAGCCGGTGCTGGTCTATGGCCTGATGATGGAAGACGGGGGGATTCAGCTGGCCGCCCATGCCAGCGAGGTCTGGCTCGATCCCATGGGCGGGGCCTTCGTGGTCGGGCCGGGCGGGCAGCAGCTCTACTATGCCGGGCTGCTGCGCCGGCTGAACATCTCGGCCCATGTCTATCGCGTGGGCACCTACAAGGATTACGTCGAACCCTATCTGCTCGATCGCCAGTCGGACGCCAGCCGCGCCGCGCACCAGGCGCTCTATGGCGCGATCTGGGAACAGTGGCGGGCCGATGTGCTGAAGGCCCGGCCCAAGGCGCAGATCGACCGGGTGGCGCGCGATCCGGTGGCCTGGCTGCGTTCCGCCGGGGGGGATGGCGCCAAGGCGGCGCTGGCCGCCGGGCTGGTCGACAAGCTGGGCGACCGCGCCGAATTCGGCGCGCGGGTGGCCGAGCTGGCCGGGGCCGACCGGGCCGACCGCCGCCCCGGCGCCTTTGCCCATATCACCCTTGGCACCTGGCTGCGGGCCAACCCGGCAAGCTCGCAGGGCAAGGCGATCGGCGTGGTCACGGTGGCGGGCGAGATCGTTGACGGCAAGGCCGGCCCGGGCACCGCCGGGGGCGACCGCATCGCCCGCGCGATCGACGCCGCCGCCGATCGCAAGCTGGCCGCGCTGGTGGTGCGGATCGATTCGCCGGGCGGCTCGGTCACCGGTTCGGAATCCATCCGCGCCGCTGTCGCCCGGGCCCATGCGCGCGGGCTGCCGGTGGCGGTTTCGATGGGCAATGTCGCGGCCAGCGGCGGCTATTGGGTGGCCACCGCCGGGCAGCGGATCTTCGCCGAACCGGCCACGCTGACCGGCTCGATCGGGATCTTCGCCGTGGTGCCCAGCTTTGAAAAGGCGCTGGCCGCCTGGGGCGTGCATGGCGACGGGGTGCGGACCACCCCGCTCTCGGGCCAGCCCGATCCGCTGGCCGGCCTGACGCCCGAGGTCGAGGCGATGCTGCAGGCCAATATCGAGGCCGGCTATGCGCGCTTTCTGGGGCTGGTGGGCAAGAGCCGGGGGATGCCGGTCGCGGCGGTCGACGCCGTGGCGCAGGGCCGGGTCTGGGATGGCGGCACGGCCCGCCAGAAGCAGCTGGTCGACCAGTTCGGCGGGCTGGATGCGGCGCTCGAATGGGCTGCAGCGCAGGCCCATCTGGGTGCCGGCGACTGGCATGTCGAGGATCTGACCGGCGAACCGCGCGGGCTGGCGCGGCTGGTCGAATCGCTGCGCAGTCCGGACGAGGAAGGGGATGGCCCCGGTACGGGCGGGGCCAGCGATTTCGCCGGGCTGGTGGCGCAGCGCCAGCGCATTGCGCTGGATGGCGCGCTGGGCCGGCTGCGGCACCTGTTGGGCCAGTCCGGGGCGCAGGCCTATTGCCTGGCCTGCGGCGCGGCGGACGGCGCCCCCAGGGTGCCGCCACGGGCCACGGAAGCGGGCTGGGCCGGGCGCCTGGCGACCCTGCTGAGCCCGGTGCTGCCACCCGCCATCTGAGCCGCCCTATTTCCTTGCCCTTTGCCCCGGGCGCGGTTAAGGGCCGCGCCTTGGATTCTCGGCGCTTCGTCGATCTCGCGGGCGTGGCGGAACTGGTAGACGCGCTGGATTTAGGTTCCAGTATCGCAAGATGTGGGGGTTCGAGTCCCTTCGCCCGCACCAGCCTTCCGCGCCTGTCGACGGGTGCCAGCATGAGTTTGAAAAAGGCAGACCAGGACAATGCAGATCGTTGAAACCAGCAATTCCGGCCTCAAGCGCGCCTATTCGGTGACCATCACCGCCAAGGCGATCGCCGCGCGTATCGATGGCGAAGTGACCCGCCTGGCCCCGCAGCTGCGGATGCCGGGGTTCCGCCCGGGCAAGGTGCCGGCCAACCTGGTCAAGAAGATGCACGGCGCCCAGCTGCACCAGGAAGCGCTGAACACCGCGATCCGCGAGGCGATGGACCAGCTGGTGGCCGAGCACAAGCTGCGCCCCGCCACCCAGCCGCAGGTCGCGCTGGGCGAGGGTTATGCCGAAGGGGCCGACGCCAGCCTGACCGTCGAGCTGGAAGTGCTGCCGCAGATCACCGTGCCCGACCTCTCGGGGCTGAAGCTGGACAAGCTGGTGGTGCCGGTTTCGGACGCCGAGGTTGACGAGGCCGTGGGCCGCATCGCCGCCGGCGCCAAGAGCTTTACCGACGCCAAGAAGGGCCACAAGGCCGCCGAGGGCGACCAGCTGATCATCGACTTCACCGGCAAGCTGGGCGGGGTCGAGTTCGAGGGTGGCAAGGCCGAGGACGCCGCGCTGGAAATCGGCGCGGGCCGCTTCATCCCCGGCTTCGAGGAGCAGCTGGTCGGCGCCAAGGCCGGCGATGAAAAGACCATCACCGTGACCTTCCCGGCCGACTATCCGGCCGAGAACCTCAAGGGCCAGGAAGCCACCTTCGACATCGTCGTCAAGGCGGTGAAGGTGCCCGGCGAGCGCAAGATCGACGACGATTTCGCCAAGAGCCTGGGGCTGACCGACCTCGAGCAGCTGCGCGGCCTGATGCGCGGCCAGCTGGAGCAGGAAACCGCCGGCCTGACCCGCACCCAGATGAAGCGCGCGCTGCTTGACCAGCTGGCCGCCGGCCACGATTTCGACGTGCCGCCGAGCATGGTCGAGGCCGAATTCGGCCAGATCATGGAGCAGCTGAAGGCCGAGGCGGCGAACGAGGCCGACCCTGCCGCCGCGCTCAAGGAAATCGAGGACGAGGCCGAGGACTATCGCAAGATCGCGGTGCGCCGCGTGCGCCTTGGCCTGCTGCTGTCGGAAATCGGCCAGGCCAACGGGGTCGAGATCACGGCCCAGGAAATGCAGATGCTGATCCAGCAGGCTGCCCAGCAGTATCGCCCGGAAGATCGCGAGCGCTTCGTTGAATACGTGCGTTCGGAACCGCTGGTCGCCGCCCAGCTGCGCGCGCCGCTGTACGAGGAAAAGGTCGTCGACTTCCTGTTCGATCAGGCCGAGGTGAGCGAGCGCGAGGTGACCCGCGACGAGCTGCAGGCGGCGATCGAAGCCGACGAGGCCGCGCCGGCCCCGGCCAAGCCCGCCAAGAAGGCCGCGCCGAAGAAGGCCAAGGCCGATGAGGCCCCGGCCGAGGAAGCCGCGCCGGCCAAGAAGGCTGCCCCCAAGAAGGCCAAGGCTGAGGAAGCCCCGGCCGAGGCGGCCAAGCCGGCCAAGAAGGCTCCGGCCAAGAAGGCCAAGGCCGACTGATCCGGCCGTCATCCTGACGGCAGCTTGACGGCCCGGGGCGCAGCAGCGGCCCGGGCCGTTGCGCGTTAAGGGGTGGGGCCGGGCCTGTCCCGTTGTGGGCCGGCGCCATGGCTGCGATTGCCGCGCGCCACCGGCGGCGATAGACCGGGCGCCATGATGGTTAACCGCCGCGCGCCTGCTGGCCCCCTTGCCCGACTTGCCGGGGGTGCGGCGCTGGCCCTGCTGGGTGCGGCGCCGGCGCGGGCCCAGCTGGTTCCTGGCGCGCCCTCGCTGACGGTCACGGCGGCCAGCCAGTTGCGCTTCGGGATCATGGTGGTGCCGGTCAGCGGCTCGCGCACGCTGGGGGCGGATGGCTCGGTCGGCGATGCCGGGGTGATCCCGGTGGCCAGCGGCGCGACCAGCCCGGCGGAATTCACGGTGATCTACGATCGCGGCGGGCAGGGCACCCAGCCGCTCACCATCACGTTGCAGATCCTGCTCAGTGCGGCGCCGCCGGTCCTGCAGAACGGCGTGGTCGCGCGGCTCTCGGCCTTTACCAGCGATCTGCCCGGCGCCCCGGTGCTGGTCGCGGGCACGCCGGTGACGGCGACGATCAGCAACTGCGTCACCCGCACCTGCGCGCTGACGTTTCACATCGGCGGGCGGCTCGACGTGCTGCGCGCCTTCGGTTCGGCCAATCTGGCCTTCTCGCTGCCGGTCACCGCGCTGGTGACCCAGGTGCAGGGCTGATGCGGCCCTGGCTGATCCTTGCCGTGGCGGCGCTGGCCCTGCCGGCGCGGGCGCCCGCCGCCACCGCGCTGGGCCAGGCGGGGGCCGAAGTGGTCACGCCGATCACCGTCACCTCGCTGGCCGATCTCGATTTCGGGGTGATCGCCACCAGCGGCCTGTCCGGCACCGTCACCGTCCAGGCCGAGGGCGGGGCCAGCTTTGCCGGTGGCGCGGCGGGGCTGTGCGACGGATCGTCGTGCGCCGCCCCGCACCCGGCCCGCTTCGCGGTCAGCGGCGAGGCCAACCGCACCTATGTGGTGGCGGCCCCGGCCACGATCATCGTCACCGGCACACCGATCGGGCCGGGCGGCGGAACCGCGCCCGATCTGGTGATCGGCGGGCTGACCGTCCGTGCCGCCAGCCGGCCCGGCGCGGGTTCGGGCGGCATGCTCGATGGCCAGGGCGCCGATACCTTTACGGTTGGCGGCACGCTGGCCCTGCCCGGCCAGTTGCCCCCCGCCCGCTACCGCGCGGTGGTGCCGGTGGTGGTCACTTATGGCTAATGCCCGGCGGGCCGCCACGGCGGCCCGGATTGCGCGACTTGGCTAATTTTCCTTAGTCATGATCAGCAAAGGTTAAAACCGCCGGCCGCGCTGCGGGGCCGGGCCGGGCGCCCGATTTGGGCTGGGCATTCCGATTAATATCTTGATTTATAACAATATAACCGGCCGGTTCGGATCGCTTTCCGCCCCGGATTCTGCCCGTCCCGGTGCGCTGTCTTGGCGCGATCTATGCCATCGCCGTTAACCATAACCCGTAAGCGGGGCCTAGGGGCTTACGGGTTATCTCGTAGTCATGGCGCAGGGATGGGAGTCTGCTGCGCACAACCGATCCAAGCCTCGACGGGAGGGGCGGATACAGACTGTCAGGGGTAATGACATGAAGAAGATTGCACTGATTGCTGCCCTTGGGGTGGCCCTTTCCGCCGGTTCGGCCTTCGCCGCCGGTAACACGTCGAGCGCCAGCGGTACCGCTTCGGCCACCGTGGTCGCGCCGATCGTGCTGACCCATACGCCCGGCCGGGCGCTGAACTTCGGCAAGTTCACCACCGGTGGTGCCGCCGGTACCGTGGTGGTCACCGCCGCGGGCGTGGGCTCGGTTACCGGGGCGACGGCGTTCGTTCCCGGCTCGGCGGTCGGCTCGGATGCCTTCACCGTTGCCGGCGACGCCAACCGCAGTTTTTCGATCGCCACCACCGGCGGCAACGTGACCGCCGGCGCGACCAACATCGCCTTCACCACCACCGCTTCGGCGGCGACCGCGACGCTCAGCGCCACCGGCGCCGGCAGCTTCACGGTCGGCGGCACGCTGACCCTGGCCGGGACCGAGGCGGCGGGTGCCTACACCGGCAGCTATACCGCGACGGTGACCTACAACTAAGGCCCCGTGCGGCGCATTCGCCTATTCAGCCTATCCCCATGCGGAAGGATTGAACCAGACCCATGCGCCGCCCGGTTGCCCTAGCTGCCCTGATCGCCAGCGCGGCCCCGGTCCAGGTCTGGGCCGCGCCGGGCAACACCCGGACCCTGACCGGCACGGTCAGGGTTACCGTGGTGGCCCCGGTGGTGCTGCAACATACCGGCGGCCGGCAGATCAATTTCGGCAAGTTCACCACCGGCGGTGCGGCGGGCACGGTGCGCGTCACCGCTGGCGGGGCCGGTTCGGTTACCGGGGCGGCCAGATTCGTGCCCGGATCGGCGGTGACCGCCGACGCTTTCACCGTCACCGGCGATCCCCGCCGCCTGTTCGCGGTCGCCACCAGCGGCGGCAACGTCATCTCGGGGGCCAACCGCATCGCCTTCACCACGGTGCCTTCGGCGGCGAGCGTGCGGCTGAGCGCGACCGGCACCGCGGCCTTCACCGTCGGCGGCACCTTGACGCTGACCGGCGCCGAACTGCCCGGGGCCTATTCCGGCACCTATATCGCCACCGTCACCTACAACTGACCGCAGCTGCGCTGCCGCCGGCTTCGCCACTGTGGCTAAGCCGGCGCGCTGCGTTGTCACCCGCTAGGTGAGTTTACATAAAGGCCTGATCGGAGACGAATCGGGAGCTTGTCGGGCCTATGCGACGCAATGCGAAAACGGGGATGGTGCTGGCACTGGCGCTTGCCGCCCTGCCCGGGGTGGTGAAGGCCCAGGCCCAGCCCGCCGCAAAGCCGGCCGAGGCGCCGAAGCCGCCCGAGGGATCGGTGGGCGGGATGGGCGACATCAACCTCTATCCCAAGCGGGTGGTGATCGATGCGCGCAACCGCGTCGCCAGCATCGGGCTGTACAACCGCGCCACCAGCACCGGCGATTACGACATCACGCTGGGCGACATGATGATGCAGGGGGATGGGCGGCTGGTCGATCTGGCCAGCGTGGCCGATCCTGCCGCGCGCGCACGGGTCAAGGCAGCCAGCGGCTTCCTGCGCTGGTCGCCGCACCGCGTCACCCTGCCGGGCAGCGAGGCGCAGATGGTGCGGGTGATGGCGCACCTGCCGCCCGACCTGCCGCCGGGCGAATACCGCGCCCATTTCTCGGCGATTGCCGTGCCGCCCGACGGTGCCGGCCTGACCATCGAACAGGCCGCCGGGCAGCAGCAGGCCAATGGCGTGGGGGTGCGGATCGTGCCGCGCTTCGGCATCTCGATCCCGGTGATCGTGCGGGTGGGGGAAACCACGCTGACCACCGGCCTCACTGGCCTCGCGGTGGTGACGCAGCCGGGCGGTGGCAAGGCGCTGGCGCTGACCATTACCCGCCAGGGCACCCGTTCGGCCTTCGGCGATATCGTCATTTCCGCTGCCGGGGCCAAGGCGCCGCTGGCCGAGGTCCGGGGCATCGGCGTCTATCCCGAGATCGATGCCCGCCAGGTGCAGATCCCGATCGCGGCGGGCACCGATCCGAAGCTCTACGCCCCCGGCGCGCGGCTGACGGTGACCTATACCGACGATGACTTCGCCCCCGGCAAGGTGCTGGCGCGGCAGGAATTCACCGTGCCGTGAGCCGGCGCGGCAATCGGGTGAGGGCAGGGCCCGGCCCGGGGCTGAAGGGGCTGGCCCCGGTGCTGGGGCCGGTTCTGGGGCCGGCGGCGATCAGCGCCACGGTGCTGCTGAACGGCGATGCGCTGCCCGGGTTGGCTGGCCCGGCGCACGACCCTGGCCCGCAGGGCAGCCATGATGGCCTGCCCGACCTGACCATGCCCAAGCCGCAGCTGGGCACGATGGCGCTGCACCTGCTGCCCGAGGCGGCGCTGGCGGCAGCGGAGCCGGCGGTGCGCGAGCATGCTGTGCCGGCCGATCCGGTACCGGGCCCGCCGCCAGCCGAGGCCGCGCCGCCCGAGCCCGTTGCTGCCCCGCCGCCAGCGGTCGCGACGGCGCCGGTGGTGCCGCCCCCCACGCCGCCCCCCGCGCCGTTGCCCGCACCTGCGGCAGCCGTGGCGGTGGCCGGGGCGCCGGTAGCCGGCGATGCTGCCCCGCCGCCATCGCCGCCTGCTCCGGTAGTCACGCCGCCGGCGCCGCGGCTGGCCGTGGCGGAAATGCCGCCTGCGGCAGTGCCGCCGGCAACTCCGCTACCCACCCCGCCGCCCGAGGCCGCCGTACCGCTCGAGGCCGCCACGCCGCCGCCGCCCGCACCCCAGCCGGTGGTGGCCCCGCCGGCCCCAGACCCGCCGGCCCCGCCGCCTGCGCCGGCGCCGGCCACCCTCTCCAGCCCGGCCAGCCCCGCCCCGGCACCCCCGGCGCTGGTCTTGCCCGAACCGGCCTTTGGCAAGGCGGTGCCGGCCCCGGCGCTGGCCATGGCGGCCACCACCGCCCTGCCGCCGCGGGTGGTGGCGGGCGATGCGCCTACCGCCACCCGCGAGCCTGACCGGCCGCCTCCTGCCTTCGTGGCCCCCGCGCCGCGCCCGGCCAGCGGGCTGGGCTCCGCCGCCGCGCCGATCAGGGCCGGCGCCGAGCCCGCCCAGCTGGCGGGCAAGGGCCCGGGCGGCGCACTGGCCGCGCCCAGCCTGTCCTACGACGACGAGCTGATCCTGCAGCTGCAGACCGTGCATGGCGAGCAGGCCGACACGATCAGTGGCTTTGCCGTGCGCGGCGGCGGGGTTTACCTGCCGCTGGGGGCGATTGCCCGGTTCCTCGATCTTGCCATCGCGATCAGCGACGAGGGGCACTATGCCAGCGGCTGGTTCCTCGACCCCAGGAACGCGCTGGTGCTGAACCTGCGGCAGGGCACGCTGAGCCTGCGGGGGATCGAGCGGGCGCTGGGCGGTGCCGATGCGCTGGCCTTCGACGGCGAGCTCTATCTGCGGGCCGAGCGGTTTGCCGAGATCTTCCCGCTGACCCTGACCACCGACCTGCGGCTGCAGACGGTGACGGTCAAGACGCTGACCGCCTTCCCCTTCGAGCAGCGCCAGGCCCGCGAGGAAGCGCGCGATCGCCTGAACCTGACCCGGGGCAAGGGCAACCAGCGCCGCTGGCCGCGCGAGCCGACCCCGTGGCTGGCGCTGGACGTGCCCGCTGCCGATGTCGAAACCCGCGCGGTTTCGGACAGTTCGCTGGGCACCCGGGTGGAAAACGACCTGCATCTGGCCGGCGACCTGGCCTTCCTGACCGCGCGGCTGTTCCTGGCCAGTTCGAGCCGCGACGGGCTGACCGGGGCGCGGTTGCAGCTGGGCCGGCGCGACCCCGACAGCGCCCTGCTGGGGCCGCTGAAGGCCAGCGAGTTTCAGATCGGCGATGTTGCCACCACCGCGCTGCCGCTGGGCCTGCGCGGGGTCAGCGGGCGCGGGGGCTTCCTGACCAACGCTCCGCTCGAGCGGGCCTCGGTGTTCGAGGCGATCGACTTCAAGGGCGATCTGCCCGACGGCTGGGAGGTGGAGCTTTATCGCAACGAGGCGCTGATCGGTTCGACCCGGATCGCGGTCAACGGGCAATACCAGTTCCTGCGGGTGCCGGTCGATTTTGGGCTGAACCAGTTCCGGCTGGTGTTCTTCGGCCCGCAGGGCCAGCGGCGCGAGGAAGTGCGGCGGATCAGCGTGGGCGACGGGCGGCTGGCGGCAGGCGAGTTCAGCTATACGCTGGGCGCGGCGCAGAAGGATGTCAGCCTGTTCGGGGTGCGCCCGCCCAATTTCATTCCCAGCGGCGGCTATGGCGACTGGCGGGCGATGGCCCAGCTGCAATACGGCCTGAGCGCCGGGCTGACCGCGCAGCTGAGCGGCGGGATGGTGGCCGATGGCGGCAACGGCCCGCGCTGGCTGGCCTCGACCGGGCTGCGCACCGGCCTTGCCGGGCTGGCGGTGAAGCTCGATCTGGGGCTGGAAAGCGGTGGCGGCGCGGCCCCCGGGCGGGCGGTGGAGCTGGGGGTGGGCGGACGGCTGGCGGGGCTGTCCTACGTGCTGTCCCATGCCGAATATGGCGGCACCTTCACCGACGAGGTCAACGATGCCAGTGGGTTGCCGCTGCGCCGCGCCACCGTGGCCAACCTCAACGGGGCGTTGCGGCTGCCGCGGGCGGGCGGCACGCTGTCGATCCCGCTCGCGGCGCGGTTCCAGCGGCTGGAATTCGCCAGCGGCCAGCGTGAAACCGATGCGACGCTGACCGGATCGGTGGCGCTGGGCCGCGCGCTGGTGACCAATGCGCTGGAATATTCGAACAGCGTCACCCCCGGGCTGCCCGGCCGCACCACGGTGATCGGCAGCTTCGACCTGGCGACGCTGGCCGGACGGCGCGACCAGTATCGCGCCACGGTGGGCTATCGTCTGGCCCCGCACCCGGCGCTGGCCAACGTCGCGCTGGAATGGGACCATGCGTGGGACGAGCGGACCATGCTGAAGGCCGCGCTGGGCCGCGCGATCGATACCGGGCAGACCAGCTTCGGCCTTTCGGCGGCGCGGCGGTTCGAGCGGTTTACCCTGGCCTTCGACGGCACCATGGGGGTGCCGAAGCACGATTTTGCGGTGGCGCTGCGGCTGGGCTTCAGCTTTGGGCGCAACCCGCTGTCACACCGGCTGTTCGCCGCGCCGCCGGGGCTGGCCGCTGGCGGGGCGGCGGTGGTGCGCGCCTATCGCGACGACAACGGCAATGGCCGGTTCGACGCCGGCGAAGCGGTGCTGCCCAAGGTGGAATTCAACAGCGGATCGCAGACCGCGATCACCGACGAGCATGGGCTGGCGCTGCTGACCGGGCTGGGCGATGGCACCCGCGCCAGTTTCCAGGTGGCCAATGAAAGCCTGCCCGACATCGCCCTGGCCCCGGTGCGCGGCGGGGTGGAAGTGGTGGCCCGCGCCGGGCGGATCCATGCCAGCGATTTCCCGGTGATCGCGCTGAGCGATATCGAGGGCACTGCGCTGTTCGGCGGCGGGCGGGGGGTATCGGGGCTGGCGCTGCTGCTGCTGGACGCCAGGGGCCAGCGGGTGGCACGGGCGCGCAGCGAGGCCGATGGCTTCTTCCTGTTCGAACAGGTGCGCCCGGGCGACTATACCATCGCGCTCGATCCCGGGCAGGCCAGGGCGCTGAAAATCCGGCTGGAACGGGTGCCGACGCTGACCATCGGCCCGAAGAGCCAAGTGCTGCGCGAACGGCTCTCGGTGGTGCCCGCCGCCGACCCGGATGGCGGCGGGCAGCCGTAAGCGGCGCCGCTCAGCGCGCCTTGCAGGTGTTGATCCCGACCAGGCTGTAGGCCGGGCACCAGCCGATCAGCGCGGTGACCAGCGGGACCACCCCGATCCAGGTCCACGGGGTGTACATCCCCTTGAGCGCGGCGCCGACCAGCAGCAACCCGGCGATGAACCGCAGCAGGCGGTCGATGGATCCTTCGTTACGCGGCATTGTTTCCCTCCTTGGTGTTGACCCGGGCAGGGGATGCCAGCCCGCGCCGGGCCTGTCGGTGACATAGTCACCAGCGGGGAAATTTTGGCTGGGCCTAATCCGCCGGGTGGGCCAGTGCCGCCAGCGCGGCGCGGTTGCGCAGCACGATCTGGCCGCGCGCCAGTTCGATCAGCCCGTCGCGGGCCAGCGCCTCGAGCTGGCGCGAGACCACCGCGCGGGCCGAGCCGATCTCGGTCGCCAGCGCCTCGTGGGTGATCGCCACCATGGCGTCGGGCCCGGCCAGCCGCAGCAGCGCGCGGGCCAGCCGTTCGGCCAGCGAGGCCAGCGCGACATCCTCGACCAGCCGTTCCAGATCGGCAAAGCGCGCCGCCACCCCGGCGAAGACCTGCTGGCGGAAGGCCGGATCGCCGGCGATGCGCTGGTGGAACTCGCCCGCCGGGATCACTTCGATCGCCAGGTCGGTTTCGGCCACGCCCTCGGCCGAATAGGTCGTGCCGTTGACCAGGCAGCCGAAGGTCTGCAGGCAGATCTCGCCCGGGCGGACGCGGTAGAGCACGATCTCGCGTCCGTTCTCGCCGGTCAGCGCCACCCGGACGGTGCCGAGGTGGACCACGACGAAGCCCGGGCAGGCGTCGTCCGGCCGATACAGCACCTGGCCGCGGGGCAGTTTCAGCAGGGGGCGGGGGGCGGAAGTGGCCATTGCCGATGGCTGGGCGGTTTGCCCCGGCGTGGCAAGGGCGATTCGCTTTTCACGCGCCCGGATCAGGCATTTAGGGCCATCTTAGGCATTATTCGGCCAAATTGTCCCGGATCGGGCGGGGATGGCGGCAAATTCCATCGGTTAACGCCCTTGAACATCGCCGTGGGCCACGCGACATAATGGGGCCTACCTGAAAGGGATTTGCATGATCGACTTGTACGGCGCCGCTGGCGCGCAGGGTAAATTCACGACCGACCCGGTGACCGGCGCGCTGATTCCGGTGGTGGTCGAACAGTCGAGCCGCGGCGAGCGCAGCTTCGACATCTATTCGCGCCTGCTGCGCGAGCGGATCATTTTCGTGACCGGCGAGGTCGAGGATCACATGGCCTCGGTGATCGTCGCCCAGCTGCTGTTCCTCGAGAGCGAGAACCCCTCGAAGGATATCAGCATGTACATCAACTCGCCCGGCGGGGTGGTGACCGCCGGCATGGCGATCCACGACACCATGAAATACATCAAGCCCAAGGTGGCGACGGTGTGCATCGGCCAGGCCTGCTCGATGGGCAGCTTCCTGCTGGCGGCGGGCGAACCGGGGATGCGCGTGGCGCTGCCGCAGGCGCGGATCATGATCCACCAGCCTTCGGGCGGGGCGCGCGGCATGGCCAGCGACATCGAGATCCAGGCCAAGGAAATCCTCCGCCTGAAGCACACGATGCACGAGCTCTACGCCGACTATACCGGCAAGACGGTGAAGCAGGTGGCCGAGGCGATGGACCGCGACACCTGGATGAGCGCCGAGGAAGCCCGCGATTTCGGGCTGGTCGACAAGGTTTTCGCTACCCGTCCCGACGCCGAGGGTGACGGCGCGGCGGGCTGAACGCTGGGGCTGCCGGGTGTGCCAGGTTAAGCCACTGGCAAGCCGGGCCGTGCTAGCAACGGGATTGATAAAGGTCGCCGCCGGGCTATGCTACCCCCGGCATCCGAGCGGCGGTTGGGAAGAAACATGACCAAATTGAGCGGAACCGACGCGAAAAGCACCCTCTACTGCAGCTTCTGCGGGAAGAGCCAGCACGAGGTGAGGAAGCTGATCGCGGGCCCTACGGTGTTCATCTGCGATGAATGCGTCGAGCTGTGCAACGACATCATCCGCGAGGAAACCAAGGCCGGGATCGGCGCGCGCAAGGATGGCGGGGTGCCCAGCCCCAAGGACATCTTCGAGACGCTGAACGACTACGTGATCGGGCAGGATCGCGCCAAGCGCGTGCTTTCGGTGGCGGTGCACAACCATTACAAGCGCCTGAAGCACAGCGGCAAGGGCGGCGAGGTTGAGCTGCAGAAGTCGAATATCCTGCTGGTCGGCCCGACCGGCAGCGGCAAGACCCTGCTGGCCCAGACCCTGGCCAAGACCTTCGACGTGCCCTTCACCATGGCCGATGCCACCACCCTGACCGAAGCCGGTTACGTGGGTGAAGACGTCGAGAACATCATCCTGAAGCTGCTCCAGGCCAGCGACTACAACGTCGAAAAGGCCCAGCAGGGCATCGTCTACATCGACGAGATCGACAAGATCAGCCGCAAGGCCGAAAACCCCAGCATCACCCGCGACGTGTCGGGCGAAGGGGTGCAACAGGCGCTGTTGAAGCTGATGGAAGGCACTACCGCCAGCGTGCCGCCGCAGGGCGGGCGCAANNCAAGCATCCGCAGCAGGAATTCCTCCAGGTCGATACCACCAACATCCTGTTCATCTGCGGCGGGGCCTTTGCCGGCCTTGAAAAGATCATTGCCGATCGCCTGCAGAAGCGTTCGATCGGCTTTGGCGCCCACGTTGCCGATCCCGACAAGCGCCGGGTGGGCGAACTGCTGCAGAAGGCGGAACCGGAAGATCTGCTGAAGTTCGGCCTGATCCCCGAATTCGTCGGCCGCCTGCCGGTGATCGCGACGCTGAACGATCTCGATATCCCGGCCTTGGTCAAGATCCTCAAGGAACCCAAGAACGCGCTGGTCAAGCAGTATGCCAAGCTGTTCGACCTTGAAGACGTCAAGCTGACCTTCACCGACGAGGCGCTGGAAGAGATCGCCAAGAAGGCCATCGAACGCAAGACCGGCGCGCGCGGGCTGCGCTCGATCGTCGAAGGGATGCTGCTCGACACCATGTTCGACGTGCCGACCGAAGATGGCATCGCCGAAGTGGTGGTCGACAAGGACGTGGTCGAGGGCCGCAAGGAACCGATCCGCGTGCTGAAGGGTGACAAGCCCGAGGAAGCCGCCGCCTAACGCCGCGCGCCGCTTCGCGAAGTCACCCGTTCTCGCTCCGGCTGGCGGCAAATTCCCGCACAGCCCCGGGGAATCCTGCTCGTATTGATCAGGCGTTCGCCGCTCGCCGCGCTGCCAGCGCATCCCAGGTGAACACCCCCACCGCCACCCAGATCACCGCGAAGGCCGCGATCTGGGCCGGGCGCATCGGCTCGTGGAACAGCAGCAGGCCGACCAGCAGGGTCAGGCTGGGCGAGAGGTATTGGCAGAAGCCGAGGGTAGAAAAGTCCATCCGCCGCGCCGCTGCCGCGAACATCAGCAGCGGCACCGCCGTTACCAGCCCGGCGATCGCGATCAGCATATCGCGCTCGGCAGATACTCCGAAGGCCGGCGGGGCGCCGTGCCGGGCCAGCCAGTCGAGCAGCCAGGCCGAGGGCAGGGCGAGCAGCAACGTTTCCACCGTCAGCCCGGGCAGGCTTTCCACCGGGGCCAGCTTGCGCAGCATGCCGTAGAGCGAAAAGCTGATCGCCAGGCTGACGCTGACCGCCAGGGTGTCGGCCGCCCCGGCCAGCAGGATCAGCGCCGCCATGGCCCCCAGCCCCACCGCCACCCATTGCCGGGGGCGCAGTTTCTCGCCGAGGAACAGGGTGCCCAGCGCGATGTTGACCAGCGGGTTGAGGTAATAGCCGATGCTGGCGGCATAGACGTGGTTCTGCGAGATGGCATAGACATAGACCAGCCAGTTGACCGCGATCAGCACGGTGCTGAGCGCCAGCACCCGGATCGTCGCCAGGCTGGTCAGCGCCCGGCGCAGCGCCGCGCCCTGCCGGGTTACCGCCACCAGCGCCAGCAGGATCGGCACCGAGAGCACGATCCGCCAGCCGACCACCGCCAGCGGTGACAGCGGGCGCAGCGCGCGGAAATAGATCGGCACCAGCCCCCACCACGAATAGGCGCCCAGTGCCAGCCAGATGCCGTTGGAGGGGGAGCGCGGGGTACTCATCGCGCGGGACCTAGCCGGGCCGGGCTGGCGGGTCCACCCGGCAAGCGAAACTTATCGGGGCTATTTGAAGCCGGCGCCCAGTACCGCGCGCGGCTGCTCCAGCTCGGCCGAGGCGACCGGGTGGGCGCAGTGATCGACCGCATAGGCCCCGCCGGGGTGATGGTTGCCCGACAGGCCCACCCCGCCCAGCGGCGCGCCGGCCAGATCGGCGGTGGTCGGGCGGTTCCAGGTGACGATCCCGGCACGGATATTGGCCCAGAACCGATTGTAATCCTGCGGCGATCCGCCGATCAGCCCGGCGGCCAGGCCGAACCGGGTGTTGTTGGCCTCGGCGATCGCCATGTCGAAATCGTCGACCCGCACCACCTGCAGCAGCGGCCCGAACAGCTCGACATCGGGGCGCTCGGCCACCGCGGTCACGTCGATCAGCGCCGGCGAGACGAAGGGCAGCCCGTCGCGCAGGCGGACCATGTGCTTGATCGCCTTGCCGCCGTTCGAGAGCAGGTAGAGGAAGCTGTCGGTCAGGCCATCGGCGGCGCGTTCGTCGATCATCGGGCCCATGTAGGGGGCCGGATCGTCGAAGGGGGCGCCGCAGATCAGCCGTTCGGTCAGCGCCTTCACCGCCTCGATCACCGGGGCGTAGAGCGTTTCGCGGATGATCAGCCGGCGCGCCGCAGTGCAGCGCTGGCCACCGCCGGCAAAGGCCGACTGGACGATCAGCACCGCCGCCTCTTCCAGCTTGGGCGTATCCCAGACCACCAGCGGGTTGTTGCCGCCCAGTTCGAGCGCGACGATCTTGTCGGGCCGGGCGGCCAGCTTGCGGCGCAGCGCGATGCCCACCGCCGCCGAGCCGGTGAACAGCACCCCGTCCACCCCGTCGTGCAGCGCCAGCGCCTGGCCTTCTTCCGCCCCGCCGATCAGCAGCTGGCCTACCATCGCCGGCACCCCGGCGCGATGCAGGCACTGGATCAGAATTTCGCCGCTGCCCGGGGCCTTTTCACTGGGCTTGAACACCACCGCGTTGCCGGCCATCAGCGCCGGAACGATCCGCGCCACGGGGGCCAGGCCCGGCTGGCTGGCCGGCCCGATCACCGCCAGCACCCCCTGCGGCTTGTGGCGCACGGCGATGATTCCCTGCAGGGCATTGTCGTGTTTGCGCTGGGCGCAGCGCTCGGCATAGGCGCGCGCGGTCAGCTCGATCCGGCCGACGGCAGCCTCGACCTCGGCCAGGGCATCCCACAGCGGCTTGCCGGTTTCGCGCGCGATCATGTCGGCCAGCGCTTCGGCCGCCTTGCGCAATTCGTTGGCGAAGCGGCGCATCAGCTCGATCCGGTTCGACAGCGGTTGCGCCGCCCAGCCCGGCCAGGCCCGGCGGGCTTGCGCCACCGCCTGCTCGACATCGCCAATCGGCCCGGCCCAGGCCTGAGCGCCAGTCGCGGGTTCCAGCGAGATGATCTGTTCCGCGCTCACATCGACCTGAAGAGTTGCCTGCTGCCTTAAACGCGATGTCGCGCCTCAAGGAAAGCCCTTAATTGCATGACTGTGCGACAAGCCCCGCTGGCGGGGGCGGCGCGCCAAGGGCCTCGCCCAATTGGCGGATCCGGGCAGTCATCGCCGCCAGCGGCGCCCAGTCGTCGTGCTCGGCAATCGCCGCCCACAGCGCCTCGACCTGCTCGATCACCAGGCTGGGCGGGGCGGGTTCGGCCCACAGCGGATGGTCCAGCGCGCCGGCGACCGGGCGATAGGCGGCCAGTGCCGTGGCCAGCGCGCCCTGTGCGCCGCGCCCGCCGCGATGGGCATGGAAGAAGGCGTCGGGCGACAGCCCCGCCTCGCGCATCGCGGTGCCGGCGGCGGCCAGCAGCTCCATCCCCGCCTCGGGCCGGGCATCGCCGTCGTGGCGTTCAATCCCCCAGCGCCACAGCACCCGGCGGTTCAGCGCGGCGAGGTAGAGCGGTTCGAACCGTTCCAGCGCGGCGATCAGCGGCGGAGCCTCGGCCAGCAGGCGCAGCGCGATCGCCAGCTGCCCCAGGTTCCAGCGGATCGCCTCGGCCTGGCGGGCGAAGCAATAGAGCCCCTGATGGTCGAAATAGGCGGCGGTAAAGCCCGGTTCCCACCCCGGCAGCCAGCGCCACGGGCCATAGTCGAAGCTTTCGCCGGTGATGTTCATGTTGTCGGTGTTGAGCACCCCGTGGACAAAGCCGGCGGCAACATAGCCCGCCGCCATGTCGGCCAGCCGCTCGACCGCCTGATGCAGCAGCACCACCGCCGGCTCGTCGCGGCCCGGCGCCCCGGGCGGGGGCGGCGGGCCGGGGAACTGCGCCAGGCAATAGTCGACCAGCGCGGCCAGATGATCGGCCTCTTCCAGCGCGGCCAGCCGCTGGAAGCTGCCGATGCGGATGTGGCCGTGCGACAGGCGGACCAGCACGGCCGAGCGCGTCGGGCTGGGTTCATCGCCGCGCCACAGTTCCTCGTGGGTCTCGATCAGCGAAAAGGTCTTGCTGGTATAGACGCCCAGCGCCTCGAGCATTTCGGTGGCCAGCACCTCGCGCATCCCGCCCTTCAGGGTCAGCCGCCCGTCGCCCTCGCGGCTCCACGGGGTCTGGCCCGAACCCTTGGTGCCCAGATCGAGCAGCCGCCCCGTGCCATCGCGCAGCTGGGCGAACAGGAATCCGCGCCCGTCGCCCAGCTCGGGGTTGTAAACCCGGAACTGGTGGCCGTGATAGCGCAGTGCCAGCGGCTGGGGCAGGTTGCCGGGCAGCGGGGCAAAGCGGCCGAAGTGGTCCAGCCAGGCGGCATCGTCCAGGCCGTCCAGCCCCACGGTCGCGGCATGGCGCTGGTTGCGCCAGCGCAGGGTCAGCCGGGGGAAGTCCGTCGGCCGCACCGGATCGGCCAGCCAGCCGGCGAGGGCGGCGATTTGTGGATCGGGGCGGCAGGCTGTCACTTGCGGTTCGGTGCGCATCCGGCGATAGTGGCGCGAAGCCGGCGCGCCGGCAATGGCAACCGGGATCCCATGAGCGACTTTACCGACGGCTATTGGCAGAGCGGCGACGGCCTGCGGCTCCACTATCGCGACTATCCCGGGCGGGATGATCGCCCCCCGCTGCTGTGCCTGCCGGGGCTGACCCGCAATGGCCGCGATTTCGAAGGGCTGGCGGCGCGCCACGCCGGGGAATGGCGGGTGATCTGCCCCGACAATCGCGGGCGCGGCGACAGCGCCTGGTCGAAGAATTCCGAGAGCTACAACCCGATGCAATATGTCGCCGACATCGGCGCACTGTGCGAAAGCCTGGGGATCACCCGCTTCGTCGCCATCGGCACCTCGCTGGGCGGGCTGATGACGATGATCATGGCGATGCTCAACCCGGCGCAGCTGGCCGGGGCGCTGCTCAACGATGTCGGCCCCGAGATCGAGGCGGCGGGGCTGGAACGGATTCGCGGCTATGTCGGGCAGGCCCGCAGCTTTCCTACCTGGATGCATGCCGCGCGCGCGCTGGAAGAGGCGCAGGGGGCGATGTTCCCCGATCTGGCGATTGCCGACTGGCTGGTGCTGGCCAAGCGCTCCATGGTGCTGGGCGGCAGCGGGCGGATCGTGTTCGACTATGACATGAAGATCGCCGAGCCCTTTGCCCGGCCCGGGGCCGAAACCGGCGGGGGCGAAGGGGCGTCGGCGCCCGACCTCTGGCCGGGGCTGCGCGCCCTGGCGGGGCGGCCGGTGGCGCTGCTGCGCGGCGAACTGTCGGACCTGCTGGCCCCCGCGACCTTCGCGCGGATGGCCGAAGCCCTGCCCGAGGCCGAGGCGGTGACGGTGCCGCGCGTCGGCCATGCCCCGACGCTCGACGAGCCGGCGGCGGTGGCGGCGATCGAGCGCCTGCTGGCCCGGATCGGCTGAGCCACCCGCCATGCTGCGCCTGTTGCACCTCCACAGCTCGTTCGACCCGGGCGGCAAGGAAATGCGCGCCGCCCAGCTGATCAATGCCTTTGGCCCCGGGGTGGCGCACCGGATCGTTTCGGCGGTGCCCGGCGCGCTGGGGGCGATGGCGGCGATCGCGCCGGGCATGCGGGTGGAAGTGGCCGAGGATTTCCCGTCGCTGCAGGGCCGGCCGCTGCCCGGCCGGCTGCTCGAACTGGCGCGGGCGATGCAGGGCCACGATCTGGTGCTGACCTACAATTTCGGGGCGATGGATGCGGTGCTGGCGCATACCCTGTTCGCCCGCCATCTGGGCCTGCCGCCGCTGGTCCACCACGAGGATGGCTTCAACGCCGACGAGGCCATGGCGCTCAAGCCGGCGCGCAACTGGTACCGGCGGATCGCGCTCTACGGCGCCGCGGCGCTGGTGGTACCGTCAACGGTGCTGGAGGGGATCGCGCGGCGGCAATGGGCCCAGCCGGCCACAAGAGTACGGCGGATCGCCAATGGGCTGCCGACCATGGCCTATGCCGGCACGCCCCGGCCCGATGCGTTGCCCCGGGTGATCAAGCGCCCGGGCGAGCTGTGGCTGGGGACGCTGGCCGGGCTCAAGCCGGTGAAGCACCTGACCCGGCTGGTCCGCGCTTTCGCCCCGCTGCCCGAGCCGTGGCAGCTGGTGATCGTGGGCGAGGGGCCCGAGCGCGACGCGATCCGCGACGAGGCGCTGCGGCTGGAGGTGGCGCACCGCGTCCACCTGCCCGGCCATGTGCCCGATCCGGCTGCGGTGGTCGGGCTGTTCGACCTGTTCGCGCTCTCCTCGGATTCGGAACAGTTCCCGCTCTCGGTGGTCGAGGCGATGGCGGCGGGGCTGGCCGTGGCCGCACCGGCGGTGGGCGACGTGGCGGCGATGGTGGCGGGGGAGAACCGGGGCTTCATCACCCCGCCGGGCGACGAGGCGGCGCTGGGCGCGGCGCTGGCGACGCTGGCCGGCGATGCCGCATTGCGCGAACGGCTGGGCGCGGCCAATCAGGCCCGCGCCCGCGCCGAGTTCGATGAGGGCGCGATGGTCGCCGCCTATGCCCGGGTCTATGGCGAGGCGCTGGGCCGGGCCTTCCCCTGATCCGTTCAGCCAGCTTTCAGCCGGGGACAGGCAGGGCCAAGTGGGCGTATAGGCGTTGAAAAGCCCGGCCACTGCGCTAAACAGCCCCGGCATTCCGGCCCAACGACAGGTAGCTTCCTTGGTTCTCCGCCCCACCCGCCCCCAATCCCGCGCCGAACAGATGGCCGAGCGGGAATCCGCCCAGCACGATGCCTTCCTTCGCGAGGTCGACGATGCGGTGCGCGAGGATCAGTTCATGGGCGCGGTGCGCCGCTATGCCAGGCCGGTGGGCGCGGGGATCGCCGCCGGGCTGGCGGTGCTGGCCGGCACCCTGGCGTGGAACTCGCACCGCACCAGCCAGACCGAGCAGCGCAGCGAGCGGCTGACCGTGGCGCTTGACCAGATCGAGGCTGGCCGCCCCGCCGATGCCAAGGGCACCCTGACCGCCCTGGCGGGCGAGGGTGGTGGCACTGCGGCGGTGGCCCGGCTGCTGGCCGCCGGGGTGGCGCTGAAGGATGGCAAGCGGGCCGAGGCGCTGGCCGCTTACGAGGCGGTGGCCGCCGACAGCTCGGCGCCGCAGCCCTACCGCGATCTGGCGACGGTGCGCGCCGTGGCCACCGGGTTCGATACGATGAAGCCCGATCAGGTGATCAGCCGGCTGAAGCTGCTGGCCGTGCCCGGCAACCCGTGGTTCGCCAGCGCCGGCGAGCTGACCGCGCTGGCCCAGATCAAGGCCGGGCACAAGGAACTGGCCGGGCCGCTGCTGGGTGCCATCGCCAAGGACAAGGATGCGCCCGAAAGCGCCCGCGCCCGCGCCCGCCAGCTGGCCGGGGCCTTTGGTTTCGATGCGGTCGACGATATTGCCACCAGCCCTGCCGGCGCCCCCGCCGCAACCCGCTGATGCCCCTTTCCCCGATGAGGAACCTGCCCATGCCCCATTTACCCCTTCGCCGCGCGCTGGGCCTTGCCATGGTGGCGGCGCTGGTGCTGGGCCAGCCGGGCCAGGCCCCGGCCAAGCTGTTCGGCGGCAAGGCCAAGCCGACCACGCCGACCATCGGCAACCGCATCCCGATCCTCAGCCGGGTCGAAAGCGGGGCCAAGGTTGACGAGGATATCGCCGGGGTGGCGGTGGTGCTGCCCCCGCCGGTCGAGAATACCGATTGGGCCCAGGGTGGCGGCGCGGCCAACAAGGCCTATGGCCATCTCGCGCTGGCCGAGCGCCCCGAACGCGGGTGGAGCGCCTCGGTAGCCGGGGTTACCCCCAGCCGCCGGCTGGGCGCCGCGCCGGTGATCGGCGGCGGCAAGCTGTTCGTCTTCGATACCGACGGCGTGCTGCATGCCTATGATGCCGCCAGCGGCAAGGTCGCCTGGACCCACAGCTTCAAGTCCCGGGGCGAATCCGCGCAGGTCGTGTTCGGCGGCGGCGCCTCGTTCGACAACGGCAAGGTCTATGTCGCCACCGGCGCCGGCGATGTCGCGGCGGTCGAGGCCGACAGCGGCAAGGTGCTGTGGCAGGTCAAGCCCGCCGGCCCGCTGCGCGGCGCGCCGACCCTGGCCTTCGGGTCGGTCTATGTGATGACCCAGAACAACGAGATCCACGCGCTCAACGTCGATGATGGCGCCGAGCTGTGGCAGGAATCGGGCTCGCTGGGGGCAACCGGGGTGTTCGGGGTGGCGGCGCCCGCCGCCGGCCAGGGCACCGTGGTGGCCGGCTATTCGACCGGCGAACTGGTCGCCTATCGTTACGAAAACGGCCGCCAGCTGTGGTCCGACGCGCTGGCTCGTACCTCGCTGTCGACCAGCGTCGGCGTGCTGACTGACATCGATGCCGATCCGATTGTCGAACGCGGGCGGGTCTATGCGCTGGGCCAGGGCGGGCGTATGGCCGCCTACGAACTGGTGACCGGCCAGCGGCTGTGGGAACTGAACCTGGCGGGCATTTCCACCCCGGCGATCGCCGGCGACTGGATCTTCACCCTGACCGACGATGCCAAGCTGCTGTGCATCGCCCGCACCACCGGCAAGGTCCGCTGGGTTACCCAGCTGGCGCGCTGGAAAAAGGAAAAGAAGAAGGAAGGGCCGATCTTCTGGACCGGGCCGGTGCTGGCCGGCAACCGGCTGTGGATCGCCAACAGCCTTGGCGAAGTGCAGGCGGCCAGCGCCACCGACGGCATCGTGGCGCCTTTCACCCGGCTGAAGGCGGGGGTTTCGCTGGCCCCGGTGGTAGCCAAGGGCACGCTTTACGTGCTGGATGACAGCGGCCGGATTTCCTCGTTCAAATAGGCGCGTTTCCGCGCTCTTAACCCGCCTGTGCTAGGGCGGGGGGATGAGCGCCAAGCCCTCTGCCGCGCCGGCTCCGCCGGCCAGCGATGTTTCGCCGATGGTCGGCCTGGTCGGGCTGGCCGGGCTGGCGCTGTGGCTGATGGTCTGCCGCCACTGGCCCGCCATCGTTGCCCTGCTGGGCCTGCCGGGGCCGCGCGAGGTGATGTCGGGCCCGGCCGCTTCGGTACTGGCGCTGGCCTGGTCGGGGCTGCCGATGGTGGCCTGGTCGCTGCTGGTCGACAAGGTCCACCGCCGCGCTTCCACCGGGCTCGATCTGGGCCATCCGCGCCCTTGGCGCGCGGTGTGGCGGGTGACGGCGACCAAGCTGCTGGGCCTGTGGGCCACCTGGGTGCTGATCGCCTTCGTCTATTGCCTGGGGCGCTGGTACTGGCGCGGGCCCTACCTCTACGCCATCGGCCTGCTGACCTGGGCGCTGCCGGTGCTGGTGCTGCTTTCGGTGCCCTACGTCGCCTGGCTCGACCGGCGGATGGTGGAACCGCGCGACGGGGCCTGGCACTTCGGCGCGCTGCTGCTCGGGCGCGAGCCCTACGATCCGGCCATGGTCGCGGCCCATGCCCGGGCCTGGGCGGTGAAGGGCTTTTTCACCGCCTTCATGCTGTCGATCCTGCCGGGCGGCTGGGCGCGGATGGTGGCCTTTGACTGGGGCATCGCGCTGCACGATCCGGTGGAGATGGCGACCGGGCTGATCGAACTGATGTTCGTGGTCGACGTGCAGATCGGCACGGTCGGCTACCTGCTGACGCTGCGCCCGCTCGATGCCCAGATCCGCAGCGCCAACCCGCTGCTGGCCGGCTGGGTGGCAGCACTGCTGTGCTATCCGCCCTTCACCCTGATGGGCGGGGGCGGGATGCTTGACTATCGGGTCAACACCGCCGACTGGTGGGTGTGGCTGGCCGGCCACCCCGCGCTGCTGTGGGGCTGGGGCATGCTGCTGGTCGCCCTGACCGCGATCTATGCCTGGGCCACGGTGGCCTTCGGCCTGCGCTTTTCGAACCTGACCTATCGCGGGGTGCTGACCGGCGGGCCCTATCGCTTCACCCGCCACCCGGCCTACCTCGCCAAGAACCTGTTCTGGTGGTGCGCCAGCATGCCGATGCTGGCGACCACCCATTCGCCGGTCGACGCGATCCGCAACACGGTGCTGCTGGGGGTGGTCAGCGCGGTCTATTACTGGCGGGCGAAAACCGAAGAGGCGCACCTGCTGGCCGCCGATCCGAAATACCGGGCCTATTCCGAATGGATCGAACGGCACGGGCCGGTGACCCGCGCGCTGGGCGGTCTGGCCCGGCGCCTGCGCCCGGTGCGGGCACAGTGGCAACCGGCCGAGTAAAGCATCGCGCCAAAAAGTGGGAACCGGTTTTTGGCTCCTCGGCGATGCGAAGATAGCGCTTTAGACGGCTGTGCCTTCGTCGGCCTGAAACAGCGTGATCGCCCGGTCGAACAGGCCCAGCGCGGCACGTTCCGCGATCCATTGCTGCATGTGCGACGCCTTGAAATGGGCGGCGAGATGCTCGCGGCTGGCCCACTTTTCGCTGACCCGGATCAGCCCGGGGTCGAACAGATCCTCGGCATAGGCATATTCAAGGCAGCCGGCCTCGGCCCGGCTGGCGCGCACCACCCGCTCCATTGGGGGGCGGGCCTCATCCAGCCGCTCGGGCGGCAGGCGGAAGGTGCCGATGAGGACGATCACAGGCTTTTTTCGGCGTAGATGCGTGTGATGTCGGCGTTCCATTCGTGGTGGAACTTGTCGAGCAGGCATTCGGCGGGGGTGGTGCCGCGTGCGACGATTTCGTCGAGGGGGGCGAGGAAGCCGCTTTCGTTGTCGCCGGCGGCGTTCAGGCGGGCGCGGGCGTTGAGGCCGGCGCGGGCGATTTTCAGCACTTCGCCGGCGATATCGCGCAGCTTGCCGCCGCCGGGCAGCGGGGCATCGAGCGCCAGCCTGGGCACCGCATTGCGCAGCGCCTCGCGCCCTTCCATGCTCCAGCCCTTGACCAGATCCCAGGCGGCATCGAGCGCGGTCTGGTCGTAAAGCAGCCCGACCCACAGCGCCGGCAGCGCGCAGATCCGGTTCCACGGCCCGCCATCGGCGCCGCGCATCTCGAGGAAGCTTTTCAGCCGCACCTCGGGGAAGGCCGTGGAAAGGTGGTCGATCCAGTCGCTCTCGCGCGGCAGCTCGCCCGGCAGCACCGCCAGCTTGCCGGCCATGAAATCGCGGAAGCTGTGCCCGGCGGCATCGATGTATTTCCCGTCGCGGAAGACGAAATACATTGGCACATCAAGCATGTAATCGACATAGCGCTCGTAGCCGAAGCCCGGCTCGAACACGAAGGGCAGCATCCCGGTGCGGTGCGGATCGGTATCCGACCAGATGTGGCTGCGGTACGAAAGATAGCCGTTGGGCCGGCCTTCGGTGAACGGCGAATTGGCGAACAGCGCGGTGGCCAGCGGCTGCAAGGCCAGCGAAACGCGGAACTTCTGCACCATGTCCGCCTCGCTCGAATAGTCGAGGTTGGTCTGGATGGTGCAGGTGCGCAGCATCATGTCGAGCCCCAGGCTGCCAACCCGCGGCATGTGGCGCAGCATGATGTCATAGCGGCCCTTGGGCATGATCGGCAGCTCGGCCCGGGTCTTGTCGGGCCACATCCCCAGGCCGAGATAGCCCAGCCCCAGCTCCTCGCCGATCGCCTTCACCTGGGCCAGGTGGCGGCCGGTTTCGGCGCAGGTCTGGTGCAGGTTTTCCAGCGGCGCGCCCGACAGCTCCAGCTGCCCGGCAGGCTCGAGGCTGACATTGCCATCCGGGCCCTTCAGCGCGATGACGTTCCCGCCCTCGACAATCGGCTGCCAGCCGAACCGTTCCAGCGCCTTGAGCAAGTCGCGGATCCCGCCCGGCTCGTCATAGGAAGGCGCGCGATGATCCGCCAGGCGATAGACCTGCTTTTCATGCTCGGTGCCAATCCGCCACCGCTCCGCCGGCTTTTCACCCGCCGCCATCGGCGCGATCAGCTGGTCGCGGCTCTCGATCAAGGGATCGTTGCGATCTGAAACCTGTCTGGTGCTCATGGGCGAGGGAGTTAGTGCTTTGTTCGCCCCGGCGCCAGCCAAATTATGTTGTCGCGCCCCAATCTCCAGCTATCGCCATCCACAGCGCGGTGCCGGCCACGGCGGCGGTTTCGCCGCGCAGGATCCGCGGGCCCAGGGTGATGGCGCGGGCCGGGGGCAGGGCGCGGATCGCGCCGCGTTCGGCATCGTCAAAGCCGCCTTCGGGCCCGACCAGCAGCGCCGCCGGGCCGGCATGGTCGGCGAAGGCCGGGGCGGCGGGGGCGCCGCCGGCCTCGTCGGCGAAGAACAGAGCGCGTTCCGGTGCCCAGTCGCGCAGCAGGGCCTCCAGCTTCACCGGCGCGGCAATCACGGGCAGGGCGGTGCGGGCGCATTGCTCCGCCGCCTCGGTGACGAGGGCGTGGGCGCGCTCGAGGTTCAGCTTGTCGGCCACGCAGCGCCGGGTCAGCACCGGCTGGATCCGCGCAACGCCCAGCTCGGTCGCCTTCTCCAGCACCCAATCAAAGCGGTCCTTCTTCAGCAGCGCGGCGCAGAGGGTGAAATCGGGCACCGCCTCGCGCGCCCGCAACAGCACCTCGCAAGTCAGTGCCACGGCCCGCTTGCCCACCTCGGCCACCCGCGCGGCCCATTCGCCGCTGGCATCATCGCACAGCACCACGTCATCGCCCGCCGCCACCCGCATCACCCGGGCGAGGTAATGCGCCTGCGGCCCCTCGATCACCAAGGCCGCGCCCTCGCTCAGCGTGGGGGGCACGAACAGGCGCGGCGCGCTTTTGGGAGGCCAGGCGGGGGTGGCGGGCATGCTACACCCCTAGCCGTTCCGTCATTCCCGCGAAAGCGGGAACCCAGCGCACCACATGGGTTCCCGCTTTCGCGGGAATGACGATGGTGTATGGAACGCGGCATGGCGCAACCCGGCCCGATCGTTCCCGACAGCGAACACCGCCCACTGATGGCCCGGCTGCCGGCGCCCCTGCGCGATTACGCGGCGCTGGCCCGGCTCGATCGGCCGATCGGCTGGTGGCTGCTCTATTGGCCGTGCGCCTGGGGGGTGCTGCTGGCGGGGGGCTGGCGGCGCTGGGATCTGCTGCTGTGGCTGCTCTTGGGCAGTGTGGCGATGCGCGGGGCTGGCTGCGTCTATAACGACATCGTCGATGCCGATCTTGATCGGAAAGTGGCGCGCACCGCCGCGCGGCCCGTGGCCAGCGGGCGGGTTTCCAAGCGCGCCGCGTGGGCCTGGCTGGCGGCGCTGTGCGCGGTGGGGCTGGTGGTGCTGCTGCAACTGCACCCGCTGGCGCAGGCGGTGGCGCTGGGCAGCCTGGCGCTGGTTGCCGCCTATCCCTTCATGAAGCGGATCACCGGCTGGCCGCAGGCCTGGCTGGGGCTGGTCTTCACCTGGGGGGCACAGGTCGGCTGGGTGGAAGTGCGCGGGCTTGAGGCGCCGGGGGTGCTCGCCGCGCTCTACGCCGGGGCGATCTGCTGGTGCGTCGGCTACGATACGATCTACGCCTGCCAGGATCGCGAGGATGACGCGCTGGTAGGGATCGGCTCCTCGGCGCTGACGCTGGGGCGGCATGTGCAGCGGGGGGTGGCGCTGCTGTATGGGGCGGCGCTGGCGCTGTGGGCGCTGGCCTTCTGGCAATTGCGGGCCGACGCGCTGGTGCTGCTGGCGCTGGCCCCCGTGGCGCTGCACCTTGGCTGGCAGGTGCTGACGCTGAACCCGGATGACGGCGCTAACGCCCTCACCCGCTTCCGCGCCAACCGCGAGGCCGGGTTGCTGCTGGCCATGGGCTGCTGGGCGGTGGGGACGGTTTAGGAATCGTCGAAAGTAAACGGCGCCGCCGTGCGCCGGTAGTCGTCAGGCAGGATTTCGCGCCCGATCGGGGGCAGGGCGCGGGCGGTGCAGGCGGCGCGGGTGCAGAGGCGGCAGTTGACGCCGATTGGCGTGGTTTCGGCGCGGGCCGGGTCCTGGCCCTTGGCATAGACCAGTTTAGGGGCGTGTTCGGCGGCGCAGGCCAGCGCTACCGCGCGCTCCACCGGCGCGCGACCCCAGGCCCCGCCGCCCGAACGCACCACCCGGGCCAGCGAGAAGAACCGCTGCCCATCGGGCAGTTCCAGCCACTGGGTGACGATCCGCTGCGGCCCGCCGAACACCTGGTGGACCGTCCACAGCGGGCAGCCGCCGCCATGCGCGGCGAAGGGAAAGCCCGCGCCATCCAGCCGCTTGGATATGTTGCCGGCGGCATCGAGGCGGATGAAGAAGAACGGCACCCCTTCCTGCCCCGGGCGGCCCAGCGTGGTCAGGCGGTGGGCGGTCTGTTCGAAACTGGTGCCAAACTGGCGTGACAGCACCTCGATATCGTACAGCCGTTCGGCGGCGGCGCGCTGGAACCGGGCATAGGGCATCAGCAGCGCGGCGGCGGCATAGCCGGTCAACTGGCGGCGCAGCAGGGTGGCGGCGGTGGGGCTGCTGGGCGCGGCCTGGCGCAGCAGCTCGTTGAGATCGGCGCGGCAATCGCTCAGCGCCACCTGCAGGGCGATGTGGAACGCGCGGCTGGCGCCATCGAGCCCTTCGTCGAGCAGCAATTGCTGGTTGTGCCGATCGAACCGCCGCAGCGATCCCATCATCACCTCGCCGGGCAGGACGCGGGTGCGGATGCCGTGGGCCTTGGCGAGATAGGTGGTGGCATCGCCCGCCTCGGCCACGGCGGCGGCCAGCGTTTCGGCCCGGGCATCGAGGCTGGGGAAGAAGTTGCGGTGGCGGGCGATGAAGCGGCGCGCCTCGGCCACCGGATCCTGCCCCGCACCATCGCCGCCGCCGCTGCCCGCCTCGGCCAGCGCGGCCTGGCTGCGGGAATAGGCGCCGTAAAGCCGCAGCAGCGCCTCGCTCACCCCCGGAAAGCTGGCGGCGAGGTCGGCCACTTCCAGCGCGGGCAGGTCGATCTCGGCAAAGACCGGGTCGCGCAGCAGGTCGGTCAGCCGGCGGGTGGTTTCGGCGCCATCGTCGCCCGCCAGCTCGCCCAGATCGAGCCGGTAGCTGCGGGCGATGCGCAGCAAGAGGTCGGCGGTGACCGGGCGCTGGTTGTGCTCGATCAGCGCGACATAGCTGGGCGAGATGCCCAGATCCTCGGCCATGGCGGCCTGCGTCAGCCCCAGTTCGCGGCGCAGGCGGCGCAGCCGGGGGCCAAGGAACAGGGGGCGGCTTTCACTCATCGCACGGCCTTTGTCATATCAACACAACTTTACAAAGAAAAGATGTAAAGATTGACAAGGCCACCACGCCGGCCCTGCAGCGGGGGCC
>JAFECL010000008.1:29937-40833 GCA_018242165.1 Pseudomonadota bacterium
GATGCCGATCCGGCCAATTACACCCAGTCGCTGGGCTGCTGGCACGGCTTCATCGGCCAGCAGAAGCTGATCAGCATCAAGAAGCATTTCGGCACCACCAAGGGCCGCTACCTCTACCTCTCGGGCTGGATGGTTGCCGCGCTGCGCAGCGAATTCGGCCCGCTGCCCGACCAGTCGATGCACGAGAAGACCAGCGTTCCCGCGCTGATCGAGGAACTCTACACCTTCCTCAAGCAGGCCGACGCGCGCGAACTGGGCGGGCTGTTCCGCGACCTCGACGCCGCCCGTAACACCGGTGACGAGGTCAGGGCCAAGCAGGTCCAGAGCGCGATCGACAATTTCGAAACCCACGTCGTCCCGATCGTTGCCGACATCGACGCCGGCTTCGGCAATGCCGAGGCGACCTACCTTCTGGCCAAGAAGTTCATCGAGGCCGGGGCCTGCTGCATCCAGATCGAGAACCAGGTCTCGGATGAAAAGCAGTGCGGCCACCAGGACGGCAAGGTCACCGTCCCGCACGAGGACTTCCTCGCCAAGATCCGCGCCTGCCGCTACGCCTTCATGGAACTGGGCGTTGACGATGGCGTGATCGTCGCGCGCACCGACTCGCTCGGCGCCGGCCTCACCAAGCAGATCGCCTATGTCCGCGAAAAGGGCGACATCGCCGACCAGTACAACAGCTTCCTCGATTGCGAGGAAGTCACCGCCGCCGAGATCGGCCATGGCGACGTGCTGATCACCCGCGACGGCAAGCTGATGCGGCCCAAGCGGCTGCCCAGCAACCTGTTCCAGTTCCGCCCCGGCACCGGCGAGGACCGCTGCGTGCTCGATTGCATCACCAGCCTGCAGAACGGTGCCGACCTCTTGTGGATCGAGACCGAAAAGCCGCACATCGGCCAGATCGGCGGGATGGTCAGCCGCATCCGCGAGGTGATCCCCAACGCCAAGCTTGTCTACAACAACAGCCCCAGCTTCAACTGGACGCTGAACTTCCGCCAGCAGGTCTTCGATGCCTGGAGCGCGGCGGGTCAGGATGTTTCGGCCTACGACCGGGCTCGGCTGATGAGCGTCGATTACGACGGCACCCCGCTGGCCGACGAAGCCGACGAGCGGATCCGCACCTTCCAGCGCGATGCCGCGGCGCAGGCGGGGATCTTCCACCACCTGATCACGCTGCCCACCTACCACACCGCCGCGCTGAGCACCGACAACCTGGCCAGGGAATACTTCGGCGAGGCGGGGATGCTGGGCTACGTCAAGAACGTCCAGCGGCAGGAAATCCGCCAGGGCATCGCCTGCGTGAAGCACCAGAACATGAGCGGCAGCGACATCGGCGATGACCACAAGGAATACTTCTCGGGCGAAGCCGCGCTGAAGGCCGGTGGCGTTCACAATACCATGAACCAGTTCGCCGCCTGATCGTGACAGGGGCGGGCATTGCAGGCTAGAAGGCCATCAATCCCGCCCCTTTCCAGCCAAGGAGTTACCCCGATGCCCGAACCCGCCCGCGCCCGCGCCGTCTTCTCGACCGAGGATTTCAAGCTGCTGCGCGAAGCCGTCCGCCACTACATCCAGACCCACGAGGACGAGCCCGAAACCGCCAAATTCGTCCACCTGTTCCACCGCCTCGGCAGCGGGGCGCGGTAAGGAATAGATCCGACTTCCTGGGGAGGAAGCCTGGCCCGTCGCACGCCCTACCCCGGCGCGCGGCGGGCCAAATGCATTGGGGATGAATAAGTGTGGGGCGGATCAGATACCCAGCGCCTTGCGTAATTCGGCATTGATCCGCGATTGCCAGCCCTTGCCGGTGGCGCGGAATTTTTCCAGCACATCGGGATCGAGGCGCAGGGTTACCTGACGCTTGGGGTTATCCGACGGGGGGCGGCCGGAGCGGGTGAGCGTGCCCATGCCATGTCGCACGACCTTGCCGGCAATCGAGAAGCGCGCGCGATCAAACTGATCGTCGGTCCACTCGGGCAGGTCGTCGTCATCCCAGTCGGTTGGCGAATTTGCGGTATTCTCGATCATTGCAGCGTCTCATCGAAATGACACGGATGCCGTTGCGGGTTGGCGTCCAGGCCAGCATAACCAGCCTTTCGTCCAGCAATCCGTATGTTTGGAACCGGGGTTCCGGATAGTCGAAGCGGTCATCCTGTTGGGTAAATTCCGGCCCGTCGAACACCCGACCGGCATCGGCGAAATCCAGCCCACGTTCCTCAAGCGCCCGGCGGCGCTTGTCCTCGTCATACTCAATGTTCATCACTACCTCAGTTTTGGAGGCTGAAGCCAAATCTTGCACAATTGCCTCAAATGCCCATCAGGTTTGGACCCTGGTGCGGTCGAGAATTCAAAGCAGTTCGGCTATTTAACGTAACCACAAAAATTGTCAAGCTACTCCGCCGCCAGCAGCCGTTCCGCCGCGCCAAGATCGACGCTGACCAGGCGCGAGACGCCGCGTTCGACCATGGTGACGCCGAACAGGCGGTGCATCCGGCTCATGGTCACGGCATTGTGAGTGACGATCAGGTAGCGGGTGTCGGTCTCGCGGGTCATCGCATCGAGCAGATCACAGAACCGCTCGATATTGGCGTCGTCCAGCGGGGCGTCGACTTCGTCGAGCACGCAGATCGGCGCCGGGTTGGTCAGGAACAGCGCGAAGATCAGCGCCACGGCAGTCAGCGCCTGTTCGCCGCCCGACAGCAGGGTCAGGCTCTGCAATCGCTTGCCCGGCGGCTGGGCGAAGATCTCCAGCCCGGCCTCCAGCGGATCGTCCGAATCGATCAGCGCCAGGTGCGCCTGGCCGCCCTCGAACAGCCGGGTGAACAGGCGGCGGAAGTGCTGGTCAACCGCCTCGAAAGCGGCGCGCAGCCGCTCGCGGCCCTCGCGGTTGAGGTTGCCGATGCTGCCGCGCAGGCGGTGCACCGCCTCGATCAGTTCGGCCTGTTCCTCGCGGCTGGTGCCGTGGCGCCCCTCGGCCTCGGCCAGTTCCTCGGCGGCGACGAGGTTGACCGGCCCCAGCCGCTCGCGCTCGGCGATCAGCCGGTCGTGCCCGGCGCTTTCGGCCCCGGCACCCTCCACCTCGGCCTCGATGAAGCCGAACCGTTCGGGCAGCAGCGGCGGCGGGCACTGGAAGCGCTCGCCGGCGATTCCCGCCATTTCGGCGCGGCGGCCTTCCTCGTTCTCGGCCCGGGCACTGGCGCCGGCGCGGGCCTCGCGTGCCTGGGCCAGCGCCTCCTGCACCCCGGCCAGCGCCGCATCGGCGGTGCGGGCCAGATCGGTCGCGGTGGCCAGCGCGGCCTCGGCCTCGGCCAGTTCGGCGGCGAGGCGGGTGCGCACCGCTTCGCCATCCTCGATCTCGCGCATCAGGCTGGCGGGCTTGGCCGCAACCACGGCGCGCTCTTCCTCGATTTCCGCAAAGCGGCGGTCCATCTCCGCCAGCCGCCGTGCCGCCTCGCCGGCGCGGGCCTGCCAGCCGCGGATGTCGCCCGCCTGCGCCGAAACCCGCTCGCGCGCCACCGCCAGCGCCTGATCGTGGGCGGCCAGCGCGGCGCTTGCCCCCTGCAGGGCGGTGCGCGCGCCCTCGTGGCGGGCCTGGGCGGCGGCCAGCGCGGCGCGGCCGGCATCGGGCGGGGGCAGGGCGGCGCGGCGGGCTTCGGCGGCGGCCAGATCGGCCTCGGCGGCCCCGCGCTGCTCGGCCAGATCGCCGGCCATCCGTTCCAGCTCGGCCCGTCGCGCGGCGATCCGCGCCCGCGCCGCCTCGGCCGCGTCGAGCGCCCGCAGCGCCTCGCGTTCGGCCTGCTGCGCGGCGGCGAACCGGCTGTCGATCGCGCGGGCTTCGTCCTGCAGGGCCGCGATCGCCGCCGCCGCCTCAGCCACTCGTGCCTCGGCCGCCTGCACCGCCTGCTCGTGCGCGGGCAGCCGGGTCTGCAATTCGGCAAGGCGGTTTTCCGCCTCCAGCCGTGCCGCCTCGCCCGCGCCCTCGCCGCGCGCCACGAAACCATCCCAGCGGCGCAGGTGGCCCGCGCGGGTCACCAGCCATTCGCCGGGATTCAGCGTCCGCCCGTCGTCGCTTTCGGCCACCTGCACCAGCGCCAGCCGGGCAGCGAGCTCGGGCGGGCAATTGGCCACCTGTTCGCCCAGCGATCCGGCCAGCGCGGCGGGGGCCGGGGCCCCGGTCCAGAACCGCCCGTCGCCATCCGCCGGGGCCGCGCCCAGCGGCGCGCGGGCATCGCGGCCCAGCACGGCGGACAGCGCGCGTTCATAGCCCGGCGCCACCTTCAGCCCGTCGATCGCGCCCTTGCCCTTCGCCGCCAGCGCCTTTTCGCGTGCCGCCTTGTCTCGGGCCAGCGCATCGGCCTCGCGGGTCAGGCCGGAAAGATCGGCGCGGGCCGCCGCCAGCGCCATGCTCGCCGCCTCGCGCGTGGCGTTCAGTTCCTCGCGCCGCGCGGCCAGGGCCTCGCGCTGGGTGCCCAGTTCGGTCAGCCGGGCCAAAGCTTCATCGCGCGCCGCTTCGGCCGTGGCGATGCCCTGTTCGGGGTCGGGCTCGCGGGCCAGCGCCTCGGCCAGTTCGCTCTGCCGCGTGGCCTCGCCGGTCAGCCGGGCCAGCCGGGCCTGCGCGGCGGCCACTTCGGCCTCGGCGACGCGCCATTCGGCCTCGACCCCGGCCTGCTCGGCGGTGGCCTGCGCGGCGGCCAGTTCGGCGGCACGGGCGGCATGCTCGGCCCGGTCCAGCACCAGCGCCACCGCCGGGCGGGCGGCCTCGTCGGCGGCCAGCGCTTCCTTGCCGGCGGCCAGTTCGCGCTCCAGCCGGGCCAGCGCCTCGGCGGCGTCGCGGGTCAGCCGGTCGGCGTCGCCCTTGTCTTCCTCCAGCCGGGTGCGCTGGCGGGTCAGGTCGGCCAGCCGTTGTTCGGCAGCCTCAAGCTGGCTGGTCAGCTGGGCCATGCGATGGCCCTGCGCGGTGGCATCGTCGCGCCGGTCGGCCAGGGTGTCGCGCGCTTCGGCCAGCGCTTCGGCGGCGGCAGCCTGCGCCTTTTGCGCCGCGCCGGCCTGATCCTGCATCGCCGCCACCCGCGTTTCGGCAGCGTGAGCCTCGGTCCGGGCGGCCTCGGCGGCGCGGGCGGCATCGCGCCAGCGGGCAAAGACCAGCCGCGCCTCGGCCAGGCGGATCTTTTCGCTGACCGCCTTGTAGCGTTCGGCGGCGCGGGCCTGCCGGCGCAGGCTGGCGATCTGGGCATCGAGCCCGGCCATGATGTCATCCAGCCGCGCCAGATTGGCCTCGGTGGCGCGCAGCTTCTGCTCGGCATCCTTGCGCCGTACGTGCAGCCCGGCGATCCCGGCGGCCTCTTCCAGCATCGCCCGGCGTTCGGCCGGCTTGGCGGCGATCACGGCGGCGATGCGCCCTTGCGAAACCAGCGCCGGCGAATGGGCCCCGGTCGCGGCATCGGCGAAGACCAGCGAGACGTCCTTGGCCCGCACGTCGCGCCCGTTGATGCGATAGGCGCTGCCGGCGCCGCGTTCGATCCGGCGGACGACTTCCAGTTCCTCGCCCTGGGCATCGTCGGCCAGCAGCACCACCTCGGCGAAATCGCGCGCCGGGCGCGACGAGGTGCCGGCGAAGATCACGTCTTCCATCCCGCCGCTGCGCAGCGACTTGGGGCTCGATTCGCCCATCACCCAGCGGATCGCTTCGAGCAGGTTCGATTTGCCGCAGCCGTTGGGGCCGACCACCCCGGTCAGGCCCGGTTCGATCCGCAGGTCGGCAGGCTCGACGAAGCTCTTGAAGCCCGCAAGCCGAAGCCGCCGGATCCGCATCGCCGCTGCCTTCGCCCCCCGCGCCGCCGCCTTACCGGGCGCCGGCCTTCTGCAGCAGCGGCTCCAGCTCGGCCCAGGTGTTCACCCCGGTCTTGCCGCCGTTGATCAGCAGGGTGGGGGTCGATTCGATCCCCTGCTTGCCCCAGTTGTCCGAATCCTGCGCCACCTTGTCGGCCATGGCGGCGTTGGTCAGGCAGGTGTGGGCCTGATCCTGCGAAATGCCTCGGGCCGAGAAGAACTTGGTGAAGCCCAGCATGTCGGCCATGGTGGTGAACCGCGCCTGCGGGGCCACCTTGCTCATGTCGCCGAGGGCTTTCGCACCTTCCATCGTGCTCTGGGTCAGGGCGTCGAAATTGGCGTAGACCTGCTCGACCAGCGGGAAGAAGGCCTCCGCCGGGGCGCAGCGCACCAGCATGGTCAGTGGCACGTCCTGCGGGTGGATCGCAAAGCTGCGGAATTCCCAGCTGACCTTGCCGGTGTTGACGTATTTCTCGGTCAGCGCGGCGGCGCCATCCTGCGCCAGCTTGGCGCAGTGCGGGCACGACAGCGAGCCATATTCGATCAGCTTGATCGGCGCCTTGGGGTTGCCCATCACCATCCCGCCTTCGGGCGTGGGGGAAACCACGTCGGCCCAGGCCTTGCCGGCGGGCGGGGCCACCGCCGCCACCGGTTCGCCCGCCGCCGCGCCGCCGCCAGCAGCCGGGGCCTCGCCCTTGGAACAGGCGGCCAGCAGCAGGGCCGGGGCAAGGCTGAAGGCAAGGGCGGCGCGCAGTTTCATCGCAGGTTCCTCGAAAGGGGGGTGATTCCCGTCAAAGCTAGCCCAGACAGGGCGCGGATTGAAGCGGCGCGCGACGCGAATGGCGGATAAATGGCCGAAACAACGGGCCCTGGCGTTACATCCGCACCTTCAGCTGCGGCTCCAGCGTAGTCCAGTCATGGGTGCCGTAGAGCAGGGTGCCGTTGATCGCGAAAGAGGGGGTGGAATCGACCCCGGCCTTGTCGGCGGCCACGGTCAGGTCGGTCAGCCGTTTGACCATCGCCTCGTTAGTCAGGCAGCGGTCGGTCGCCGCGTGGTCCAGCCCCTGGCCCTGGGCGATCGCGTAGAGGTCAAGATCGGCGGCAATCGCCCGCATCCGCGCGGGCTGCGGCCCTTCGTACCAGCGCTTCAGCTGGGCCTGGCCGATCTTCTGGCTGCGCCCCAGCCACACGCTCTGTTGGCGCAGGAAGGCCTGGTGGGCCCCGAAAAAGCGCCGGGGCGGCAGGCAGTTGGTGATCAGCGCCACCGCCAGATCGGCCGGATCGCGCAGGAAATTGCGCACCTCGATCGAGCCCTTGCCCGAGCTGACGAAAAACAGCTGCAGGCCGGCCGCCGACTGTTCCTCGAAATGCGCACAGTGTGGGCAGGTATAGCTGACATATTCGATCAGCTTCACCTTGGCCGCCGGGTTGCCGACTACATGGGTGCCCGCCGGGGTCATGGCGACCACCGCGTTCCAGTTGCCGCCAGCGCCCGTTGCGGCGTGGCGGGGCGGGGCGGCGAGCAGCGCGGGGGCGGCGAAAGCGGCCAGAGTGGTGGCGAGCGCAGCAGCGGCCAGCAGCGGACGACGAGGGTTCAAGCGGATCATCCTTCGGTGGGGGGAACAAGATTGCGGGCGACCGATTCGAGCACCGCGCGCAGTTCAGGGTCGCCGATGTCGCGCAGCGAATCGCCCAGTTCCAGCGGGATCGGGCGCAGGCTGGGCGGGGCAGGGCGCGCCACCTCGGGCGGGGGGGTAACCTCGCCCTGGCGCAATTTCACCCGGGCCACCGCGTCATAGCCGAAGAAGCGGTTCACCCGGGCGATGATCTCGGGGATCACATGGGTGATCAGCGGGGCATAGGCCGGCACCACCACCAGCTGCAGGATCCCGTCGCGCTTTTCGCCGGGGGGAAAGCGGATTGCCTCGGGCGCGCAGACCCGGGCGTGGCGCGGCCCGACGATCTCGGGCCAGCGGCTGACCACGCTGGATTGGACAAAGCCGAAGCGGCGGAAGGCGGTGCGGCCAACATCGGGCATCAGGTCGGAAATCGCCCGGGCCGGGCCGCCGCGCGCCCGCTCGAACGGCTTGGCCCGCCGCGCGGGCCGGGGCTTCTGTGGGGGCTGGGGCGGTTGCCGTTCCATTGCGGCGGCAGCCATGCCATAGCCCGGGGATGGATGCCAGCCGGGAGACGATCGCGCCGCTGTTGCTCGGCTGGTACGATGCCCATGCCCGCACCCTGCCGTGGCGCGCCCCGCCCGGCACCCCGCCGCCCGATCCCTACCGGGTGTGGCTGTCCGAAGTGATGCTGCAGCAGACCACGGTAGCCGCCGTTGCGCCGCGCTTTGCCCGCTTTGTCGGGCGCTGGCCGGATGTGGCGGCGCTGGCAGCGGCGGAGGAAGCCGAGGTTCTCGCCGAATGGGCCGGGCTTGGCTATTACCGCCGCGCCCGCCTGCTCCACGCCTGCGCCCGCGAAGTGGCGGCGCGCGGCGGCCGTTTCCCCGCCACCGAGGCCGAATTGCGGGCCCTGCCCGGGCTGGGCGACTACACCGCCGCCGCCATCGCCGCGATTGCCTTTGGCCAGCCGGCGACGGTGGTCGATGCCAATGTCGAGCGGGTGGTGGCGCGGCTGTTCGCGCTTCGCACCCCGCTGCCGGCGGGCAAGGCGGTGATCCGCGCCGCCGCCGCGCGGCTGACCCCGGCGCAGCGTTCGGGCGATTTTGCCCAGGCAATGATGGACCTTGGTGCCACGCTGTGCAGCCCCCGGGCCCCGGCCTGCATGGCCTGCCCGCTGGCGGCGGCCTGCGCGGCGCGGGCCGGGGGCGATCCGGCCTCCTATCCGTCCAAGGCGCCGCGCACCGCCCGCCCCGAACGGCGTGGCCGGGCTTTCTGGATCGCGCGCGACGGCATGGTCTGGCTGGTGCAGCGCCCCGCCACCGGCATGCTGGGCGGAATGCGCGCGCTGCCCGACAATGGCTGGACGGCCCGTGCCGATGGCACCGCGCCGCCGCCGCTGGCCGGGCCCTGGCACCTGGCCGGCGCGGTCGACCATGTTTTCACCCATTGCCGGCTGACGCTGGAATTGGCGGTTTACACCGGATCGGATTGGGCTAGCCTGCCGGCGGAAGGCCAGTGGTGGCCCTTGGTACAGCTGGCCAAGGCGGGGCTGCCCAGCCTCTATGTCAAGGCGGCCGCTCTGGCGGGCCGCGATGGGGAGAAGTGATGTGAACGAGACCATGCTGTCGGGCGAAGCCGCCCTGCTGTCGCGCCGGAACCTACTGCGTGGCGGCGCCATGCTGGGCGGGGCCGCCGGGCTGGCGCTGTCGCCGCTGGGGCGCGGGCTGGCCTGGGCCGCCACCCCGGAAGCCGCGGGCTGGCCGGCGATGCGCCGGCTGATCAGCGATGCGACCGCGGTGCACCACCTGCCGGGCGCGCTGGCCATGCTGGGCTGGGGGGATCGCCCCGCCACGGTGATTGCCGGCGGCACCCAGGGGATGGAGGATAGCACCCCGCTGGGGCCCGACAGCCTGTTCCGCGCCTATTCGATGACCAAGCCGCTGACCGGGATGATCGCCGCGATCCTGATCGATCAGGGCAAGCTGAAGCTAGACCAGCCGCTGGCCGATTTCGTGCCCGAATTCGCCAATCCCAAGGTTGCGATCGATCCGGTGAAAAGCCTCGATGCGGTGCCGGCCACGGGCCAGATCACCATCCGCCACCTGCTGACCCACACCGCCGGGCTGGGCTATGCCGGGATCGGGCAGGAGATGGTCTCGAACACCATGCTGCAGCAGGGGGTGGTGCCGGCGGTGATCAGCCGCCAGCAGATCCCGGGGCGCACCCCGCCGGGGCCGACGCTGGCCCCCGATGCCTTCCTGCGCGCCGCCGCCGCGCTGCCGCTGGTGTCCGAACCGGGGCGCAAGTGGATCTATTCGATGGGCCTCGACGTGCTGGGGCTGGCGATGGAGCGGATCACCGGCAAGGGGCTGGAGACGCTGATGGACGAGCACCTGTTCGGCCCGCTGGGGATGGCCAGCAGCTGGTTCCGGGTGCCGCTGACCGAGCAGGCGCGGATGACCAGCAATTATGGCATCCAGCAGGGCAAGATCGCCCCGCTCGATCCGGCGAAGGGCTCGATCTATCGGGATGCCCCGGCCTTTGCCTTCGGCGGATCGGGGCTGGTGACCAGCCCGGCCGATTACGACCGGTTCCTCGCCATGGTGCTGGGCGGCGGCAAGCTGGGCGGCAAGCAGCTGGTCAGCCCGGCGGCGGTGGCCATGGCGGTGTCGAACCTGCTGCCCGCCGGGGCCGACACCAGCGTGATGAAGCCCGCTGGTTCGGGCTTTGGCGCAGGCGCGCGGGTCGGGATCAGCGGCAGCGACATCGGCTTTTACGGCTGGGGCGGGGCGGCCAGCACGGTGGGCTTCGTCAACCGCCGGATCGGCCTGCGCGCGGGCTTCTGGGTGCAATACATGCCGAGCGAGGCGCTGCCGGTGCGCGACGGGTTCAACGCCGCGCTGCTCCAGGATCTGGCCGCGATGGCCGCCGCGCGCAAGGCGGCCTGAGCCGGCATGGCGCTGCGCCCGATTGCCTTTACCGGCGCGACGCTCGACCGGGCCGATCACGTCCGCAGCGACCCGGCGGCGCTGGCCGCGCTGCTGGGGCCGCGCGCGCGGCTGTTGCGGCTGGAGGGGCTGGAGCCGGTGCTGGATGACCGCGGCGGCCTGGCCTGGGGCAGCCTGGCAGAGGCCGGGCCCGAGGCGGAGCTGGTGTTCCTTGGGCTGGATGGCGATGGCCGGGGCCATTTCGTCGCCGCGCCCGAGCGGGTGCCGGCCAGCCCCCATGCCAGCCCGCGCAGCTGGCAGGCGATGGCGCTGCTGCCGGGTGATCAGCTGGCCGCCTATGGCACCGCCCGGGCGCTGGCCGGCTGGCATGCCCGCCACCGCCACTGCGCCCAGTGCGGCGCGCCGACCCGCCCCGCCAAGGGCGGCTGGCAGCGTGATTGCCAGGGCTGCGGGGCCGAGCATTTCCCGCGCACCGACCCGGTGACGATCATGACGGTCGAGCA
>JAFECL010000008.1:40940-46664 GCA_018242165.1 Pseudomonadota bacterium
GTGGCCGAGGTGCGCTATGTTGCCAGCCAGCCGTGGCCGTTCCCTTCCAGCCTGATGATTGGCTGCCACTGCCAGGCAACCTCGCGCGAGCTGGTGATCGACCATGCCGAGCTGGAAGATGCCCGCTGGTTCACCCGTGCCGAGATCGAACAGGCCATGGCCGCGCCGGGCGGTGAGGGCGAGGCACTGATCGTGCCGCCGCCCTTCGCCATTGCCCGGCATCTGGTCGACTGGTGGCTGGAACGCGGCTGAAGGCCAGCCGCGCGCCGCTCAGTTGGCCGGGTTGTGCTGGCGCAGGAAGGTTTCGATCGCCCCCAGCAGCGCTTCGCGGTCGGCCTGCCGGCCGAAGTGGTGATCGGCCTCGGGCAGCAGCAGCAGCTCGACCTTCTTGCCCGCCGCGCGCATCCGGCTTTCCATCGCCGTCGATTGGTGGAAATCGACCCGGCCATCCTTCTTGCCGTGGATCAGCAGCAGCGGCGCCTTGATCCGGTCGACCGCGTTGATCGGCGAGATCGCCGCGAAATCGGCCGACATCCGCTTCCACGCATCCTTGCCCGAGGTGGCGTCGATATCGTTGAAATCGTTCACGTCGCGCCGGACGTTGGACACCCCGGCGATCGAGATGGCGCAGCGATAGAGGTCCGGGTCCTTGGCCAGGCCCCACATCGCGGCATAGCCACCGTAAGAGCCGCCGACGATGCAGGCCCGCCTGGGGTCGGCCAGCCCCTGCTTGACCGCCCAGGCCAGCCCGTCGGTGATATCGTCCTGCATGGCGAGGCCCATCTGCCCCTCGCCCTTGGTTTCGAACTCGCTGCCATAGCCGGTCGAGCCACGGAAATTGGGCTGCATGACAACATAGCCGCGGCTGGCGAGGAACTGGGCCCAGTAGTCATAATTTGGTCCGTCGGCCGCCCAGGGGCCACCGTGGGGCAGCATGATGATTGGCAGGTTCTTCGCCTCGCGGTCGCGCGGCACGGTCAGCACCGCCTCGATCGCCAGCCCGTCACGCGCCTGGTAGGAGACCATCTTGACCGGGGCGAGTGGCCGGGTGCCCAGCGCCTTGTTGATGAAGGCGATGCGCTGCATCGTGCCGATCTGGGTGTCGTAGTAATAGAGCGCCCCCGGCGAGTTCTCGCGGTCGACGATCACCAGCAGCTTGGTCCGGTCGGCGCTGTAGCTGATGATCGTGGCGCGGCGATCGCCCACCGCCTTGTCGAACTGGTCCTGCAGCGCGGCAAAGGCCGGGTCGAGCCACACCGTCTTGCCATGCACCCCGGCCAGTCGCACCCCCAGCAGCGCGCTGCCGTCGCGGGCGATCCGCGCCGAGCCCACTTCCTTGCCGGCTGGCGCGGTGTAGAAGGCCTTGATGTCGGTGCGGGTCGCCAGATCGGTTTCGTAGATCTGGCTCAGGCCCTTGTCGTCGTCGTGAATGGTCAGGGCGTGGTCGCTGCCCGGCATGAACATCACGGTGTTGATCACGCTTTCGCTCTTCCCGGTGTCGGCCCGGTCGATGGTGCGGAACAGCCCGCCGCCCTCGCCGCGATAGAGCAGCCGGCTGATGCGCTTTTCATCGTTGTGCTGATAGGCCATCCGCACGGTGCCGGTGGCATCAGCCTGCCAGCCGCGCACGTCGACCCGGCCGGCCACCACCTTCTGGTAGCCGGCAGTCGAGACATTGACGCGATAGACCGCCGGCCAGAAATCCTCGCCCTCGTAGATCGAGTCCTGGCCCTCCATCAGCACTTCGCTGCTGCCATCGTGCGGCAGCCACAGCACTTGCCCGGCGTGCTGGCCCTTGAGGTTCCACAGCAGCCGCTGGACCTTGCCGGTGGTGCGGTTGAGCGAGATCGCCCGCGAGATGTACCAGTTCTCGCCGGCATCGATCTCTTCCTGGGCGGTAACGGGAACGATGATCTCGTTATCGTTGACCCACATCACCCCGTCGGTCGTCAGCTTGTCGGGAATGCCCTGGAAGATGGGCTTTTCCTCGGCCCCGATGATCGGGACGATGCCGATCACCTGCCGCCCGGCGAAGCCGAAAATGCCGGCCAGATAGCGGCCGTTGGGCGAGATCGAGGCATCCTCGACGAAATCGATCTGGGCGAAGTCGGCCACGCTCGGCGGCCAGGCCGGTGCAGCGGGGGCGGCCGGCGCGGCGGCGGCGGGCGGTGCTGCCGCCGGCTCGGCAGCCAGCGCCGCATGGCTTGCCGTTACCGCCAGCCCAACAATCAACCATCGCCACCCTGCACGCATTGCAACCCCCGATTGGCCAGTGCCCACACGCCACGCTAGCCAAGCGCGCGGCCGGTTCCAAGGGGGATCGCAATCAGGTTGTGGGTGGGTGTGATCGCCCTCACACCAGCGCCAGCCGGGCCAGCTCGCTGGCCAGATGGCCGGGCAGCGCGGCACCGTCGGCACCCTCGCCGCCAAGGTCCGCCGGGGCATCGGGCCCCTCGAGATAGCGCCAGCCCTGATGGGCGCGGCACGGGCGGGGGATCACGTCGATCAGCCGGGTGGAAATGACGATGTGGGTCTTGCCGCCCTCGGCCTCGGCAAAGCGCAGGATCGGGCTGCGGCAGACCAGCTGGTGCCGATAGATCCAGAACAGCGATCCGGCGCCGGCGATCTCGGCATGGCGTTTGGGCAGGTAGCGGGTGGTCAGGAAGGCTTCGTCGCCGCGGGTGGCGAACCAGCCGTGCAGCTCTTCCAGCGACTGCGCGCCATAGGCAACCTTGGTCAGGTGCAGCGGCATCAGACGAGGAACAGGCTGGCCAGGCCAAGGAAGAAGAAGAAGCCCAGCGTATCGGTCATGGTGGTGACGAAGACGGTGGAAACCACCGCCGGGTCGATCTTCAGCCGATCGAGCCCCATCGGGATCAGCACCCCGGAAAGCCCGGCGTTGAGCAGGTTCAGCAGCATCGCCATCACCACCACCAGGCTCAGCTTGGGGTCGTGGTAGATCAGCAGGCAGCCCAGCGCCATCAGCAGGCCCAGCCCGATGCCGTTGGCGCTGGCAATCCACCATTCGCGACCGATCATGCGCCAGGTGTTCGAACTGGTCAGCTGGTTGGTTGCCAGCGCGCGCACCGTCACCGCCATGGTCTGGGTCGCGGCATTGCCGCCCATCCCGGTGATGATCGGCATGATCACCGCCAGCACCACCAGCTTTTCGATCGTGCCCTGGAAGGCGGCGACCACCGCGCTGGCCAGGATCGCGGTCAGGAGGTTGATGAACAGCCACCACATCCGGCTGCGGATCGTGCGATCCAGCGGTTCGTTGATGTCGCCATCGCCGGCGCCGGCCAGGGCCAGGACGTCTTCGCCCGCCTCTTCCTGAATGATGTGGACCACGTCGTCGACGGTGATCTGGCCGACCAGCCGGCCATCGCCGTCGACCACCGCCGCCGAAATCAGCGCGTATTTCTGGAAACGCAGCGCGACTTCTTCCTGGTCCATGTCGACCGGAATCAGGCTCTGCTCGCGACTCATCACGTCGGTCAGGGCGATATGGCGCGGGGTGCGCAGGATCCAGCTCAGCTGGCAGGTGCCGATCGGATGATGCCGGGCATCGACGATGAACACTTCCCAGAATTCGTTCGCCAGCTCGCGCCCGTCGCGCAGGAAGTCGATCAGGTCGCCCACCGTCATGTGCCCGGGCACCGCGACGAAATCGCGGCTCATCAGGCGCCCGGCGCTCTCTTCCGGGTAGGACAGCGCGCTCTCGATCGCGGCGCGGTCCTCGGGCTCCATCTCGGCGAGAACCGCCTGCTGGTCTTCCTCGTCGAGGTCTTCCAGCATCGCCACCGCGTCGTCGGTGTCGAGCTGTTCGGCGATGTCGGCGACTTCGCCGGCAGGCAGGCTTTCGACCAGCGCCTCGCGGACGTGGTCGTTCAGTTCGGCGAAGACCTCGCCGCCCATCAGATCGGTGATCGCCCGGGCCAGCGCCGGGCGATCATCGCCGTCGATCAGCTCGAACAGGTCGGCGATGTCGGCGGGGTGGAGCGGCTCGACCAGTTCGTAGACCGCGTCGTTCTCGCCGGCCTCCAGCGCCTCGCGCACCTTGCGGACATAGTCGCGCTTGAGGCGGTTATCCTCGTCCAGGCTCTCGGATTCGCCGGCGTGCTCGTCCGTGGCCGCCAGGGCGGCTTCGCTCAGCGCGGGGTCGAGATCGTCGTGGCTCATCGGCGGCTGGTCTAGGCAGGTGAACGGCAAATGCAACCGTTGTCGGCACGCGGGCGTGACATTGCCGCGCCACGCCCTATATCCGCGCCAAACGACAGGAGAATGTCATGGCTGACGAATATCTGACCCTCTCGCTCGACACCGGCAATGGCGGCGGCGACGTCAAGATCAGGCTGCGCCCCGATCTGGCCCCGGGCCACGTTGCCCGGATCAAGGAGCTGGCCGGCGAAGGGTTCTACGACGGGATCAAGTTCCACCGCGTGATCCCCGGTTTCATGGCCCAGGGCGGCTGCCCCAACGGCACCGGCATGGGCGGCTCGTCGAAGCCCGACCTGCAGGCCGAATTCAACGCCGAACCCCACGTGCGCGGCGTGTGCAGCATGGCCCGCACCAATTACCCGCACTCGGCCAACAGCCAGTTCTTCATCTGCTTCGACGATGCCACCTTCCTCGATCGGCAATACACCGTCTGGGGCCAGGTGGTTGAGGGCATGGAACATGTCGACGCCCTGCCCAAGGGCGAACCGCCGCGCGAACCGGGCAAGATCGTCAAGGCGACGGTCAGCGCGGGCTGAGGAATCCGGCGGGCGCAGGGATTGAGGTCCCCGCGCCCGCGATCCTGGCGCGCTAGGCGGGCTTTTCCCCGCGCTGGGCTTCCACCCCAACCAGCGACTGCATGATCTGGTCCGAAATGGTCTGCACCGCGCCGGGGGTGTGATTAACGAAGATCGTGTTGGTCTTGCCGGTCTCGCCAATCGACTTCAGCGTATCGAAGTACTGGGTCACCAGCACCAGCTGCATCACCTCGTCGGCGCTGGCCGTGCCGTGGGCCTTCTGGAAATCCTCGATCGAGGTCGACAGCCCCTCGATGATCGCGCGGCGCTGGTTGGCCACGCCCTGGCCCTGCAGCGCCTTGCTCTCGGCTTCGGCCTCGGCCTTCTTGACCACCAGGATCTTTTCTGCCTCGCCCCGGGCATTGGCGGCAACCTGCTCGCGCTGGGCGGCGTTGATGTCGTTCATCGCCGCCTTGACCTTGCCGTCGGGAACGATGTCGGTGACCAGCACATTGACGATCTCGTAGCCAAAGCCGGCCATGTCGGTATCGAGTTCGGCCTTCACCGCTGCGGCGATGCCCGACTGGCTGGCAAAGACCTCGTCCAGCGTCATCCCCGGCACGTGGCCCAGCACCACCTGCTCGACATAGGCCTGGATCTGCGCGGCGGGGTCCGAAAGGCTGTAATAGGCCTCGTAGACCTTCTCGGGCCGCACCCGGGTCTGGACCGAGATCGGAATGGTGACGAAGACATTGTCCTTGGTCTTGGTCTCCATGGTCAGCGCGATCTGTTCGACCCGCAGGCTGACCCGGCCCTGCACCGAATCGATATAGGGCAGCTTCCAGTTCAGCCCCGGCTCGGCCGCGCGCAGGTACTGGCCAAAGCGGGTGACGATCGCCACCTCCGCCGTCTGCACCGTGAAGAAGCTGCCCAGCACGGCGCCAAGGCCGATGATCAGGGCGAAAATGAACAGTACCGCGATGACGAC
>JAFECL010000008.1:46755-47959 GCA_018242165.1 Pseudomonadota bacterium
CCCTCGCCCTTGGTGGCCGAAAGCGGAGCGTCCCAGATTTTCCGCACCACGTCCATGCCGGCGGTCACGTGGCCGAACACCGCATAGCCGGCCTGCCGTTCGGGATCGCTGGCCTTGGGATCGGCATCGAGCCCTTCCATCGGCGAGAGCAGGATCGAGAAATCGCCGGTGGCCGTGCCGGGGGCGAAGCGCGCCATCGACAGCGCCCCGGCCACATGCTTCAGCCCGGTGGTGCTGGTCGGCTCGTGGGCGATCGGCGGCAGGACGCGGGCCGGGTGGCCCTGCACCCCGGCCTGGATCAGCCCGTTGGGCTGCTCGCCCCATTTGAGGTGCATCGCCCGGTAGAAGGTGATCCCGTCGAAGCGGTGGCGATCAACATAGCACAGGAAGTTCGCCGCGCTGACCGGGGCGTGAACCCCGTCGACCACCACGGTGATCGTCCCCAGTTCGGTGGTCAGCGCGACGGGCACTTCGGCGGCTGGCGCGGCGGGGCAGGGGGCGGGCCGGGCCGGTGCCGCCGGGCGGTGGGCGGCGCGCGGCGCGGCGGCCGCCAGCGGCGCGGCGATCAGCAGCAGGGCAAGCGGCAGGGTGCGGGGCGCCATGGGCAGATGCTCGCTTAAAGGCCGGCCTTGACCAGCCAGTCGTGGAAGATCCGCAAGGGCCGGTTGTCGAGGTCGCGCTCGCGGCAGATGAACCAGTAGGAATAGGGGCTGGGCACCTCGATGTCGAACAGCGGGGCAAGCCGCTCGTCATGGGCGCGGGTGAAGTGATCGGAATGCATGATCGCGATCCCCAGCCCCTGCGCCGCCGCCTCAAGGATCAGGGCGCCCGAGTCGAAATGGTCGATCGCCGCCGGCGTCAGCCGTTCCAGCCCCAGCGCCACCTTCCAGGCATCGAAGCTCTCGGGCAGCTCATTGTGGATCAGGAAGGTCTGCTTTTCGAGCCGGGCCTGATCGGGCGCCGCGCCGATCTCGGCCGCCAGCGCGGTGCTGGTGATCGCATAGACCCGGTTATGGTCCAGCTGCACCGCATGAAAATCGGCCCCGGGGTCTTTCGCCAGCACGATGGCCCCGTCCAGCGTATCGCCCACCCGTTCGTCAAGGTGCGGGCCGGTATCGATGTCGATGTGCAGGCGCGGGTGCAGCTTGCGCAGTTCGGGCAGGCGCGGGAACAGCCGCTGGCTGCCGAACAGCGGCAGCACCCC
>JAFECL010000008.1:47992-54043 GCA_018242165.1 Pseudomonadota bacterium
TCGTCGAGCTTTTCGGCAATGGCGGCGTAGAAGGTGTGCCCCTCGTCGGTCAGCTTCATGGCCTGGTGCTGGCGGGCGAACAGCCGCTTGCCCAGGAACTCTTCCAGCGCCTGAACCCGCCGCGACAGGGCCGAGGGCGACAGGCCCAGTTCGGCCGCCGCGGCCTTGGCCGAACCCAGCCGCACGGTCCGCACGAAGGCTTCCAGTGCGCGCAGCGGCGGCAGGCGGCGGTTGATCGGCATCAGCTCTCCCTGTCGGCCTCGGGCAGCGGCGGGTGCAGCCGCAGCCGGGTAACGTGGCGGGTGTTACCCTCGATCACCTCGATGTGCCAGCCGGAAGCATGGGGCAGGATCGCCCCGACTTCAGGCACTTCGCCGGCCAGCACGAAGGCAAGGCCGCCCAGCGTATCGACCGCCTCTTCCACCTCCGCCAGGCGCGGATCGATCCGTGCGGCCACCTCTTCCAGTTCGGCGCGGGCGTCGGCTTCCCACAGCCCGCCGTCCAGCTGGCGCAAGGGGTCGGTCGGGGCTTCGTCGTGCTCGTCCTCGATCTCGCCGGTGATTTCCTCGACCAGATCCTCGATGGTGATGATCCCGTCGGTGCCCGAATATTCATCAATCACCACCGCCAGGTGAACGCGGGCCTGACGCATGTCGTTCAGCACATCGAGCGCGCCGCGCGCCTGCGGCACGAACAGCGGCTGGCGCATCATCTGGGTCCAGTCCTTCGGCGGGGCCTTGCCGCTGGCGAGGATCGCGAAGACATCCTTGATCAGCATCATGCCGATCACCTCGTCGAGCGTCTCGCGATAGACCGGCAGGCGCGAATGGCCATGCTCGGCGAAGGCCGCCACCAGTTCCTCCCAGCTGGCGCTGGCCGGCACCGCAACGATCGCCCCGCGCGGGATCGCCACGTCATCGGCATCGTGTTCGCTGAAGTGGAGCAGGTTGCGCAGCATCTGCCGCTCGACCGGGGTCAGGTCGCCAGCGGCGGCGGGGGTGGCGCCGGCTTCCTCCTCATGGTCGGCAATCGCCTCTTCCAGCTGCTCGCGCAGGCTCTGGTCGCGCATCCGCCACGGCGCCCATTCAGCCAGCCGCTGGAGCCGGGCCCAGACCCGCTCGCGCCTACTGTCGCCTTCTCCGGCCTGGTCGCTCATTGCTCGTCGATTGCCCCCTGATGTTCGTGATCGCCATATGGGTCGGCGATCCCCAGCATGGCAAGCGCCTTTATTTCCAGCGCTTCCATCGCCTCGGCCTCGGCCTCGCCCAGTTCATGATCGTGGCCCGCCAGGTGGAGCAGGCCGTGGATGATCAGGTGCGCGGCATGATCTTCCAGCGGCACCCCCTTGTCCGCCGCTTCGCGCGCGCAGGTCTCATGGGCCAGGGCGATATCACCGAGCATCTCGGGCGGCCCCCCGGCCGCCAGCGCCAGCAGATCACCGCGTTCCAGCATCGGGAACGAGAGGACATTGGTCGGCTTGTCCTTGCCGCGCCATTGCTTGTTCAGCGCGTGGACTTCCTCGTCATCGGTCATGACAAGGCTGACGAGCAGACACTCGTGCGCCAGTTCCGGGGCGACGGCGCTCACCGCTTCCGCCGCACGCGCGGCAAGCGCTTCCCAGCTGGTCGCGGCCGGCCATACCGGATCGACATCGAGTTCAAGCGTGAGCGCGGTCATGGCCTGGCAGCGCCGGATATCAGGATGCCGGACACATCTTCGCCTCGAAAGGCTTGCCAAGGCGCGCGGCTCTCCTCGCCTTGTTTGCATCCTCCTCGCGAAGGAAGAACTCGACCAGTCCCACGGTGTTCTCGGCGGGCATCGGATCGACCAGCGACAGGACCTTGTCCACCTTGGTGCAGATGTCGGCGGTGAGGTCCTTGCCCATGGCCTTGAACAGGCCGATCTTCAGGAAGACGCGCGCCTCGGCAGGGGTCATGCCCGCCATTTCGCCCTTGTTGTCGAGCCGCGCGATCAGAGACGTAACCACGCTGTCATCGCCGGGCAGGGCCTCGTAGCGCTTGGCGAGATCGGGGCCCTTGCTCACCAGGTATGAGCCGCTGCCAAGTGCCGGCGCGCACTTCGTCGCGATGCCGTCGATCAGGATCGGCATGATGAAATGGGCCCCGGCGCGCAGATCGGCCGAGGAGATGCATTTAGCCGGCGCGGCCAGTGCCGGCTGGAGGGTGAGTGCCGTGACGGCAAGCCCGGCTGCAAACTGCTTGATCATGCGAAAATTCTCCTGCCCGGTTCGGATCAGCCGGCGTCGGGCCCCTCATAGGCCTCGACGATCCGGCCGACGATCGGGTGGCGCACCACGTCGCCGGCGCCGAAGCGGACCACCGCGATGCCTTCAACATCTTCCAGCCGGGTTACCGCATCGGCCAGACCGCTCATCGCCGCGCCACCGGGGATGTCGACCTGGCGCGGATCGCCGCAGACCACCATCCGGCTGTTCTGGCCGAACCGGGTGAGGAACATCTTCATCTGCGCCGGGGTGGTGTTCTGCGCCTCGTCCAGGATGACGAAGGCATCGGCCAAGGTGCGCCCGCGCATGAAGGCAATCGGCGCCACCTCAATCTCGCCGCTGGCGATCCGCCGTTCGACCTGCTCGGGCGGCATGCAATCGTACAGCGCGTCGTAGAGCGGGCGCAGATAGGGGTCGACCTTCTCCTTCATGTCGCCGGGCAGGAAGCCCAGCCGCTCGCCGGCTTCGACCGCCGGGCGGCTGAGGATCAGCCGCTTGACGCTGCCGGCGATCAGCTGGCTGACCGCCTGCGCCACCGCGACATAGGTCTTGCCGGTGCCTGCCGGCCCCAGCGCGAAGATGATGTCGCGGCTGGCCAGCGCCCGCATGTAGTCGATCTGGGTCGCGCTGCGCGGGACGATGGTCTTGTTGCGGGTCCGGATCATCAGCGGCGGGCCGTCGCCACCGCCCCGGATGATCCCTTCCAGCGTCGGTTCGGCCGACATGGCGATCAGCGCCTCCAGCGCCCCCATGTCCAGCTCCTGCCCGCTGCTGGCCCGCTGGGACAGGCCCCGCAGCACATCGCGCGCGCGGGCCACGGCATCCTCGGGCCCCTCGATCTGCACCCGGTTGCCGCGCGCCGCGATATAGACCCCCAGCCGGTTCTCGATCAGCACCAGGTTGGCATCGAACTGGCCGAACAGCGCGCCCAGCACGGCGGGGTCCTCGAATTCCAGTTCGGCCCGGGCGCGGCGCGGTTGCGGCCGGAAGGGCAGCGGATCGGCGGTTTCACGCCCTTCGGCGCGGAGGTGCTTGCGGGCCATGCGCTCCTTGTCTGCGCGCGACAGATGACGCGACAGAGACAGGATAGGCCCGCCGCGCCGCGCCGCAAGGGTTTGGCGCCGCCGCACGGTGGAAAAGGCTCGGCGCTTGCCCTTGCCGGCGATGCCCCCTAATCGCTCAGGTAATGAGCGCGCCCGCGATCCAAGCCCTGCCCGATCTCGCCGATCCGGCCCGTTGCCCCCGGCTGGTGGTCAAGGTCGGTTCGGCCCTGCTGGTCGATGGCGCGGGCCCCCGGCGCGAGTGGCTGGCCGGGCTGGTGGCCGAAATTGCGGCGGCGCGCGGGCGTGGCCAGCAGGTGATCGTGGTCAGCTCGGGGGCCATTGCGCTTGGCGCGCGGCGGCTGGGGCTCGACAAGGGCGGGCGCGGCAGCCTGGCCGATGCGCAGGCCGCGGCCGCCGTCGGCCAGATCGCGCTGTCGGGCCTGTGGGCCGAACTGCTGGGCGGCCACGGCCTGACGGCGGCGCAACTGCTGCTGACGCTGGAGGATCTGGAGGACCGGCGCCGCTATCTCAACGCCACCGCCACGCTGACCCGGCTGCTCGACGCGGGCGCGGTGCCGGTGATCAACGAGAACGATTCGGTCGCCACCCAGGAAATCCGCTTTGGCGATAACGACCGGCTGGCGGCGCGGGTGGCGCAGGCCGCCGGGGCCGGGGCGGTGCTGCTGCTCTCGGATGTCGACGGGCTCTACGATCGCCACCCGGACGAGCCCGGCGCCACCTGCCTGCCGCTGGTGCGCGGGATCACCCCCGAGGTGCGGGCGATGGCCAGCAGCAAGTCGGGTTCGGGCATGGGCTCGGGCGGGATGGCCAGCAAGCTGCAGGCCGCCGAAATCGCCGAACTGGCGGGGATCGCCCTCGCCATCGCCAATGGCCACGTTGCCGCGCCGCTGGGGCGGGCGCTGGGTGAGGGGGTGGGCACGCTGTTCCTGCCCCGCCGCCGCCATGGCGCGCGCAAGGCCTGGCTGGGCGGGCGGTTGCGGCTGAAGGGCCAGCTGGCGATCGATGCCGGTGCGGCGCGGGCGCTGGGCGCCGGGGCCAGCCTGCTGGCCGCCGGGATCACCGGCGTTTCGGGCCGCTTTTCGCGCGGCGATGCGGTGGCGGTAGTGGGGCCCGACGGGTCCGTCCTGGCCCACGGCCTGTCCGAATACGATTCGAGTGAATGCGCCGCCATCGCCGGACGGCAATCGAGCGATCATGGCGGTATTCTCGGCTATGCGCCGCGTTCGGCGGTGCTCCACCGCGACCAGCTCGTCCTGCTGTGACCATGGCGCCGCTCGCGCTGACCGGGGCCACCGGCTTCGTCGGCCAGGCGCTGCTCGATCTGGCCGGGGCGCGTGGCCTGCCGGTGCGGGCACTGGCCCGCCGCCCGCAGCCGCCCCGTGCCGGGGTGGACTGGGTGGCCGGCGATCTGGCCGATGCCGGGGCGCTGGCCCGGTTGTGTTCGGGTGCGGCGGCGGTGATCCACGTGGCCGGGGTGGTCAATGCCCCCGATCCGGCCGGGTTCGAGGCCGGCAACGTTGCTGGAACCGCGGCGGTGCTGGCGGCGGCACAGGGGGCCGGGGTGCGGCGTTTCGTTCACGTATCCTCGCTTTCGGCGCGCGAGCCCGGGCTTTCGGCCTATGGCGCCAGCAAGGCCCGGGCCGAGGCGCTGGTCCGCGCTGCGCCGTTGGAATGGGCCATGGTCCGCCCGCCGTGGATCTATGGCCCGCGCGATGCCGACAGCCTGGAACTGTTCCGCATGGCCCGGCTGGGCTTTGTTCCCGCACCTTACGGGCGCGCTTCGCTGCTTCACGTCGATGATCTTGCCCGGCTGCTGCTGGCCTTGGCCGCCAGCAGCATCAGCGGCGCGCTTTACGAGGCCGACGACGGCCAGCCCGGCGGCTGGGATCATGCCGCGATCGCCGGGATGATCGGCGCGGCGGTGCGCGGTGAGGGTGCCCGGGTCTGGGTACCGCGCCTTGCCCCGGGGCTGCTCCACGCCCTGGCGCGGGGCGACCGGCTGGTGCGCGGCGCGGCCGCGCGGCTGACCCCCGACCGGGCCGCCTATATGAGCCACCCGGACTGGGTGTGCAGCCCGGCAGCGGGCGTGCCGGTCGATCTGTGGCGCCCCGAAGTGCCCAGCCCAGACGGGCTTGCTGCCACTGCCCAGTGGTATCGCGGCGCCGGCTGGCTCTAGAACACCGGATCGTAGCCGGGCCCGGGGCCCTCGCTCGGCCCGTGGATGCCGCACTCCGTCTTGTCCCAGCCGCGCCAGCGGCCCGAGCGTGGATCCTCGCCGGGGGCGACCCTGCTGGTGCAGGGCGAGCAGCCGATCGAGGGGAACCCCTGGGCGACCAGCGGATGCGCCGGCAGATCGTGGGCCGCCATATGTGCGGCCAGCCGGTTGGCGTCCCAATGGGCCAGCGGGTTGATCTTGAGCCGCCCGGCGCCGTCGCTGGTATCCGGTTCGAACCGCGGCAGCGCGGTGCGGGTGCTGGCCTGGAATGCCTTGCGCCCGGTGATTGTCGCGTCAAAGCCGCCCAGCGCAGAGGCCAGCGGCGCCACCTTGCGGATCGCGCAGCACCCGTCCGGGTCGTAGGACCAGCGCAGGTTGCTGGCATCGCGCGCGGCCAGCTGCGCGGCATCGGGGGTCAGGTTGATCAGCCCGGTCAGCCCCAGCCGCGCGACCAGCTGGTCGCGGTAGGCCAGCGTTTCGGGGAAATGCCGCAGCGTATCGAGAAACAGCACCGGGGTGGCCGGGGC
>JAFECL010000008.1:54078-58954 GCA_018242165.1 Pseudomonadota bacterium
GACCACGCGCAGCAGGTCGGCGGTGCTGGCACCGGCAAATTGCTGGTTGAGCCGTTCGGCGTCGGCCCGGGTGAAGGCCGGGGCGCTGTCGATCCGGTCGACCGCGCGCGCCGCCGGGGTGGTCATGCGCCCTGTCCGTGGCGCAGCGCCCACAGCGGCGCCCGCCCATCGGCGGCGGGCTGGTAGGCGGCGGGCCAGCGGGCCAGCGCGGCGCGGGCGTCATCCTCGTTCAGCGGCACTTCGGGGGCAAAGGCGTCGAAGCCACAGCGGCGCAGCGCCGCCAGTTGATCGACCAGCACATCGCCCACCGCGCGCAGCTCGCCGGCATAGCCGGCCTCGCGCAGGATGCGGGCGGCGGACAGACCGCGCCCGTCGGTGAAGGCGGGGAAGTTCACCTCGACCAGCCGCAGCCGTTCGAGATGCGGCAGCAGGTCGCGCGGCTCGTCGCCCGGCTCGATCCGCACCGCGCTGGCATTGGCCTGCTGGCCAAAGGCATCGACGGTGACCATCGCATCCTCGACCAGCTCGTCGTTGCGGAAACGGAACTGCACTTCAGCCATAAAGCGCCTCCTTGAACGGGGCCATGCCGATCCGGCGGTAGGTGTCGAGAAAGCGCTCGCCGGCTTCGCGCCGGGCGAGGTAAACCTCGGTCGCGGTCTCGACCGCGCCGACGATCCCTTCCTCGTCGAAACCGGGGCCGGTGATCGTGCCGAGCGAGCAATCCGCCCCTTCGCTGCCACCCAGCAGCAGCTGGTAGTTCTCCACCCCCTTGCGATCGACGCCGAGGATGCCGATGTGCCCGGCGTGGTGGTGGCCGCAGGCGTTGATACAGCCCGAGATCTTCAGCTTCAGCTCGCCGATCTCGTCCTCGCGCGCCGCCATCCGTGCGCTGATCGCCTGGGCCACGGGGATCGAGCGGGCATTGGCGAGGCTGCAATAGTCGAGGCCCGGGCAGGCGATGATGTCGCCGATCCGGTCGATATTGGCGCTGCCCATGCCGGTGGCCTCCAGCCGCTGCCAGATCGCGTAAAGGTCGGCCTTGCGGACATGGGGCAGGACCACGTTCTGGGTGTGGGTGACGCGCAATTCGTCAAAGCCATGATCGCGGGCAAGGTCGGCCAGCAGCTCGATCTGCGCGGCGCTGGCATCGCCCGGAATGCCGCCCGCCGGCTTGAGGCTGACGGTCACCACGGCATAGCCCGGCGCCTTGTGGCCGCTGACGTTGACCCGGACCCAGCGTGCGAAGGCGGGATCGGCAAGGTCCATGCTGTCGGGCAGGCCGGTTTCGAACGGGGGATCGGTGAACTGGGCGGCGATCCGCGCCAGTTCGGCCGCCGGTGGTTCGATCCCCTGGCTCAGCAGGTGGGCGAATTCCTCCTCGACCTGCCGGGTATATTCCGCCGCGCCCAGTTCGTGGACCAGGATCTTGATCCGCGCCTTGTACTTGTTGTCGCGCCGGCCGTGGCGGTTGTAAACGCGCAGGCACGCCTCGCAATAGGTGATGAACTGGTCGATCGGCACCCAGTCGCGGATCGGCGGGGCGATCATCGGGGTGCGGCCCATGCCGCCGCCGACATAGAACTGGGCGCCCAGTTCACCGGCAGCATTCTTCACCAGCCGGATGCCGATGTCGTGCAGCCGCATCGCCGCGCGGTCGGCCTCGGCGGCGATCACCGCCATCTTGAACTTGCGCGGCAGGGCGCAGAATTCGGGGTGGAAGGTGGACCACTGGCGGATCAGTTCGGCATAGGGGCGCGGATCGGCCACCTCGTCGGCTGCCGCGCCCGCCCACTGGTCGCTGGTGGTGTTGCGGATGCAGTTGCCGCTGGTCTGGATCGCATGCATCCCCACGCTGGCGAGGTCAGCCAGGATATCGCCGGCGTCTTCCAGCCTGATCCAGTTGTACTGGATGTTCTGGCGGGTGGTGAAATGGCCATAGCCGCGATCGTACTTCGCCGCGATCTGCCCCAGCATCCGCATCTGCGCGGAGTTGAGCGTGCCATAGGGGATGGCGACCCGCAGCATATAGGCGTGGAGCTGGAGGTAGAGCCCGTTCATCAGCCGCAGCGGCTTGAACTGATCCTCGCTCAGGTGGCCTTCGAGGCGGCGGCGGACCTGGTCGCGGAATTCGGCGACGCGGGCATCGACCATCGCCTGGTCGAACTGGTCATAAACGTACATCAGATCACCCATTCACCAAGCGCGGGGTCGGCCGGGCGCAGCGCCAGGTCGGGGCGCACCGTCGGGCCGATGGCGCGGATCCGTTCCTTGATATGCAGCGGGCGCGGCCCCTGCGGGGTCCCCTCGGCCTCGACCACATAGGCGGCAACCACCCGGCGGGCGGCGCCTTCGCGCGCGGCGATCACGTCGCCTTCGCCGCCAACATCGGCGGCCTGTTCGACGTGGAGGCTCCATCCGGTGCCATCCCACCAGATCACCGCGCCACTTTTCAGATCGTTGCCGGTCAACAGCTTCATGCTTGCCCCATTGATCCGGTACGCGGGGCGCGCCGGAGCATGGGGCCATGCCCCCGCGCGGGCGCCGGCGCGAGGCAGAATGGCTTTGCGGGGGGCTAGTTCAGCTTTGCGCCCAGACCGTCAGCGCGCCGGCAAGGTCGGCGATCAGGTCGGCCGGGTCTTCCAGCCCGATGGCCAGGCGCACGCCAAACCGGTCGGCCGGGTCCATCCCCGGCAGCGGCCAGGCGCTGGCGGTACGGATGCCGGCCGGGTCGACCGGGGTGGCGAGGCTTTCGAACCCGCCCCACGAATAGCCGATCCCGAACAGGGCCAGGGCGTCGATCAGCGCATCGCGGGCCTTGGCACTGCCACCCTTCAGCACGAAGCTGAACAGGCCGCAGCCGCCGCTGAAATCGCGCCGCCAGTAATCGTGTCCCGGCGATCCGGGCAGCATCGGGCAGAGCACCCGCGCCACTTCGGGCCGGCCTTCCAGCCATTGCGCCACTGCCAGCGCGCTGGCGGTGCAGCGTTCCAGCCTGATGCCCATGGTACGCAGGCCGCGCAGCGCCAGCGCGGCATCGTCAGGGCTGATCACCGTGCCCATCAGGTGGCTGTGGCGGCGCAGCGCCTGGTACCATTCGCCGCCCGCGCTGGCGCTGCCCAGCATCAGGTCGGAATGGCCGCCGACATGCTTGGTCAGGCTCATCAGGCTGATGTCCACCCCGCGCTCCAGCGCCGGAAAGCCCAGCGGCGAGGCCCAGGTATTGTCGAGCAGGGTAACCAGCCCCGCCGCCTTGGCCGCGGCGATCAAGGCTGGCAGGTCGGGCATTTCCATCGTCAGGCTGCCCGGCGCCTCGAGCAGCACGGCGCGGGTGCGCGGGCAGATCGCCGCCTGCATCGCCTTGGGGTCGGTCGAATCGAACCAGCGGGTCTCGATCCCGTATTGCGGCAGCAGCTTTTCGCCGATGGTCCGGCTGGGCTGGTAGGCATTGTCGACCAGCAATAGCACGTCGCCCGGCTTCAGCACCGCCAGCAGCGCCCCGGCGATCGCCGCGACGCCCGAGGGATAGAGCACCGTGCCTTCGGCTCCCGGTTCCAGCGCGGTCAGCGCCTCGGCCAGGGCCCACTGGGTGGGGGCGCCGCGCCGGCCATAGTAGAAGTCGCCATCCACCGGGCGGGGGCCACGATGCAGTGCGGCCATGTCGGGGTAGAGGTGGGTCGAGGCCCGCCAGACCGGCGGATTGACCACCGCCGCCGGGTGATCGGGGGTGCCGGTCCATTCCGCGCGGCGCCCGGCGGTAACCAGCCGGGTGGCATCGCCGATGGCATTCTTGGGTGGCTTGGCCATTCAGGCGGTTCCAGTGGCCTTGGGCAGCGCCGGGTCGGCGCCCCATTCGGTCCAGCTGCCGTCATACAGCGAAACGTCGTGCTTGCCGATCAGGTGCAGGGCGAAAATCAGCACGCAGGCGGTTACGCCGCTGTTGCAGCTGGTGATCACCGGCCGGTCGAGATCGATCCCGGCGCCCTCGAACAGGGCGCGGATCTCGGCCTTGTCCTTGAAGGTGCCGTCGGGGTTGTAGAGATCGGTATAGACCAGGTTGCGCGAACCCGGGATGTGACCCGAGGCGATGTTCGGGCGCGGATCGGCCGCTTCGCCGGTAAAGCGCGGCGCGGCGCGTGCATCGACCAGCTGTTCGGCCCGGCTCGTGATATTGGCCAGCACCCGCGCCTTGTCGCGCAGCTGGCGATCGTCCTGCCAGACGGTGAAGTGGCGGTGGCGCAGGGTCTTGCGGCCCGGTTCCAGCTCGCGCCCCTCGGCCCTCCACTTGGCGAGGCCGCCGTCAAGGATCGCGACATTGCTGGCCCCGAACATCTTGAGCATGAACCATGCCCGGGCCGAGCTCTTGATTGCCGAATCGTCGTAAAGCACGATCCGGCTGCCGTCGCCCAGCCCCAGCGCCTGCATCCGGCTGGCGAATTTCTCGGCCGGGGGCAGCGTGTTGTCGACCGGGGCCTGGCTGTCGACCAGCTCGGCCAGGTCCATGAAGACCGCACCGGGAATGTGGCCCAGGGCATATTCTGCCGCCGCATCCCGCCCGGTATCGGGCAGGTGGCGGCTGGCATCGACGATGCGCAGATCGGACGCGGCCATTTCATTGGCCACCCAGTCGGTGGTCACCAAAGGTTCCATGGATCGCGCGCTCCTCCTTCGCAGCGATAAGCAATCTGCCTAGCGCGGCGCGACCGGGGCCGCAATGCGACAAAAGGTGAAGGGGCTATGACACGCTTGCCGCGCGGCGCGATTGGCGGCAAGGGGGCGCCATGACCAGCCCGTTGCACCTTGGCCAGACCAGCGCGCTGCCCGCCTCGCCGGGCGAGGCCGTGCTGGATTACGTGCCCAATCCGCGCCCCGGATCGCT
>JAFECL010000090.1:0-356 GCA_018242165.1 Pseudomonadota bacterium
ATCAGCGCAAGCCCTTCCTTGGCGGCAAGCACCACCGGGGACAGTCCGGCTTTCGCAAGCGCTTCGCCCGCTGGCAGAAGCGCGCCCGCATAAAAGGCCTCGCCTTCGCCCATCATCACCGCCGCCATATGGGCAAGCGGCGCGAGATCGCCGGAAGCCCCAACCGAACCCTTTTCGGGAATGACGGGGATGACGCCCTTCTCCAGCATGGCTTCGATCAGCCGCACAAGTTGCAGCCGCACGCCGGATGCGCCGCGACCGAGCGAAACCAGCTTCAGCGCCATGATCAGCCGCACGACATTTTCAGGAAGCGGTGCGCCGACCCCGCAGCAATGCGACAGGATGAGATTGCGCTG
>JAFECL010000090.1:393-2440 GCA_018242165.1 Pseudomonadota bacterium
CCGGTATTGATGCCATAGACCGGCGCATTGCCGGCAGCGATCTCCGCAATGCGGGCCGCCGCCTTTTCAATGCCTTTATCGAAGCTGCGGTCGAGTTTGGCGCTGCCGTTCTCCCAGTATATCGCGGCGAGATCGGCCAAGGTCACATTGCCGGGGTGAAGCGTGATGGTCTTCATGGTCATGGGCAAACCTTCTGTCCCTTGAAAATGCGGGCGTGGAGCGGATTGAAACCGATGCGGTAGACGAGTTCTGCCGGACGCTCGATGTCCCAGATGGCAAAATCCGCGGATTTTCCAGCCTCCAGCGTGCCGGTTTCGCTAAGCAGGCCGAGCGCCTTTGCCGCGTTGCGTGTCGTCGCCGTCAGGCACTCTTCCACGGTCATGCGGAAAAGCGTTGCGCCCATATTCATGGTCAGCAGCAGGGAGGTGAGCGGTGAAGTGCCGGGGTTGCAGTCCGTTGCCAGCGCAATGTCGGCCCCGGCATCGCGCAGGGCCTGCACCGGCGGCAATTGTTTTTCCCTGAGCGCGTAGAAAGCGCCGGGAAGAAGCACGGCCACGGTTCCTGCTTTCGCCAGCGCCTTCGCACCGGCCTCATCAAGATATTCCAGATGATCGGCCGAAAGGGCGTTATAGGATGCCGCAAGCTCGGAACCGCCAAGGTTGGAAAGCTGCTCGGCATGCAGTTTGACCGGAAGGCCATACTGTTTTGCAGCCTTGAAAACCCGATCGATCTCCTCGACGGAAAAGGCGATGCCTTCGCAAAAACCGTCAACCGCATCCGCCAGTCCGTCCGCATGGGCTTTTTCCAGCCCAGGCAGAACGACATCGCCAATATAATCGGCGTTGCGCCCCTTATAGTCTGCAGGTGTCGCATGCGCGGCGAGATAGCTGGTGACGATGCGCACCGGCCGCAATGTCTCGAGCCTGCGGGCGACGCGCAGCATTTTCAGCTCGGTTTCAATGTCGAGACCGTAACCGGATTTGATTTCGACCGTGGAAACGCCTTCGGAAAGAAGCGTGTCGAGGCGCGGCAAAGCCTGCGCCACCAGAGCATCTTCCGAAAGCGCGCGCGTGTCGCGCACCGAAGAAACAATGCCGCCGCCCGCTTTGGCGATCTCTTCATAGGTTGCCCCATTCAGCCGCATCTCGAATTCCATGGCGCGGTTGCCGCCGAAGACAAGATGGGTGTGGCAGTCGATCAGGGCAGGGGTGATCCAGCGGCCGCCGCAATCGTGGGTCTCATCGGCCGTTGACAGATCGGCGGGCAGATCGCCTTCAGGGCCGGCAAAGGCGATGCGGCCGTTACGCACGGCAATGACGGCGTTTTCGACGGCGCCGATGCCTTCCATGGCGGGATTGAAGGTTGCCAGCCGGGCGTTGCGCCACAAAGCCGTGGCGTTCCCCGTCGCCGTTCCGTTTGCAGATTTGTTCCCTGGCATTTGCTTTTCGCCTTTCCTTTGTGAGTTAAATGTATATACATAATAACCGGCTTGGCAAGCTGCAATTTCGTGTTTGAAATGGCCTTGCCGGACAGAACCAAAGGAGAGGGTGGCATGACGGCAATTCACGCGGGCGCAGCGCTTCTGGTGGATGGATGGGCGAAGGATGTTCGCATCGTCTGCGACGAAGGTGCTATTTTATCCGTGGAAACCGGTGTTTCCCCGCAGCCGCAGGATGAGCGACATGCCGTCATCGTCCCGGCCATGCCAAATCTTCACAGCCACGCCTTTCAGCGCGCCATGGCCGGGCTTGCCGAAATCCGTGGTCCCGGCGATGACAGTTTCTGGAGCTGGCGCACCGTCATGTATAAATTCGCGCTCTCCATGACGCCTGACCATGTCGAGGCCGTTGCTGCCCAGCTTTATATGGAAATGCTCGAGGCTGGTTTCGGGCGGGTTGGAGAATTTCACTATCTGCATAATGACAGGGATGGCTCGCATTACGGCAATATCGCCGAAATGGCCGAACGGATCGGCGCGGCCGCCTCGCAGACGGGTATCGGCCTCACATTGCTGCCGGTCTTTTATGCCCATTCCGGTTTCGGCGGC
>JAFECL010000091.1:0-5498 GCA_018242165.1 Pseudomonadota bacterium
CGCGACAGGCCGCTCGCCTCGGCCAGTGCCTTGTCGAGCCGCCCGGCGGGCAGGCTGCCGGCGATGGTGGATTCTCCCCCTGACATGGTTATGCAGATGGGCATGGTTCTGGTGGTAACAAGTGGCGTGATTGCCACACTGCGGCAGCAATCGGCGGCCATGGCCCCGCACGAGGCCTGCGGGCTGCTGCTGGGCCACGGCCAGACCATCACCGGGGCCCGCCCAACCGCCAACCTCGCGCCCGACCCGGCCCGCCAGTTTGAGATCGACCCCGCCGCGCTGGTGGCCGCGCATCGTGCCGCACGAAACGGGGGCCCCGCCGTGCTCGGCTATTACCATTCGCACCCCACCGGAGACCCAACCCCTTCGCCGACCGACCGCGCCCGCGCCGGGCACGATGGGCGCATCTGGGCGATCATCGGCGCCGAGGCGATCGGGTGGTGGCGCGATGAACGCCACGGCTTCACGGCGGAAACGGTGCAAATCATACCCTGACCGGCGCAAAGTGTTCCCATCCCCCCCGCTTTCTGGCACAGCATGGCCATGACCATGCTTGCCGATGCTCCCGCCCAGATCGACCGCGAGCTGGCGCTCGACATCGCCAGCCTGCTCTGCTCGCGGCTGTGCCACGACATGCTCAGCCCGGTGGGGGCGCTGGCCAATGGAATCGAACTCCTCGCCGAGGAGAAAGACCCCGAAATGCGCAAGCGCTGCCTCGAACTGCTCGAGCAATCGGCGCGCATCTCGGCCGACAAGCTCAAGTTCTTCCGTCTGGCCTTCGGCGCCGCCGGCGGTTTCGGCGAATGGATCCCGGTCGGCGAACCGCGCGCGCTGGTCGATGCGCTGGTCGGCAACAACGGGCGGATCGAGGCGCGCTGGCAGTTTTCGGGCGAAACCCTGCCCAAGGCGGCAGTCAAGGTGGTGCTGAACTTCGCCCTGATCGCGATCGACGCGCTGATCCGGGGCGGCACGCTGGACCTCGCGGCCGAACCGCGCGACCTCGATGGCCGCCAGGTGATCGAGATCGTGGTCCGCGCCGCCGGGCCCCGGGTGGCCTTCGACGCCGCGGTCGGCCGCGCGCTGGAGGGCCAGGGCGCGCTGGGCGAACTTTCCAGCCGCACCGCCCCGGCCGCCATGCTGCACCAGCTGGCGGTCGCGACCGGCGGCCAGCTGCAATATGCGCTGGCCGAGGATTCGCTGGTGCTGGGCGCCATGCTGCCGGTCGGTTGAGCCGCGATGGGCGAACTGGTCCACCGCGACTGCCCTTCGCCCAACCACAACGAACGTCGCCTGCCGGTCAGCATGGTGGTGCTGCACTACACCGGCATGCAGACCATGGCCGAGGCGCTGGAACGCCTGACCGACCCCGCCGCCGAGGTTTCCGCCCATTACCTGATCGACGAGGATGGCACGGTGATCCGCCTGGTGGCCGAGGATCGCCGCGCCTGGCACGCCGGACGCAGCCTGTGGCGGGGAATCAGCGACGTCAATTCCGCCAGCGTGGGGATCGAGCTGGTCAACCCGGGGCACGAGTTCGGCTATCGCGCTTTCCCCGAAGCCCAGATGCGCGCACTGCTGCCGCTGCTGGCAGCGATCATGGAACGGCACGCGATCGAGCCGGGCAATGTCGTGGGCCATTCCGACGTGGCACCCGCGCGCAAGGATGATCCGGGCGAACTGTTCGACTGGCAGCGGCTGGCCCGGCTGGGCCTTGCCACGCCGATCCCGCGCCCGCGCATCCGCCTGCTCCACGAAAATCCGGGCCAGTTCCTGCTGGCGCTCGAACGGTTCGGCTATGACATCGCCGACGGCCCCGCCGCGATCCGCGCCTTTCAGCGGCGCTGGCGCCCGGCGCGGATCGACGGCGCAGTCGATGGCGAATGCGGGGCGATCCTGTTCGAACTGCTGCTGGCGCGCGGATCGATGGATTAGCCGGACGATCGATGCTATGCCGGCCCTGCCAGGGGGCCGGGCAGCCGCGTCCTTCGACAAGCTCAGGATGAGCGGGTTTGAAGGCCGAGGAAAGTCCGGGCTCCACGAAACAAGGGTGGCGGGTAACGCCCGCCGGGGGTGACCCCAGGGAAAGTGCCACAGAGAGCAGACCGCCGATGGGGGCATCGCCCCACAGGCAAGGGTGAAAGGGTGCGGCAAGAGCGCACCGGGGTGCTGGTAACAGCACCCGCATGGCAAACCCCACCCGGAGCAAGACCGAATAGGGGCGGCGCGCCCCCGGCAACGGGGGCAGGCTGTTTCGGCTGAGACCGCCCGGGTTGGTTGCTTGAGCCTTGCGGCAACGCATGGCCTAGAGGAATGGCTGCCAGTGCGGATACGGTCTCTCTTGGGATACCGTCCGCGCTACAGAACCCGGCTTACAGGCCCCCTGGCACCGCATTGCAGCCCCCTATTCCCGCCCCGAGGGAACCGGCTTGCCATCCTCATGCATAGTTATATAACGCGATATATAACTATGCATGAGGATGTGCCATGACCGACCCGACCCAGCCCGACCTGATTGCCGAGATGGGCGCCGCCTTTCTCGGCTCGCGCCTCAAGCGGCTGGGTGAGCGGCTCCAGGCCGAAGCGGCCCGGGTCACCCAGGCGGCCGGCCTGTCGGTCCAGCCCGCGCATGTCGCCGTGCTCGCCGCGATCAGCCGCCAGCCGATGGGGGTGAGCGAACTGGCCGACCTGCTCCGCCTCAGCCAGCCGGGGGTGACCCGCAGCCTCGGCCAGCTGGTCGAGCAGGGGCTGGTCCAGTCGGAACGCGGCAGCGACGAACGGCGCCGGAACCTGACGCTGACCGCTGCTGGCAAGGCCGCGGTGGCGCGGCTTCAGGCTCAGGTCTGGCCACGCCTTGCCCGGGCGGTGGACGAGCTGTGCGGGGGCGACGCCGCCGATCTGCTGGCCGGACTGACGATGATCGAGGTCGGCCTCGCCAGCGAGCCGCTCGATCGCCGGGCGGCCCGCGCCCTGCCCGGTGAAGTGACCATCCTGCCCTGGCACCCCGACCGTGCAGGCGCCTTTCACGACATCAACCGCGAATGGATCGAGGCGATGTTCGCGATCGAACCGGCCGACCTTGAGGTCCTCGAAGATCCACAGGGCCAGATCATCGCCCCGGGCGGCGATATCCTGTTTGCCGAGGCCGCCGGGCTGGGCGTGGTCGGCGCCGGCGCCCTGCGGCGCGGGGCGGACGGGGCGATCGAGCTGACCAAGATGGGCGTGCTTGAAGCGGCACGCGGCCTGAAGGCTGGCGAGAAACTGCTCGCCGCACTGATCGAACGCGGCCGGGACATGGGCGCCAGACCGCTCTACCTGCTGACCAACAAGCGCTGCGAGGCAGCCATCCACCTCTACGAAAAGCTGGGTTTCGTGCACGATCCGGCGATCATGGAACGGTTCGGCGGCCGCTATTGTCGCTGCGACGTGGCGATGCGACTGCCTGACTAGAGCATCGCGCCAAGAAGTGGGAACCGGTTTTTGGCTCCCAGGCGATGCGCGCTCTGGTCAGAGCGCCTTCGCCATCCGCACCAAGGGCACGCGCACGCCGTCGATCGGGGCCGAAAGCACTTCCTCGACCGGTTCGTAGCCGCAGACGCGATAGAGCGGCACGCCAGCCATGGTCGCCATCATCTCGGCGCGGGTGAAGCCGGCCTGGCGGGCGGCGCCTTCGCACAGGTCCATCACCAGCCGCCCCACCCCTTGCCGCACGAAGCCGGGATCGGTGTACATCGCCCGGATCTTGGCGGCATCAGTCGCCGGATCAAGGCGCGCCGGTTCACGCGCCACCACACTGTCATCCCCGCCGTAGAGCGTGGCGCGAAAGCTCCAGCCCCCGCAGCCGGCCAGCTGGCCGTCGCGTTCGACCATGAAATAGGTGCCGTCCTTCACCAGCTGGGTGTCGAGCCCCATCACCTTGTGGCTGGCGCGCACCTGCTCCGGGCTGAGAAAGCCGTGCTGAAGCTGCTCGATCGCGCGCGTCATCAGGGCGCGCAGCGCCGGCAGGTCAGCCTCGGTCGCCAGGCGGTGGGTATAGTCAGCCATCGGCCTCAATAGCCCGCCGCATTACCCACCGGCAGGCGAGGGTCGATCGCACCATAGAGCCGCGACTTGCCCTGTGGCTTGCCGCCGACCTGCGGCGCACCGACCATGATCGCCGCGATCTGGTTCCAGTAGGGCATTTCCTCCAGCTTGTGCCCCTTGGCGATCAGCGCCGCGCGGGTGTCGGCCGACAGGCTGTCATGCTCGTGGAAGATCACGTCGGGCATCCACTGGGCATGGATGCGCGGGGCGTTGACCGCCTCCTGCAGCGGCATCCTGTAGTCGATCAGGTTCATCATCACCTGCAGCACACCGGTGGGGATGTGGCTGCCGCCCGGGGTGCCGATCACCAGCGCCAGCTGGCCATCGCGGGTCACGATGGTCGGCGTCATCGACGACAGCGGCCGCGCCCCGGGGCGCACCGCATTGTTGTCGCCCTCGATCAGGCCATACATGTTCGGCGCGCCGGGCTTGGCGGCGAAATCGTCCATCTCGTCGTTGAGCAGGATGCCGGTGCCGGCCGGGGTGACATAGGCGCCGAACCAGTCGTTCAGGGTATAGGTCAGCGAAACGGCGTTGCCCTTGGCGTCCACCACCGAGAAATGGGTGGTGCTGGGCCCGTCATGCCCGGCCCCCGCGCCGCCAAGGCTGATCGACGAGGTGGCCTTGTCGGCGCTGATCTGGCTGCGCAGGCTGGCGGCATAGTCCTTCGAGACCAGCCGTGGCACATCGGCCTTGACGAAAGCGGGATCGCCCAGCGTCAGGTTGCGATCGTGGAAGGCGCGGCGCAGCGCTTCGGTGGTGTAGTGCACGCCCTGGGCCGAATGGAAGCCCAGCTCGCCCAGCGGATAGCCTTCGAGGATATTGAGCGTCTGGCAGATCACCGTCCCGCCCGAGCTGGGCGGCGGGGCCGAGATGACGTGCCAGCCGCGATAATCGCACTCCAGCGGCTTCATCTCGCGCACGCGATAGGCGGCGAAGTCCTTCATCGTGAAGATGCCGCCATGGGCCTGGCTGGCCTTGACCATCTTCGCGGCGATCCAGCCCTTGTAGAAGGCGGCTGGCCCCTGGGTGGCGATGGCCTGCAGGCTGCGGCCAAGGTCGGCCTGGATCAGGCGATGGCCCGGCGCCCACGGCTGCCCCTGGTTGAGGAAGATCGCGGCGCTGGGGCCATCCTTGCGGAAATCCGCCTGCCCGCCGCCCAGCATGTCGGCATCGCCCTGATCCATGACGAAGCCATCGCGCGCCAGGTGGATCGCCGCAGCCATCAGCGCAGCGCGCGGCCGGGTGCCGTATTTGGTCCGTGCCAGCTCCAGCCCGGCGACCGTGCCGGGGATCCCCGCCGACAGGTAGCCCCGGGTCGACAGGCCGGGGATGACCTTGCCGGCCTTGTCCTGGAACATCGTCGCGGTGGCGTTCAGGGGCGCCATCTCGCGGAAATCGAGGAAGGTCTGGCGCCC
>JAFECL010000091.1:5557-9600 GCA_018242165.1 Pseudomonadota bacterium
GCGGCATCGACCGCGTTGCCGCCGCGCTTCAGCACTTCAAGCCCGGCTTCGGTGGCGAGGCGGTGGGCGGATACCACCATGCCGTGTTCGGCCGCCACGGCGCGCGGCGCGGCGGCACTGGCCGGCGGCGCGCCGATCCCGGCAAGTCCAAGCCCCAGAGTACAGGCGGCGGCACACAGGCCGGCAATCAAACGGCGCATCATCGGTTCTCCTCGCCTGCCATCATGGCGAAAGCCATCGCAGGCTCAAGCCGGGAATGGCGGTCGGGCAAAGAAAAACGGGGGAGAGCCGAAGCTCTCCCCCGTCTTAAGGGTTACGCCGTGGCGTCGCAGCTCAATACTTGACCTTGAGCCGGACGTACCACTGGCCACCGTTGATCCCGAAGGGACCACCGCTGCGCGGATAGATCTGCCCGTCGGCCAGGCTCTGCGAGATCTGGAAGACAGGGTTGACCGGCGACGAAGCGATCCGGTCGGGGTAGGTGTTGAACAGGTTGTTCGCACCCACGGTCAGCGTGTAGTGCTCCTGGTAGGTGTAGCTGACGTCGAGGTCAGTGATCACCTTGGCACCGAAGATCTGGTTGGTGGTGCCATTGCCGGCAGCGTCGGTCGGGTAGTCGACCGCGTCCAGCCACGAGGAGTAGTACTTCTCGCGGAAGTTAACCGCCCAGGGGCCCTTGCTCCACGAAGCCTGCAGGTTCAGGCGGTGGTGCGGGGCGAGGTTCTTGATGTTGGCGATCTGCGCCACGCTGACCATCGCCGGGTTGAACTTGCTGACCGTGCTGCTGTTGTAGTTGTAAGCCAGCGTCAGGTTCAGCTTGCCCTCGGCAAAGCCGGTCCGATAGGTGGCGACGACGTCGACGCCCTGGGTCAGGGTGTCGAAGGCGTTGGTGAAGTAGTTCACCGCACCGCCCACGCCCACCGCGGCCAGAGCCGGCTGGGCAACAACGTCGGCCGCAGTCACGTTGAAGTTCTGCGACACGAACAGGCGGTCACGCACCTTGATCGAGTAGTAGTCGGCGGTGATCGTCAGGTGATCGGTCGGCTTGCCAACCACACCCACGCCGAAGTTGGTGCTCTTTTCCGGCTTCAGCGTCTGCGCCCCGTAGTACTGGGCGACAGTGCTGGCCACCGGGTAGGTACCGGTCTGGACCTGGTTGCCGGCGACGAAGTTGGTGGTCAGGATTTCGTCGTTCGACTGGCCCGGCGACGGCGCGTGATAGCCGGTGCCGACATCGCCGCGCAGCGACAGACCATCGCTGATCTTCCACAGCGCGCTGACCTTGCCGACCGTGGCGCTGCCGAAGGTGCTGTAGTGCTCGTAGCGGCCGGCCGCGGTCACCGACAGGTTCTTGGTGATGTCGGTTTCGAGGTCGAGATAGGCGCCGTACGAATTCACGCTCCAGCTGCCCGCCGCGGCGGGGTTGGTGCCGCCGTAGCCGCTCGCGCCCGGCCCGAGGGCCGCGGTGAAGTTGCCGGTCGGGGCATAGACGCCCGGCGCGGTCTGCACATAGAGCGGGTGCGGAACAGCGTAGGGGCCAGCACCATAGGACTGCAGGTCGCCCGCGGTCTGCTGGTAGGTTTCACGACGGTATTCGCCACCCGCCGCGACCGTGACCGGGCTCGCCAGGCCAGGGACGTTGACCGGATAGGTCAGGTCGAGGTTGGCGTTGGCTTCCTTCTGGATCAGCTTGCCGAACTGGAAGCTGGTCTGGGTCGCGGCACCGAAGGTCGGGCTGAGCGAGTTGTACATCGACAGCGCCAGCTGGTTCTTGCTGAGCGAGCCAGCCAGATCCCAGGTGAAGCCGTTGTCAGCCTTGCCCTTCCAGCCAAGCACCCCGTAAGCCTCGTCGGTGATGCCGACAAAGCGCGGGGTGAAGCCGCCCGGATAGAGCGTGCTGTACGAGAAGGTGTTGGTATCCTGCACATAGCCACCGGCCGGGCAGGTCGCGTTGCCGGTCGGGCACAGGGTCTGGTAGAACGGGTTGCGGAAGGCGCCATTGCCGTTCAGGGCGATGTTGCGGCCGTCAACCGTCGCGAAGGTCTGGGCCACAGCCACCGGCGAACGGTAGTTGAAGCTTTCGTTCGCCTTGTTGTGGGCGAACAGACCGAACAGGTAGATCTTGCTGTTGGGCGTGACGTTGTAGCCCGAGTTGACCACGGCCTTCCAGCCATGGCTGGGCGACGAACCCCAGATCTGCGGCGGCAGACCCTCGCTGGCACCCGGGATCGCGGCGCCGGCGGTGGGGTTGGCCTGGGTCAGGTAGATCGCCAGCGGGCGATAGCCACCACGGCTGGTCTGGCCGTCGTCGTTGTATTCGCCCGACAGGTTGATGAAGCCGTTGCCACCCAGCGAGAGGCCGAGGTTGGCAGCGATCTGCTCGCTCTTGCCGTCGCCATGGTCATAGTACTGGCCGTGACGAACCTGGACTTCAAAACCCTTCGCGTTGTCGCGCAGGCCATAGTTCAGCACGCCGGCGATGGCGTCCGAACCGTACTGGGCGGTCGCGCCGTCGCGCAGCACTTCGAGGTTCTTGATCGCGATCGAGGGGATCGCGGCAATGTCCGAACCCTGCGAACCGAACGACAGGCCGGTGTCACCACCGGTATAGACCTGGACCAGCGCCGAGCGGTTGAAGCGCTTGCCGTTCAGCATCACCAGGGTGGCGTCGCCCGGCTGGCCGCGCAGCGAGGGGCTGCGGACGAAGCTCGAAGCGTCCGAGATGGTGTTCTGGCCGACGAAGAAGCTGGGAATGATGTTGTTCAGCGAGTCGATCATGTTCGCGGTCGGCTGCGACTGCAGCTCACCGGCGCTGATCACGTCGATCGGCGAGGCCGAGGTGGTCACGGTACGGTCCTGACGGCGGGTGCCGAGGACGACGATTTCATTTTCCGACTTGCTGGCGCCATCGGCGGCAGCCTGGGCGAAGGCAGGATCGGCGGCCAGCAGCGCGGCCACGGCAACCCCGCCGGCGAGCGCCAGGACGGCCTTGGTGTGACGATAGGTCATGGACATGAATCCCCTATTGGATAGGTCCCGCGGCGAGGGAGGCCGCAGGTCGCGGTGTGGTAGACCCGGCACTTAGGTGTAACAAGCGCCAGCCCGCCAAATCCGCCAATTCGGGGCGCGATTGTTGCGGTGCTGTTACATAATTGCCATAGCCGGACAGGCCGCAAACTACTTGCCGGCGCGGCGCCCCAGTTCCTTTTCCGGGACGCCCAGCAGCTCGGCCAGCCGCTTGCGCTCGGCCGGCGTCAGGTCTTTCAAACCCTTCATCGGCGGCAGATCGGCGGCGGATTGGCGGGCCTTGGCAAGGATTTCGGGCATCATCCCGGCGATCCGGGGCCCCAGCGACTGCATCCGCGCGGCCAGCGCCGGGTCGCTCATCAGGGTCAGGGCATTGGTGGCATAGGCCTGGCCGCTGGGCGAAGCGAAGAAGTGGTTGATATCGTTCAGCTGATCGAGCGTGAAACGGCGGGCATAGGCCTCGGCCATGGCATCGCGCAATTCGGGCTCGCTCGCGGTCATCACCTTGGTCAGCTCGCCCAGCACCACGCCGAACATGCGGTGCTGGCGCTCGGCAAAGGCCGGATCGATGATCGCCATGATCTCGCCCGCGGTGGTCTTGCCCAGCCGGGCCACCGCAGCCTCGTCAAGTCCCGCCCCGGCGACGAGGTCGCGCAGCGGCAGCTGGCTCATCCCCGCGTTCATCCGCTCCATCATCGGCTGGAGCGAGCCGCTCATCATCCTGGCATAACTGCCCGGCGGCAGGATCGCATCGACCAGCGCATGGGCCGCGGCCAGCCGGGCCGGATCGCTGGCTGCAGCCGGGGCGGCGGGCGCAGCGGGCGGGGTTTCGGCCCGGACGGGAACGGCGGCGAGTGCCGACATGGCAAGCAGGGTGGCAAGCGGGGTGCTGAGGCGGCGCTTCATGATGACACTCCTGCGTCAAGCGATTGAAGCGCAAAGGCTATCCCCGCCGCATGGCGATGACAAGGCAGGTTCAGGCGCGCCCCACACTGAGGTAGGTGAGCCCTGCGGCG
>JAFECL010000092.1:0-1335 GCA_018242165.1 Pseudomonadota bacterium
ATAGGCCCCCGGCCGGGTGCCATCGAGCGCGCCCGGCTGGTAGTAGCCGCCAGGCGCGCCTTCCTCGGTGGCCTTGGGCACCCGGCGGATATCCAGCCGGGCCTTGGGCAGGGTGCCGAACCATTCGGGCAGCCGCGCGCTGATCTTCTCGACCAGCTTGTTGAGATCGGCAATCAGCTGCTCCTTGCCCGGATCGGTGTTGGGATAGTGATAGCGGGTATCGGCATAGAGCGCCTTCAGCCGCGCGCCGGGGGTGCCCTGGGTCATCCCCAGGCCACGGAACAGCGTGTCGAGCTCGGCGTTCTGTTCGGCCAGCAGGGCCAGCCCGGTCTTGTGGATCTCGGCCGGGGGCATGGTGCTGGTGGTGAAGGCCTTCAGCCCCAGCGCGTAAAGCTCTTCGCCCCGGGGCAGGCGGCGTACCCCGGCCTCGTGCACCGCCTTGGGCGCCAGGCTCTCGAACAGGGCGATCTGGCTGGCCAGCGCCGGCTGGATCTGGGTGGTGTAGATCTTGCCGGCGCGCCCCTCCCAGTCACCCGCCAGGTGCTTTTCGGCGGTGCGGCGGGCCAGCGACTGGACCAGGTTGGCGCTGGCCGGCGGGGCCGCGGCCAGGGTCTTGAGCTGGGCCAGGGTGCGCTTGATGATGAAATCGGGGGGGATCACCCCCACCCCGGCGTCGTGGCGGACCTGCTCGTTCTCCTGGGCGATCGCGGTGGCCAGCGCGCCGAGGCGCGACAGATAGGCCTCGGCATCGGCGCTGGTTTCGATGCTGTGCTGGCTGTCGAGGAAATCGGGCACGCCCTGATAGGCCCCGCCCAGCTGGCTGACCGCATAGGGCCCGCCGACCATCGGCAGCTGGTTGAACTGATCCTGCAGCTCGGTGCCGAACAGCACCGCGTCGTAGTTCGAGGGACCCAGCCCGGTCAGCTTGCTGCGGTCGATGGCCTTCAGCTCGGCCAGCTGGCGGCGGGTGCGGGCCTTGTCTTCCTCCCAGGCGCCGAGCGAGCGATCGTCGAGCTTGCCCTTGGCGGCGGCGCGTTCGCCCTTGTCATAGCCCAGGCTGGTGACGAATTCGGGCGAGCGATCCTGCGCCTCGGTCATGATCCGGTCGAACAGGGCGTTCAGGCGGGCATCCTCGGCACTGCCGCTCGCGGCCCCCGCCGGGGCGGCGAACAGCGCGGGGGCGCAGGCAAGGGCGCCCAGCGCGGCGGAACTCTTGAGCAGCTGGCGACGGTCCATCATGATAGTCCTTGATCGGGTGGCGGCGGCACGGGCGCCGGCCAGAGGGTGATGGCTGGTGTATTATCCGCCCAAGGCACCATGGCAAGGGGATTTGCG
>JAFECL010000092.1:1398-12143 GCA_018242165.1 Pseudomonadota bacterium
GCCTGCTTGACCGCTTGATCTGAGGCAGGCGCGCCTGCCGACAGGATGAAAGGAGTGGCCACATGGCCAAGAAGATCGAAGGTTACATCAAGCTGCAGGTCGCGGCTGGCGATGCCAAGCCCGCCCCGCCGATCGGCCCCGCGCTGGGCCAGCGCGGCGTCAACATCATGGAATTCTGCAAGGCCTTCAACGCCGCCACGCAGGAAATCGAAAAGGGCACCCCGCTGCCGACGGTGATCACCGTCTATGCGGACCGCTCGTTCAGCTTCGTTACCAAGACCCCGCCGGCCACCTTCTTCATCAAGAAGGCGCTGGGCCTCAAGTCGGGCTCGAAGGAGCCGGGCAAGGTTTCCGCCGGCACCATCAAGCGCTCGCAGCTCGCCGAGATCGCCCAGGCCAAGATGAAGGACCTGAACGCGAACGATCTCGATCAGGCGACCAAGATCATCGAGGGCTCGGCCCGTTCGATGGGCTTGCAGGTTGTGGAGGGCTAAGGACATGGCAAAGCAGACCAAGAAGGCGAAGGCCCTCGCTGAAAAGCTGGGCGACAACCAGAAGCTTTACGGGGTGGGCGACGCGCTGCAGCTGCTGCGCGACCTCAAGACCACCAAGTTCGACGAGACCATCGAGGTCGCGCTGAACCTCGGCGTCGATCCGCGCCACGCCGACCAGATGGTCCGTGGCATGGTCGTGCTGCCCTCGGGCACCGGCAAGGACGTCAAGGTCGCGGTCTTCGCTCGCGGCGACAAGGCCGAAGCGGCGCTGGCCGCCGGGGCCGACAAGGTGGGCGCCGAAGACCTGCTGGAAGACATGCAGGCCGGCAACCTCGACTATGGCCGCGTGATCGCGACGCCCGACATGATGGGCATCGTCGGCCGCCTCGGCAAGGTGCTGGGCCCCAAGGGCCTGATGCCGAACCCGAAGCTGGGCACCGTCACCCCGAACGTCGCCGACGCGGTCAAGGCTGCGAAGAGCGGGCAGATCGAGTTCCGCGTCGAAAAGGCCGGGATCATCCACGGCGGGATCGGCAAGATGAGCTTCAGCGACGAAGCGATTCTGGCCAACTTTGCCGCTTTCGTCGATGCCATCGTCAAGGCGAAGCCGGCTGGCGCCAAGGGCAAGTACCTGAAGAAGGCCGCGCTCTCGTCGTCGATGGGCCCCGGCCTCAAGCTCGACGTGGCGCAGATCCACGGCGCCTGATCGCGCTGCCGATCTGACCGATTGCAGGGGCCGGAGGGGAAACCCTCCGGCCCTTTGCTTTGGGCCTTGCCAAGCGCGGCGCTTCATCGCATCCCCGGGGCATAAACCGATCCGGGAGACCCCCCCATGAAGCTCAAGACCCTGCTCGCCGGCCTGTCGGCGCTGGCCCTGTCCGTCCCCGCTTGCGCCGCCGACAAGCCGGCGGACAAGCCCGCCGAGGCCAAGCCCGGCCCCAACCGCATCTTCCAGCCGGCCGAAGTCACCAGCACCGGCACGGTCACCATCGCCGGCAAGCCGGTTGCCTATCAGGCGGTGGCCGGCATGCTGGTGGTGCACCCCGCCGGGTGGGACGATGTCCACTGGCGCGAGGCGCAGACCATGCCCGCCGCCGAAAAGGACAAGGAGCCGGCCGGGGCCGAGGCCTCGATGTTCTACACCGCCTATTTCAAACAGGGCGGCGACAGCCATCGCCCGGTGATGTTCATCTACAACGGCGGCCCGGGTTCGGCCACGCTGTGGCTGCACATGGGCGCCTTCGGCCCGCGCCGGGTGGTGGTACGCGAGGATGGGCACACCCCCGCCGCACCCTATCCGGTGGTGAACAACGCGGATTCGCTGCTCGATGTCGCCGATCTGGTCTTCATCGACGCGCCGGGCGCGGGCTTTTCGCGGATCTCGGGCAAGGACAAGGAAAAGGCCTTCTGGGGGGTGGACGCCGATGCCGCCGCCTTCACCCGCTTCATCCAGCAGTTCCTCAACAAGTACGGGCGGTGGAATTCGCCCAAGTACCTGTTCGGTGAAAGCTATGGCACGACCCGCTCGGCGGTGCTGGCGAACAAGCTGGCGGAAAGCTCGATCGACCTCAACGGCGTGGTCCTGCTCTCGACCATCCTCAACTTCGATCTCTCGCCCGATGGGCCGGGGCTCAATCCCGGGGTCGATACCGCCTATGTCACCGCGCTGCCGACCTATGCCGCAACCGCGTGGTATCACAACCGCCTGCCGGGTACCCGCCCGGCCGAGCTTGAGCCCTTCCTGAAGGAGGTCGAGCACTGGGCGCTGACCGACTATGCCGCCGCGCTCCAGCAGGGCGGCCGGCTGCCGGCGGCCGAGCGGCAGAAGGTGGCCGAACAGCTGGCGCGTTACACCGGGCTGAACGCCGACTATATCCTGAAGAGCGATCTGCGGATCTCGGGCGGGCAGTTCTCGCAGCAGCTCCAGGCGGCCAGCGGGATCACTACCGGGCGGATCGACACCCGCTTCTCCGGCCCCGCGCTCGACGCGCTGAGCAAGGAAGCCGATTACGATCCGATGATCACCGCCGTGGGCAGTGCCTATGTCGCGGCGTGGAACGACTATGCCCGTTCGACCCTGAAATACCCGGCGGAAGATGGCTTCAAGATCTTTGCCGGGGTCTTCCCGGCGTGGAACATGGCCCACCAGGCGCCGGGCATGCCGATGGCCTTCAACGGGCAGACCACCAATGTCATGCTCGACCTGGCCCAGGCGATGAAGCAGAACCCCAACCTCAAGGTGCTCAACACCGGGGGCTATTACGATCTAGCCACGCCCTATTTCGAGGGGATCTACGAGATGGAGCACCTGCCGATCCCCGACAGCCTGCGCAAGAACATCAGCTACCGCTATTTCCCCTCGGGCCACATGGTCTATCTGAACGAGGCCTCGCTCAAGGGCCTGCACGACACGGTGGCGGAATTCATCGGCCAGACCTCGCGCTGACCGTTACGCAACGTTAGCCGCCGCCAGCCGCAAGGTTGGCGGCGGTATAGCATTCGACCACCAGCGCCAGCGGGCGGCCATCGGGCAGCAGCAGCCGGGCGCGGTGGTTGGCTACGGCGCCGGCCGGGCAGCTGGTCACCGCGCGTTCGCGCCCCAGCGCCTCGCGGCGGAAGCCCAGCGGCATGGCGACCAGCCCGAACGGGGTATCGCTGGTATCGAGCGCGCGGTTCATCGCCGGGGTCAGCCGCGCGGGGACGTACCAGTTGTGCGCCTCGGACAGCGGCTGGCTGCCGCAGCTCAGCACCACGTGGCGATAGCCGATCCGGGTGCCGCGCCGCACCCCCAGCAGGCGGGCAAGATCGGGCGGCGGGGCAAGGTCTGCCCCCCGCACCAGCCGCGCGGTGATGCGCGGTTCCGGGGCGAGGTGGCGTTCGGCGCACCATTCGGCCAGGGCCCTGGTCGCGCTGTCATGGCTGGCCAGCAGCGCCTCGAACCGGTCGAGCAGGGCCATATCGGCCGGGGCGGCCGGGGCCACCGCGGCGGGAACCGCGGCGAGCAGGATTGCCGGGCCGCTCAAATCCCGCCCGCGATCACGCTGCGGCCCAGTGCGACCAGCCCGGCATCAAGCGCGGCGACGCAGGCGGCCAGCCCGTCGGGCTCGGTCGAGCGGACCACGAAATTGGCCCCGGCCCGCCCTTCGCGAAAGAAGGGGTAAGAGCCGATCTGGCAGCCGGCATGGGCCCGCTCGGTCTCGCGCAGCAGGTCGGCCACTTCGCTCTCCTGCACCCAGCAGCCCAGCGTTTCGGCCAGCAGCACCGCGCCGCCTTCCAGCGTTCCGGTCAGCGCATCGAGCATCCCGGCGGTGATGTGCGGCACCCCGGCCATCAGGAAGACGTTGCCGCAGCGGATGCCCGGCGCACCGGACTGGCGGTTGGCGATCAGTTCGGCCCCGGCGGGCACCCGGGCCATCCGCAGCCGCGCCTCGTTCAGCCCGCCGCGCGGTGCGTAATAGGCTTCGAGCATCGCCCGCGCCTCGGGGTGGATCTCGACCCCTACGCCCAGCGCGGCGGCAACCGCGTCGACGGTGATGTCGTCATGGGTCGGGCCGATCCCGCCGGTGGTGAAGAGGTAGTCGTGCACGGTGCGCAGCGCGTTGACCGCCGCGATGATCGCGGCTTCGTCATCGGCCACCACCCGCACTTCCTTCAGGCGGATGCCCTGCACCCCCAGCCAGCTGGCGATCTGGGCGATGTTCTTGTCATGGGTGCGGCCCGACAGGATCTCGTCGCCGATGACGATCAGCGCGGCGGTGTAGATGCGGGGCGATTCGGCCATGACCTGCGGGTTATGACGGGGCGGCGCGCCCCGTGAAAGGGATTATCGCTCGAATTTGAGGATCCCGTCGTCGACCGGGGCCTCGGCCAGCTCGCGGCGATCGGCCAGATAGTCCTGGTTGATCCGCCACGGGCTTTCCGGCGCGTTCTTCGGGGTGATCGACCCCGAGCGGTCGAGATAGCCCGAGGAAAAGCCGGCGAAGATGCCCTCGGCCTCGGGCCGCGCGGATTCGTCCATCACCGGGGTCACCTTGCGGGCGCCCCACGCCTGCATCTGCTCGATCACCCGCACCAGATAGCTGGCGACGACGTCGACCCGCAGGGTCCAGCTGGCGTTGAGATAGCCGAACAGGCCGGCAACGTTCGGCACGTTCGAGAACATGCAGTTGCGGTACCAGTAGCGATCCGAGAAATCGACCTTCTGCCCATCGACGCTGACCGCGATCTTGCCGCCCACCGCCAGCTTCAGCCCGGTGGCGGTAACGATGCAGTCGGCCGGCACGCGGGTGCCGTCTTCCAGCACGATGCCGTCCTTCTCGACCGTCTTGATCCGCCCGGTGACCACGCTGGCCTTGCCCGCGACGATGGCCTTGAACATGTCGCTGTCGGGCACCAGGCACATCCGCTGCTCCCACGGGCCGTAGGGCGGGACATAGTCCTTCTCGTTCCACTTGGAGCCAAGGTCGGCCTTCAGGCGCTTGGTCAGCCAGTCGGCCATCTTCTGTGGATCGCGGCGCGATTTCTTGAACATCCGGTCGGCCAGCAGCACGTTGCGGGCGCGGACCAGGCGGTGGGCGATCCGCCCGGGCAGCACCTTGCGCAGCACGTTCGCCATCCAGTCGCGCGAGGGCATGCAGATGTACCAGGTGGGGGTGCGCTGGAGCATGGTGACGTGGGCGGCCTTGTCGGCCATCGCCGGCACCATGGTNNTCTTCCGGCCAGAACTGCGGATGGAGCACCCGGCCCTTGAACTTGTCGATCCCCGGGATCTGGGGATCGTGGGCCTCGTCATAGTCGTAATAGCCCGCGCCCATGAACAGGAAACGCGCGCTCAGTTCGGTGCCGTCCTTCAGGCGCACCCGCCACAGCGCGGTCTTGCTGTCGAAATCGGCGCTCTCGACATGGGCGTTGAAGCGGATCTTGCCGGTGATGTCGAAGCGGTCGGCCACTTCGGTCAGATAGTCGCGGATGGTGGCCGCGGTGGTGATGGTCTTTTCGCCCTCCCACGGGGCGAACGAATAGCCCAGGGTGAACATGTCGCTGTCGCAGCGGATGCCGGGATAGCGGAACAGGTCCCAGGTGCCGCCGATGCTGTCGCGCCGGTCGACAATGGCATAGTTGAGGGTGGGGCAGCGGCGGGCGAGGTGCGCGGCCATGCCGATCCCCGAGATCCCCGCGCCGACGATCAGCACGTCGATCACCCCGGGTTGACCCCAGGGGCTGGGGGCGTGGTCCATCGCCGTCGCCGAAGCTGCCTGTGCCTGCATCATCCTCTCCCCTTGCTTACAGCCATGTAAGCAAATTCGCCGGGCGCTGCCAAGCCCCCGATTTCAGCGCGCGATCACTCCGAAGAGGTCGTGCGCGTCGGCATCCTCGACCAGCATATCGACAATCGCGCCGGGCGCCAGCCCCGCCGGAACCTGACGCAGATAGGCCGCGCCGTCGATCTCGGGGGCGTCGGCCATGGTGCGGCCGGTGGCGCCCACGTCGCCATCCTCGTCGGGCTCGCCCACCTCGTCGATAATCACCGGCAGGGTGCGGCCGATCTTGGCGGCCAGCCTGGCGGCGCTGATCCGCTCGGTCACTTCCATCAGCCGGGCGTAACGCTCCTCCTTCACCGCCTCGGGCACGGCGCCGGGCAGGTTGTTGGCGGGGGCGCCGGCCACCGGCTCGAAGCGGAAGGCGCCGACCCGGTCGAGCTGCGCTTCCTCCAGCCAGTCGAGCAGGTAGCGGAAATCGTCTTCGCTCTCGCCCGGGAAGCCGACCACGAACGAGCTGCGAATCGCAAGGTCCGGGCAGATGGCGCGCCAGGCCTTTACCCGTTCCAGCACCTTGGCCTCGTTCGCCGGGCGCTTCATCGCCTTGAGCACATTGGGCGCGGCGTGCTGGAAGGGGATGTCGAGGTAGGGGGTCAGCAGCCCTTCGGCCATCAGCGGGATCACCTGCTCGACGTGCGGATAGGGATAGACGTAGTGCAGCCGCACCCACGGGCGCTGGCCATCGGGGGTGGTCAGGCCGCCCAGTTCGCGCGCCAGGTCGGTCATGTGGGCGCGCACCTCGCGGCCGTGCCAGGCGCGGGCCTCGTGGCGGATATCGACGCCATAGGCGCTGGTATCCTGGCTGATCACCAGCAGTTCGCGGGTGCCGGCGGAAACCAGCTTTTCCGCCTCGCGCAGCACCGCGTCGATCCGCCGGCTGGCCAGCGGGCCGCGCAGCTGCGGGATGATGCAGAAGGCGCAGGCGTGGTTGCAGCCTTCGGAAATCTTCAGGTAGCTGTAGTGGCGCGGGGTCAGCTTCACGTCGCCCTGCGGGACCAGATCGACGAAGGGCCCGCGCGCCGCCGGGGCGGCCTCGTGCACCGCCGAGACCACCGCCTCGTACTGGTGCGCGCCGGTTACCGCCAGCACATCGGGGAACCTGGCGCGGATCAGCTCGGCCTCGTTGCCCATGCAGCCCGTCACGATCACCCGCCCGTTCTCGGCAATCGCCTCGCCGATCGCGGCCAGGCTTTCTTCCTTGGCCGAATCGAGGAACCCGCAGGTGTTGACCAGCACCACGTCGGCCCCGGCATAGTCGGGGCTCATCGCATAGCCATCGGCGCGCAGCTGCGTGAGGATCCGTTCCGAATCGACCAGCGCCTTGGGGCAGCCCAGGCTGACCATGCCGACCTTGGGAGAGGGGGGGATTTCGGTTGCCATGGGCGGGGCAGATAGGCGCAAGCGCGGCGCTTGTCACCTCGGGCACGCAAGCGCATGGTAGCGCAAGCAATAATCATCGCAGGGGGGAGAAATACCATGGCCTTCGCGCATCTGATCCCGACCGCTGCCGCCGCTGTTGCCGGCTTCGCCGTCGGCGGGCTGTGGTACGGGCCGCTTTTTGGCAAAGCATGGATGGCCGAATGGGGCTTTACCGATGCCGACAAGGCCCGGTTCGATCCCAGGAAGCTGTTCACGCTTACCCTGCTGCTCGATCTGGTGATCGCCTTCTTCCTTGGCCACCTTCTGGCCCATGTCGCCCATTCGGCCCAGACCACGATGATGATCTCGACTGGCATCGGGCTGGGCTTTGTCGGCCCGGCGCTGGTGATCGACTACCTCTATTCGCTGCGTTCGGTTCGGCTGATGGCGATCGATGTCGGCCATTGGGTAGCGACCTTTGCCGTGATGGGCGGGGTCTTCGTGCTGCTGGGGGTCTGAGGCGGCTCAGCCCTTCGGCTTTTCTGCCCCGCCCTTGGGTGCCTCGGGCAACTGCCCGGCGGGGTCGGTCGGCTTGTTGGCGCGGCGCAGTTCGAAGTGCAGCTGGTCGCGCGGGGCCTTGCCGCTGCGGCCGACCAGCCCGACCCGCTCGCGCGCCCGCACATTGTCGCCCTGGTTGACCGTGACCCGCGAGAGGAAGCCATAGGCCGATTGCCAGCCGTGGCCATGGTCGATCACTACCAGCTGGCCAAAGCTCTGCGGTTCCTCGCCGGCGAAGATCACCTTGCCCGCCGCCGTGGCGCGCACCGCGGTTCCCGCCGGGGCGACGATGTCGATCCCGTCGTGGTAGTTGTGCGTCGCGCGGCTGGCATAGGGGCGCACCACCTTGCCGGCCAGCGGCCAGACGAATTCGGGGGCCGAGGCAGCATCGCGCGCCTCGGCCGCGGCGCTGGCGGCGCGGGCGGCGGCCTTGCCCGGCTCGGCAGCTGCCGGGGTGGCGGGCTGGATCACCGTCGGGATCAGCAGCTTTTGCCCCGGCTTCAGCACCGCATCACGGGCCATCCCGTTGGCCACGGCGATCGCCGAAAAGGGCACGCCATAATGCATCGCGATGTCGAAGCCGGTTTCGCCCGGCTTGACCGTGTGGTGGCGGGTGCGCGGCAGGGTCAGCTTCTGCCCGGCCTTGACCGCATAGGGCGCCTTCAGGCCATTGGCCTCGATGATCAGCACCCGGGGGATCCTGGCCCGCGCGGCGATCCCGCCCAGCGTTTCGCCCTCGCGCACCACGTGCTCGCTTTCCTCGTCAGGCGGGGTTTCGGCGGGCGCGGCCTTGGGTTTGGCTTTGGCCGGCTTGGCGGGCGCGTGCTTCTTGGGCGCCAGATCGGCCGGCGCCGCAGCCATCAGCGCCAGCGCGGCCAGGCCGAGCGCCGCCACCCTCATGCGTAGCGGGCCTTCAGCCCGGCCAGCGCGGCATCCATGGTCAGGTCCAGCTGCAGCGGGGTAACCGCGACATAGCCGTCGGCCACCGCTTCCAGGTCGGTATCGTGCCCCGGGGTATGCTCGATCCCGTAGAGGCCGAACCAGTAATAGCGATAGCCACGCGGATCGGTCCCCTCGACCACCGAGCCACGGGCGTAATCGTGAAAGCCCTGCCGCACCACGCGGATGCCCTTCACCGCATCGCCCTTCAGCGGCGGGAAGTTGATGTTGACCAGGCTGCGCGGGGGGAACGGCCAGTCAAGCAGCGGGCGGATCGCCGCCTCGGCCCAATGTTCGGCGGCCTCGAAGGGCACGGTGTCACCCATTCCCTCGCGGGCATAGACCTGGCTCAGCGCGATCGCCGGAATCCCGGCCAGCGCCCCTTCCATCGCCGCCGAAACGGTGCCCGAATAGGTCACGTCGTCCCCCAGGTTGGCCCCCCGGTTGACGCCCGAGAGGATCAGGTCGGGCAAGCCCGGCATCACCTGCTTCATCGCCAGCATCACCGCATCGGTGGGGGTGCCGGTCACCGACCAGTGCCGCTCGTCGTGCCGGCGCAGGCGCACCGGGCGGGTCAGCGTCAAGGAATGGCCGGCGCCCGACTGCTCTTCGGCGGGGGCGCAGACCCAGACGTCGTCACTCAGCGCCCGGGCCACCGCCTCGGCCACTTTCAGGCCCGGGGCGTTGATCCCGTCGTCGTTGGTGACCAGGATCCGCATCAGCGCGCCGGCTCGATCACTTCGATCCCGCCCATGTGGCCGACCAGCGCCGGCGGGATCGTGACCGAGCCATCCCTGTTCTGGTAATTCTCCAGCACGGCGACCAGCGTGCGGCCCACCGCCAGCCCCGAACCGTTCAGCGTGTGGACAAAGCGGGTGCCCTTTTCTCCTTCGGGCCGGTAACGCGCCGCCATCCGCCGCGCCTGGAACGGCCCGCAGTTCGAGCACGAGCTGATCTCGCGGTACTTGCCCTGGCCCGGCAGCCAGACCTCGAGGTCGTAGGTCTTTTCGGCGGCAAAGCCCATGTCGCCCGCACAGAGCAGCATCCGGCGATAGGGCAGGTCCAGCGCCTCGAGGATCGCTTCTGCCGCGCTGGTCATCCGCTCGTGCTCATCGCGCGACATTTCGGGGGTGGTGATGCTGACCAGCTCGACCTTGTCGAACTGGTGCTGGCGGATCAGCCCGCGGGTATCCTTGCCCGCCGCCCCGGCCTCGCTGCGGAAGCACGGGGTGAGCGCGGTGAAGCGCAGCGGCAGTTCGGCTTCGGAAAGGATGGATTCGCGCACCTGGTTGGTCAGGCTGATTTCCGAGGTCGAGATCAGCCAGCGCCCGTCGGTGGTCTGGAAACTGTCCTCGGCGAACTTGGGCAGCTGGGTGGTGCCGAACATCGCCTCGCTGCGCACCAGCACCGGGGTCGAGACTTCCCAGTAGCCGAAATTCTGCGTGTGACTGTCGAGCATGAACTGCCCTAGTGCGCGATTTAGGCGGGCGACTTTGCCCCTGAGATAGGCGAAGCGGGCACCCGAAACCTTTTGCGCGGTCTCGAAATCAAGCCCGAGTGCACCGCCAATGTCGACATGATCTCGAGGTGAGAAGTCGAAATCACGCGGATCGCCCCAGCGCTTCTGCTCGACATTGCCTTCCTCGTCGGCGCCCTCGGGCACTTCGGCGGCTGGGAGGTTGGGGAGGGTGGCGAGCATTTCGTCGACTTCGCCGGCCAGCGCTGCGGCGGCACTTTCCAGCGCCGGCAGCTGCTCCTTGAAGGCGGCGCCCTTGGCCTTCAGCGTCGCCACCTCGTCCTGCCGACCGGCTTTGGCTGCCGCACCGATCGCGGCATTGGCGGTGTTGGCCTCGGCCTTCAGTTCCTCGAAACGCTGCTTGGCGGCGCGGGTCTCGGCATCCTTGGCCAGGATCGCGCCCGACATCGGCCCAAGCCCGCGCCGGGCCAGGCCGGCATCGAACGCCTCGGGGTTCTCGCGGATGAATTTGATGTCGTGCATTTTGCGGCGCTAGAGCATGATGACAAAAAGTGGAATCCGGTTTTGTCAAAAATCATGCGGCAAACGAGGAATCTTGCG
>JAFECL010000092.1:12186-17269 GCA_018242165.1 Pseudomonadota bacterium
CGCCGTTGCTTCCAGCGCATAGCCCGCCGAACGCACCGTGCGGACCGGGTCGGCCGCCCCCGGCAGCTCGATCGCCTTGCGCAGCCGGCGGATGTGGACGTCCACCGTACGCAGCTCGATTTCGCTCTCGGTGCCCCACACCGCGTCGAGCAGCTGGCCGCGCGAAAAGACCCGCCCCGGGTGCTCCATCAGGAACTTCAGCAGGCGATATTCGGTGGGGCCAAGGTTCAGCGCCAGGCCGCGCCGGGTGACCCGGTGGGCGGTGGCATCGAGCGACAGGTCGCCCACTTCCAGCACTTCGCCGGCCAGCGCCGGGCGGATCCGCCGCATGATCGCATTGACCCGGGCGAGCAGTTCGCGCGGCGAAAAGGGCTTGGAAATGTAGTCGTCCGCCCCGGTTTCCAGCCCGCGCACCCGGTCATCCTCGGTGCCGCGCGCGGTCAGCATCACGATGGGCACATGGGCGGTGGCCTTGTCGCGGCGCAGGCGGCGGCAGACCTCGATCCCGCTGGTGCCCTCGATCATCCAGTCGAGCACCACCAGATCGGGGGGGCTTTCCGCCGCCAGCAGCAGCGCCTCGTCGCCGTCGGCGGTGTGGGTTACGGCATAGCCTTCGCTGGAGAAGCGGAATTCCAGCAGCTCGGCCAGCGCCGGATCATCCTCGACCAGCAGCAGGCGGGCGATTGCCATGGGCCTAGACCCGCTCGTCCCGGTCGGTCAGGTAATCGCCGGTGGCGGCGAAATAGACCATTTCGGCGACATTGGTGGCATGGTCGCCGATCCGCTCGATGTTGCGGGCGACGAACAGCAGCTGCGCGGCGGTCGAGATCGTCGCCGGGCTTTCCATCATGTGGCTGACCAGGCTGCGGAACAGCGAATTGTAGAAGGCATCGACCCGCGCGTCGCGCTCGACCACCGCGCGGGCCAGCACCGGATCGCGCGCGGCATAGGCGGTCAGCACATCGTGGACCATGCTGCCGGCCAGTTCGGCCATGGCGGGGATCAGGGCCAGCGGCTCGAACCGCTTGCGCTCCTCGATCTTGTCGGTGCTCTTGGCGATGTTCTTGGCATAGTCGCCGATCCGCTCGACCACCCCGGCGATCTTCAGCGCGGCGATCACCTCGCGCAGGTCGTCGGCCACCGGTGCGCGCAGGGCGATGATCCGCACCGCCAGCTGGTCCACCTCGGCCTCGATCGCGTCGATCCGCTTGTCGCGGGCGATCACCGCCTCGGCCAGCTGCTGGTTGCCCTTGACCAGCGCCTCCATCGCCTCGCTCAGCGACAGTTCGGCGAGGCCCCCCATCTCGGCGACGAGGCCGCGCAGGCTGGCGATGTCGTTGTCGAAGGCCTTGACGGTGTGCTCTTGGGCCATGGGGCAGATCCTGGGTGGCGGGGGCGATATCAAGCCGAGCCTCTGGCCGGCTTTCAAGACAATTTGATGACAAGACTGCGGCATCGCGGTCACGCCGCAGCAGCAGGCAGCGTCAGGCTGACCCGGGTGCCATCGCCCAGGGTGCTGGCGATCTCGAGTTCGCCGCCATGCCGCTCGACGATGTGCTTGACGATGGCCAGCCCCAGCCCCGTCCCGCCCGAGGCGCGGCTGCGGCCGGGGTCGGTGCGATAGAACCGCCGGGTCAGGTGCGGCAGGTGTTCGGGGGCGATGCCGGGCCCCCGGTCGCGCACCGCCAGCACCACCCGCCCGCCCGCCGGGCTGGCACTGACCGTTACCGGCTGGTCGGGGGCGCCATATTTCAGCGCATTGTCGATCAGGTTGCGCAGCGCCTGTTCCAGCTGGCCGGCATCGCCCGCCACCACCAGTCCGCCAGTGGGCGGTTCCAGCGTCACGCGTTCCTTGCCGCGCAGCGAGGAGACTTCGGCCACCACCCGCGCGGCCAGCTGGCCGAGGTCGAGCATTTCGCCGGGCCGTTCGTGCTTCTCGGCCTCGACGTGGGACAGGGTCATCAGGTCGTCGACCAGGGTCAGCATCCGCTGCGCCTCGCGCCCGATGATCGCGGTGAAGCGCCTGGCGGTGGCTTCGTCGAGCGCCGGCCCGGCGTCGGCGAGGGTTTCGGCATAGCCGATGATCGCCGCCAGCGGCGTGCGCAATTCGTGGCTGGCGTTGGCGACGAAATCGGTGTGGGCGCGGCTGACATCGGCCTCCGCGGTGCGGTCGCTCAGCTCGACCAGCCAGCAGCCTTCGGCCAGCGTGCGCCGGGTCAGCTGCCACTGGGTGCGCCCGCCCAGCAGGCCGGGGGCATCGACGCTGCCATCCGCTGCGGCATCCAGCAGCCGGATCGCCTCCGGGTGGCGCAGCCCGACCCGCGGATCCTGCCCCACGACATGCGCGCCAAGGGCGGCGCGGGCGGCGGCGTTGGCCCGGGCCACCCGGTTGCCCTGCACGATCAGCAGCGGTTGCGAGGCCTGTTCGAACACCGCTTCGGCCAGGTCGGTGGCCGGGGCGGCGGCTGGCCGCGTGGGCCGTGCCGGATCGCGGCGGCGCCACCACAGCAGCCCGCCCAGCGCCCCGGCAAGGGCGAAGGCCAGGGCCGGCGCGAGGCTCAATCGCCGCCCTTCAGCCGGGCCAGCGCCGCAAAGGGCCCGCTGGCTTCGGGGTCAAGCAGGCCCGCCGCCGCCCGGGCGCGTTCCGCCCCGGGGCCGGTGGCGAAGGGGTCGATCGCCAGCCCCAGGGTCTGCGCCAGCGCCTCGCCCAGATCAAACTGGGTGCCGGCGTAGGGGATTTCGTCGCAATCCTCGGCGCTCAGTTCGACATCCTCGCCGGGGGGCGGCCCGGCCCCCTCGGGCACGAACCGCAGCGTCACCGGCTCGGCAATCTCCTGCGCCAGATCCTCGCCCGAGATCGCGCAGCTCTGGATCACGCTGGCGCGCAGGGTGCCGCTGGCGGCGATTTCGGCGCCCTTGGCCACCAGTTCGATCTCGGCGCTCAGCGCTTTCACCGCGACCAGGTCGAAACGTGCCGCCAGCGCGGCGCATTCCGCCGGGGTGGCGGTGATGATCACGGCCGTGGCGGGCAGGCCACGGCGATCGACTGGTCGCGAGAACTCGGGTACGCTCACGCCAGCTGCCCCGCCAGGATCGCGGCATCGTCGCGCTGGGCCAACTGGCCGGCCAGCATGCGCGCCGCGCCGGCCAGCGCCGCCGGCGACGCGCCCTCGATCAGGGTCATGTTGCGTTCGATCGCGGCCTCCAGCAGCGCCGGGTCGGCGGCATCGGCCAGCGCCTCGCGCAGCGCGCCCAGCCGGCCGCCCAGCACGCTCATCAGCTTGCCGATGTGTTTGCCCACCACCAGATCGCCCACTCCGCTCTCGCGCAGCTGGCCATCCATGTCGGTGACGAACAGTTCGGTCAGCCGGACCGAGGGGGCGATCAGCGGCTCGCTGGTTTCCATCCGCAGCAGCACCAGGGCCAGCACCAGCGTGATCGCGTCGAAGCGCCCGGCCACCGTATCGGCCAGCCCCAGGCGGGCATACCATTCGGGATCGCGCGCCCGCGCCACCACCGCATGCCACAGGCCCCGCACCCCGGCGTGATCGTCGGTGGGGGTGATCAGGCGGGCAAGGAACTTGAACATGGCGGCAATCCCGGGCGGCGGTTCAGCCGCGATTAAAGCGTGGGGTGCCAGCCGGCGGCATTGCGCAATGGCCCGGCTGGCCTTATGGGCCGGGCTGGTAATCGAAGCGCGGCGGCGGGGCAATGCCCGGCATGGCCACGCGGCACAGGTTTGGAGCAGCAGCTCGATGAACAGGAAGGCGATACGTCTGGCGATGGGCACCACGCTGGTGCTGGCGGCGGGGGCCTGCACCTCGATCCGCGATCATCGCGGCTTCCTGGTCGATCAGGCGCTGGTCGAATCGATCCAGCCCGGGGTGGACAACAAGGCCTCGGTCCAGGCCACGCTGGGCCGGCCGACCTTTGCCAGCCAGTTCGGCGATCCGGCCTGGTACTATGTTTCGGTCGATACCCGCCAGTTCGCCTTCAAGCGCCCGCAACCCACCAACGAGATGGTGCTGCGGGTGCGGTTTGACGGCAACGGCAATGTTGCCGGGATCGACAAGGCCGGGATGGAAAAGGCCATCGCGCTGAACCCCGACAAGGCCAAGACCCCCACGCTGGGCCGTACCCGTACCCTGCTCGAAGACCTGTTCGGCAACATCGGTGTGGTCGGCACCGGCGGCGCGGGCGCTCAGGGCGGCGGTCCGGGCAGCGGGCCCAACGGCAGCTGAGCCGCACCAGCTTGATCTTGCCCGCCGGCACCCCATATCGGCTGGCATGAGCGAACATGCGGCCAGCCACGGCCTGATTCAGTGGCACGGCACCACCATCATCGGGGTCCGCAAGGGCGGGCGCACCGTCATCGCCGGCGATGGCCAGGTTTCCATGGGCAACACGGTGATGAAGCCGAACGCCCGCAAGGTGCGCCGGCTGGGCGAGCATGGCAAGGTTATCGCCGGTTTTGCCGGGGCCACCGCCGATGCCTTCACCCTGTTCGAGCGGCTGGAGAAGAAGCTCGAGGCGCATCGCGGCCAGCTGCTGCGCGCCTGCGTCGAGCTGGCCAAGGATTGGCGGACCGATAAATATCTTCGCAACCTTGAAGCCCTGATGATCGTTGCCGATGCCGAGAGCCTGCTGGTGCTGACCGGCAATGGCGACGTGCTCGAGCCCGAGGCCAGTGGCGCGGTGGCGATTACCGCGATCGGCTCGGGCGGGAACTATGCCCTGGCGGCGGCGCGGGCGCTGGCCGACTATGAAAGCGACCCCGAGGCGATCGCCCGCCGGGCAATGGCGGTGGCCGCCGAGATCTGCGTATTCACCAATGACCGGCTGACGGTTGAGACAGTCGGCTGAACGGAATCCCCATGAGCGTCAACCTTACCCCCAAGGCGATTGTCGCCGCGCTGGACGAGCACATCATTGGCCAGGCCGAGGCCAAGCGGGCCGTGGCCGTGGCCCTGCGTAACCGCTGGCGCCGTCAGCGGCTGGCGGCGGACCTGCGCGACGAGGTGAGCCCCAAGAACATCCTGATGATCGGCCCCACGGGTTGCGGCAAGACCGAGATCAGCCGCCG
>JAFECL010000093.1 GCA_018242165.1 Pseudomonadota bacterium
TGGTGCTGCGGGCGCTGGCCGAAGCGCAGGTCGACCCTGCCGGCGCGGTGCTGAGCGCGCCGATGCTGGGGCTGCATCCCACCTGGCTGCCGACCGCGCTGCTGCGGCTGATCGGCCGGGTGATGGTGACGCTGGGCGATCCGCGCCGCCCCGCCTGGGATGCCGGCGAGCATCCCGGCGCGGCGGCGGATCTGCGCGCCCGCCTGCTGACCCACGATGCCGCCCGCTATGCCGACGAGGTGTGGTGGCGCGCGGCGCGGCCTGAACTGGTGATGGGGGGTGGCAGCTGGGGGTGGATCGAACGCGCGGCAGCCTCGATCGCCGGGCTGGCTCAGCGCGGGGTGCTGGAGCGGATCACCACGCCGGTGCTGCTGCTGGCCACCCGCGCCGACCGGCTGGTTTCGTGGCCGGCGATCCGCGCCGCCGCAGCGCGGTTGCCCCATGCCGAACTGGTTGCCTTTGGCGACGAAGCCGGCCACGAATTGCTGCGCGAGGCTGATCCGGTGCGTGACCGGGTGCTGGCCGCGATCGACGGATTTCTGGCACGGGTCGCCGAACAGGGAGCGGAAGGTTGAGCGGGTACGACGTGGCGGTGGTGGGCGCCGGGATCGCGGGGGCCAGCCTGGCGGCGCGGCTGGCCGAGGCCGGACGGCGGGTGCTGTTGATCGAGATGGAGGATCGCCCCGGCTATCACACCACCGGGCGTTCGGCGGCCTTCTGGCACGAGACGCTGGGCGGGCCGCTGATCCAGCCGCTGACCGTGGCCTCGGGCGAGGAGCTGCGCAGCGGCGGCTTTCTGGCCCCGCGCGCCGCGCTGAACCTGGCCGAGGCCGGCGACGAGGCCGCACTGGATGCCTTCATTGCCGCCAATGTCGCGCTGGGGGTGCGGGTCGAGCGGCTGACCGGCGCGGCGCTGGCCGCCCGGGTGCCGGGGCTGAAGCCGGGCTGGACCAGCGGGGCGCTCGAGCCTGACGGCGCCGATATCGACGTGGCCGCGCTGCATCAGCACTACCTTGCCCGGGCCCGCCAGGCCGGGTGCGAGGTGCGCTGCCGCGCTGGCCTGGCCCGGGCTGACTGGCGAGGCGGGCACTGGCAGCTGGCCATGGCTGACGGCAGCACGGCTGAAGCCGGGGTGCTGGCCAATGCCGCCGGAGCCTGGGCCGATCAGGTGGCCGGGCTGGCCGGGGCGCGGCCGCTGGGGATCCAGCCCAAGCGGCGGACCATCGCCGTGCTGCGGACGAACCCTGCACCCCCGGCGGACCTGCCATTGACTATCGATCTGGCCGGCAGTTTCTATTTCCGCCCCGATGGCGCGCGGCTGTGGCTGAGCCCGCACGACGAGACCGACAGCGAAGCCTGCGATGCCGCCCCCGAGGAACTGGACGTGGCGATTGCCATCGACCGGATGGAGCAGGTGGTCGACTGGAAGATCGAACGGGTCGAGGCACGCTGGGCCGGCCTGCGCAGCTTTGCCCCGGACCGGGTGCCGGTGTTCGGCTTCGATCCGGCGGTGCCGGGGCTGTTCTGGTGCGCCGGGCAGGGCGGGGTGGGGATCCAGACCGCGCCGGCGGCCAGCCGCCTGGCGGCGCAGCTGCTGCTGGGCGAGCGGATCGACTGGATCGACCCGGCGCCTTACGCGCCGGCGCGGTTTGCTTGAAGCGCTTCGGCCGCCGCGCTGGCCAGCCGGTCGGCACGTTCGTTTTCGGGGTGGCCGGCGTGGCCCTTCACCCAATGCCAGTCGATCCGGTGGGCGCGGGTTGCTTCGTACAGCTCCTGCCACAGGTCGGCATTCAGCACCGGCTTCTTGGCCGCCGTCTTCCAGCCGTTCTTGCGCCAGCCATGGATCCAGCCGGTAATCCCGTCGATCACATAGCGGCTGTCGGTATGCAGGCTGACGTGGCACGGCGCCTTCAGCGCGGCCAGCGCGCGGATCACCGCGGTCAGCTCCATGCGGTTGTTGGTGGTGGCGGGTTCACCACCCGAAAGTTCCTTTTCGTGCGCGCCGGTGCGCAGCACCACCCCCCAGCCGCCCGGGCCGGGGTTGCCCTTGCAGGCACCGTCGGTGAAGATCTCGACCTGCTTCACGGGGCGGCGAACAGGTTGGCCTGGGCCGGATCGGCATAGAAAGCGAGACGCCGGGCGAAGGCCATCGGGTCCTTGCGGGTGACGAGGGCGTCGGGCGGGGTGTTCAGCCAGTCATAGGCGCGGGTGGCGAGGAAGCGCAGCGCGGCGCCCTGGGCCAGCAGCGGCAGCGCGGCCAGCTCGGCCGCATCGAGCGGGCGGACCGCCTGATACCCCGCCAGCAGCGCCGCCGAGACCGCCGGATCGAACCGCCCGCCCGGCCCCTCGAAGCACCAGGCGGCGTGGGTCACGGCAACGTCGTAGGCAATGGTGTCGTTGCAGGCGAAGTAGAAGTCGATCATCCCCGCGACCTGATCGCCCAGCATCAGCACATTGTCAGGGAACAGGTCGGCATGGATCACGCCGGTTGGCAGGTCGGCCGGCCAGGCGGCGCTGACGCGCGGCAGGTGTTCGGCCACCAGTGTTGGCAGCGCGGGGTCGATCTCGGCGAGGCCTGCCGGCCCGCAATCGCCCAGCAGCTGGCGCCACGCGGCCGGCCCCATGGTATTGGCGCGGGCGGGTGCAAAGCCCTGCGCCGCGAGGTGGACCCGGGCCAGCGCCGCGCCCACCGCCCGGGCCTGCGCCGGCGTCGGGCGCGAGACCGAGACGCCGGGCAGGAATTCGATCAGCGCGGCGGCCTTGCCCGCCACCATGCGGAAGCTGGCGCCGTCGCGGTCATGGATGGTGCGCGGCACGGCGCAGCCGCCCGCTGCGAGGTGATCGAGCAGGCCGAGGAAGAAGGGCAGCTCGGCCACTTCGGTGCGGCCTTCAAAGATCGTCAGGATGAAGCGCGCGCCGGCCCCGTCGCCCCCCCGGGTATCGACCAGCCAGTTGCTGTTCGACACCCCTTCGGCAATGCCCTTGGCCGACACCAGCGCGCCCACCTCGAACTGGCCGATCAGCGTGGCCAGTTCTTCGGCGCCCAGCTGGGTATAGACCGCCATCGGCGATCAGGCGCTTTCGGTCAGCTGGCGGGGCAGCTTGAAGACCATGTGTTCCTCGGCGGTGACGACGCTTTCCTCGCGCACCGTGCGCCACTGGCCGACCAGCTCGATCACTTCGCGAACCAGCGCCTCGGGGGCCGAGGCCCCGGCGGTGAGGCCCAGGGTATCGACCCCTTCGAGCCAGGCCGGATCGATCTCGGTAGCCCGCTGGACAAGGCGGGCCGGGGTGCCACAGCGCTCGGCCACTTCGACCAGCCGGCGCGAGTTCGATGAATTGGGCGCACCGATCACGAAGACCATGTCGCAATCGGTGGCGATGGCCTTGACCGCCGTCTGCCGGTTGCTGGTGGCGTAGCAGATGTCTTCGGCCTTGGGGCCGACGATCTGCGGATAGCGTTCGCGCAGCGCGGCGACGATCTCGGCGGTATCGTCGACCGACAGGGTGGTCTGGGTCAGGAAGCCCAGCGCATCCTGTGCGGAAAAGGGCAGGCGGGCGACATCATCCAGCGTCTCGACCAGGGTCATCGCCCCGTCGGGCACCTGGCCGAAGGTGCCGATCACCTCGGGATGGCCGGCGTGACCGATGAAGATGATGTGCCGCCCGGCATCGATCTGGCGCTCGGCCTGGCGGTGGACCTTGGAAACCAGCGGGCAGGTGGCATCCAGCCAGTCCAGCCCGCGCCGGCTGGCCTCGGCCGGAATCGCCTTGGGCACGCCGTGGGCGGAAAAGATCACCGGGGCGCCATCGGGCACCTCGTCCAGCTCTTCGACGAAGACGGCGCCCTTGGCCTTCAGCCCATCGACCACGAAGCGGTTATGGACGATCTCGTGGCGGACATAGACGGGTGCGCCATAGCGGCTGATCGCCCGTTCGACGATTTCGATCGCCCGGTCGACCCCGGCGCAGAAGCCGCGCGGCGCGGCAATCAGCAGGCGGAGGGGGGGCTGGCTGGCTGGCAAGCTGCTATTCATGAAGGCGCCTCTAGCCTTTTGCCGTTGCGCTCGCTAGGGCCGCATTCGACCTTTTCGCGGGAACTGCTCGATGAACCTTCGCCTGCCGCTCGTTCTGCTGCTTGCCACTGCCGCGCTTGCCGGCTGCCGCACCAAGGGCGAGTTGGTGCTCGACAACGGGATCGGCGTCTCGGCGGTGCGCAATGCCTGCCCGGCGGTGGGCATTCCTGACTATACCGGCAATATCACCATGTTCACCCAGCCGGGGGTGACCGATGCGCGAGCGATCGACGTGGTCGCCAGCATGACCCAGGTGCGCGCCGATTGCGACCCCAAGGCGTCCGCGCGGGTGCATTCCGGGGTGCGCTTCGTGGTTCAGGCGCGTCGGGCCGATACCCATGGCGCCCGCCGCGTGGTGCTGCCCTATTTCGTCACCGTGCTGCGCGGTGGCACCGCGGTGGTGGCCAAGCGGATCGGCCAGGTGACGCTCGACTTTGCCGACGGGCAGGCGCGGGCCGAGGTCAGCGGCAGCGGCGGCGCGACCATCGACAAGGGCGAGGCCAGTCTGCCGCGCGACATTGCCGAGCGGATTACCCGCCGCCGTCAGGCCGGCGATGCCGACGCGGCCAGCGACCCGATGGCCGATCCCGAGGTCAAGGCGGCGCTCAACCGCGCCCATTTCGAGCTGCTGGTGGGCTTCCAGCTGACGGATCAGCAGCTGCAGTACAACGCCACGCGTTAGGTGCTTTGCCGGTTTTCGGCTGTGCTGAAAGCCTTGCCCACCCTGCAACTCGACTCGTCCGGCCAAACCCGCTAACCGCGCGGGCCATGGCTGATAACACCACGCTCCACGCCGCCTTTGCCGGCCAGATTCACGCCGCGCTCGATGCGCTGGAGGCCAAGGGCGTGCTGCCCGCCGGCCTGCCGCGCCACGCCGTGACGCTCGAGGCGCCGCGCGATCCCTCGCATGGCGATCTTGCCACCAACGCCGCGATGGTGCTGGCCAAGGGGGCCGCGACCAATCCGCGCGCGCTGGCCGAGGCGCTGGTGGCCGAACTGGCCGCCCTGCCGCTGGTGGCCGAGGCCAGCATCGCCGGCCCGGGCTTCATCAACCTGCGCCTGGCCGATGCGGCCTGGCTGGGTGAACTGGGGGCGATCGCCGCGCTGGGGGCCGACTATGGCCGCTCGACGCTGGGCGCGGGCACCACGGTCAATGTCGAATATGTCAGCGCCAATCCTACTGGGCCGATGCACATGGGCCACTGCCGTGGCGCGGTGGTGGGCGATGCGCTGGCCGCGCTGCTCGAATTCGCCGGGCACAAGGTGGTGCGCGAATACTACGTCAACGATGCCGGGGCGCAGGTGGCGGTGCTGGCCCGCAGCGCCCACGTCCGTTATCGCGAGGCGCTGGGGCAGGCCGTGGGCGAGATTCCCGAGGGGCTTTACCCGGGCGAATACCTGATCCCGGTAGGCCAGGCGCTGGCCGCCGAATTCGGCGATCGCTATGCCGCCGCGCCCGAGGGCGAATGGCTGGGGCTGTTCCAGGCCCGCGCCGTGGCCGCGATGCTGGTGATGATCCGCGACGACCTCGCGCTGCTCGGCATCCACCACGACCTGTTCAGCTCCGAGGCCGAATTGCAGGCCAGGGGCAAGCCCGAAGAGGCCGAGGCCTGGCTGCGCGCGCAGGATCTGGTCTATGACGGGCTGCTCGAAGCGCCCAAGGGCAAGATGCCCGAGGACTGGGAGCCGGTGGCCTTGCCGCTGTTCCGCTCAACCCGCTTCGGTGACGATCAGGACCGGCCGATCAAGAAGTCGGACGGCAGCTGGACCTATTTCGGCGCTGATCTCGCCTACCATTACCAGAAGGCCCAGAGCGCCGACGCGCTGGTCGACATCTGGGGGGCAGACCACGCCGGCACGGTCAAGCGGATCAAGGCGGCGGTCGCGGCGATGACCGCGCGCGACGGCGCGGCCAAGCCCTTCGAGGTCAAGCTGGTGCAGATGGTCCAGCTGCTGCGCGACGGCGAGCCGGTCAAGATGTCGAAGCGCTCGGGCAACTTCGTGACGCTGCGCGAAGTGGTCGAGGAGGTCGGCAAGGATGTCGTCCGCTTCACCATGCTGACCCGCAAGCCCGAGGCGCAGATGGATTTCGACTTCGCCCATGTGGTCGAGGCATCGAAGGACAATCCGGTGTTCTATCTGCAATATGCCCATGCCCGGATCTGCAGCACCCTGCGCAAGGGCGCGGCCGAAGGGTTCGCCCCGGCGGATGGCGCGCTGCACCGGCTGGGGGCGGAAGAGCTTGAGCTGGTCAAGCTGGCCGCCCAGTTCCCCCGGCTGGTCGAGAGTGCCGCCGTGGCGCGCGAACCGCACCGCGTGGCCTTCTTCCTCGGCGATCTGGCCGCCGCGTTCCATTCCTACTGGAACCTGGGGAATGACCGGGTGGAAAAGCGCTTCATTGTGGCACAAGATGCCGAATTGACCGGGGCGCGGCTTTTCCTCGCGACGCAAATCGGGCAGGTTATCCGCAATGGCCTGGCTTTGCTGGGCGTGGTCGCTGTGGAGGAAATGTAGCCATGCAGGGTGAAGAGCACGACGGGCTGGCCGGCGCTGGCGAGCAGGCATGGTACGAGGCTTCCGGGCAAGAGGCTGCCGGGCACGAACCGCCCCGCCTTGACCTCCACGAGGAAGACCGGCTGCCCTGGCTCGAAAGCGCCGAGGACTATGCCGACGAAGCCGGGGTCGACGGGCGCAAGGTGATGACCGTGGTGCTGGGCGGCCTGGCGCTGCTCGCCGCGATCGTCGGCGGGGTGTGGTGGGGCACGCACCGCGGCGGCGCTGCGGCGGGCGCCCCGGCCGATGGCGCCAGCGTGGCCGCCCCGGCCGGCGCGGTGAAGGAAGCGCCGAAGGATCCCGGCGGCAAGACTTTCGATGGTACGGGCGATACCAGCTTTGCGGTTTCGCAGGGGCAGACCCGCCCGGCCCAGCTGGCGGGCGAGGGCGCCGATGGCGCCGCCAAGGCCCCGGCGCCGGCCCAGCCTGCCGCTCCGGCCAGCGCACCCGCCAGCAGCGCCAAGCCGGCGGCCACCGCGGCCCATCCGGCTGCTGCGGCCGCGCCTGCCGCCGCCGATGCCGGCGGGGTGGGGGTGCAGGTTGGTGCCTATGGCAACCGCGCTGCCGCCGAGGCCGGCTGGAACCGCCTGGTTCAGCACAGCGACCTGCTGAAGGGCGCGAAGCACCGCATTGTCGAGGGGCAGGCCGATATCGGCACGGTCTATCGCCTGCAGGTGATCAGCGGCGATGCGGCCAGCGCCAGCGACCTGTGCGGCAAGCTGAAGGCCGCCGGAATCGCCTGCCACGTGAAGAAATAAGTCGGTTTCTTGTCTGGTGATCGCGGCTGACGCCGCGATCCGGGCACCACCCACCCCGCCTCCCCACCCGACCCCCAATGATACCGATAGGCTATGGGGGTCGGGTGGGG
>JAFECL010000094.1:0-1655 GCA_018242165.1 Pseudomonadota bacterium
GGCTGTGCATAGGGTGGCGGCGGGACTTGTCCGGGCGGCGCGGGCGTGGCTGATACGGGCGATGCAGCCCGCCCCCCGCCTCACCGCGATTGTCGCGATCGACCGCCACGGCGCCATCGGCCAGAAGGGCGGCCTGCCGTGGCGGCTGCGCAGCGATCTGGCCTTTTTCAAGGCGACCACCCTGGGCCACCCGGTGATCATGGGCCGCACCACTTTCGAATCGATCGGGCGGCCCTTGCCCGGGCGGACCAATGTGGTGCTGTCGCGCGGCGGCGCGGCCATCGCGGGCTGCGTGACGGCCACCACCCCGGCCGAGGCGCTGGCCGCCTGCGGCGCGGCGGGGGAAGCTTTCGTGATCGGCGGGGCGCAGGTCTATGCCCTGTTCGCCCCAATGGTAAGCCGCTGGCTGGTCACCCATGTCGAGGCCGAGGTGGCTGGGGCCGACGCCTTCCTCGATCCGGCGATCCGCACCATGTGGGGCACATGGCGGGCCGAACAGCTGCTGGCCTTCCCCGCTGCCCCGCCCGGCGATGACCATGCCGCCCGGGTGGCGGCCTATACCTTGCCCTGAACGCCATTGCCCCCTAGCGAAACCGGCATGATCCGCTGCGATTCCCGCCAAGCCCTGCCCCCTGCCCTGCGCGGCGGCATTATCGCGCTGGGCAATTTCGATGGCTTTCATCAGGGCCATCAGGCCGTGGCCGGCGCGGCGATCGACTGGGCCCGGGCCGAGGGGCGCCCGGCGATCATCGCCACTTTCGCCCCCCACCCCGTCACCCTGTTTGCCCCCGATGCCCCGCCCTTCCGCCTGACCACGCTGGACCAGCGCGCCGAACTGTTCGCGGCTGCCGGGGCCGATGCCATGCTGGTGCTGAAGTTCGACCGGGCCATGGCCGCCACCGAACCGCAGGAATGGGTGCGCGGCATGCTGGGCCAGCAGTTCGGCGCGGCCGGCGTGGTGACGGGTGAGGATTTCACTTTTGGCCGGGCGCGTGGCGGCAATATTGCCATGCTGCGCGAACTCGGCGCCCAGTGCGGCATCGCCGCGCGCGCGGTGGGCCCGGTGACAAATGCCGGCGGGGTGATCAGCTCGACCCGGATCCGCACCGCCCTGCAACAGGGCCGCCCGGACGAGGCGGCGCGGCTGCTGACCCGGCCCTTTGCCATTCGCGGCCCCGTCCAGCATGGCGACAAGGTGGGGCGGACCATCGGCTTTCCCACCGCCAACCTGGCGCTGGGCGACTATCTACGCGCCGCCTATGGCGTCTATGCCGTTACCGCGCGGCTGGGCGACGGGCGGGTGCTGAAGGGCGCCGCCAACCTTGGCGTGCGCCCCCAGTTCGATCCGCCCAAGGAGCTGCTCGAGCCGCATTTCTTCGACTTTGCGGGCGACCTCTACGGGCAGGAGATCGAGGTGGCCTTCCACCACTTCATCCGCCCCGAGGCGAAGTTTGCGGGGCTGGAGGCGCTGACCGCGCAGATATCCAAGGATTGCGAAGCGGCCCAGAGCCTTCTAAGCGCCCAGCCATGACCGAAAAGCGCGATTACCGAGACACCGTCTTCCTGCCGAAGACCGACTTCCCGATGAAGGCGGGCCTGCCCCAGAAGGAGCCGGGGATTCTGGCGCGCTGGCAGGCGGCGGATCTTTACCGGGA
>JAFECL010000094.1:1682-7032 GCA_018242165.1 Pseudomonadota bacterium
GGCGACATGCATATCGGCCACGCGCTGAACCACATCCTCAAGGACATGGTCGTCCGCACCCAGAGCCTGAAGGGCCTGGACGCGCCCTATGTGCCCGGCTGGGATTGCCACGGCCTGCCGATCGAGTGGAAGGTGGAGGAAGCCTACCGCAAGAAGAAGCTGGACAAGGATGCGGTGCCGGCGAAGGAATTCCGCGCCGAATGCCGCGCCTATGCCCAGAACTGGGTGAACGTGCAGCGCGAGCAGCTGAAGCGCCTCGGCATCAATGGCGACTGGGATCACCCCTATCTGACCATGGACCCGCAGGCCGAGGGCACCATCGTGGCCGAGCTGCTGAAGTTCGCGGAGAGCGGCCAGCTCTATCGCGGCGCCAAGCCGGTGATGTGGTCGCCCGTCGAGAAAACCGCGCTGGCCGAGGCCGAGGTCGAATACGAAGACATCACCAGCACCCAGATCGACGTGGCCTTCGAGATCACCGAAAGCCCGATTGAAGCGCTGAAGGGTGCCTACGCGGTGATCTGGACCACCACGCCGTGGACCATTCCCGTGAACCAGGCGATCGCCTATGGGCCAGAGGTCAATTACGCACCTACTCGCGTTGAGCGTTTTCAGGTTGCTGATAGTGTTTCCGATCCTGACCAGGTCGCGCGATTGAACTTGCTCGCTCAGCAGCTTGAAGCGGAATTTGCGAATAAGGTCTTTCTTATCGCAGAGGGCCTCTCCGAGGAGTTCCGGCGACGGATTACGCCGCCGGGGCTTTCCTGCTTTGTCTACCACTCCAACGACTACAAAGGCGCAGACCTCGCCGGCACCGTCGCCCGCCACCCGATGCACCACCTCGGCGGGTTCTTCGCGCGGCCCCGGCCGTTCCTGCCGGGCGATTTCGTCACCACCGACAGCGGCACCGGCCTTGTCCACATGGCGCCCGACCATGGCGAGGACGATTTCGACCTGTGCAAGGCCAACGGGATCGAACCGCAGTTCGCGGTGGAAGGCGACGGCAAGTATCGCGCCGACTGGCTCTGGCTGGGCGGCGAAGGCTCGGTCATCAACCCCAAGTTCAACGCCCCCGATGGCCCGATCTGCTCCGCCTTGCGCGAAGCGGGCGGGCTGCTGGCGGCCAGCGCCGACTACAAGCACAGCTACCCCCATTCGTGGCGCAGCAAGGCCAAGGTGATCTACCGCTGCACTCCGCAGTGGTTTGTGCCAATGGACAAGGACCTACCCCCGTACGTGGCTCCCGAGGACCTCGCTGGAGATGGGGCCGCCTATCACCAGACCTTCCCGGCAAAAACTCTCCGGGAGCGAGCTATGGGGGCGATTGAGCGCACCCGCTTCGTCCCCGAAAAGGGCCGCAACCGGATTGGCAGCATGGTCGAAGGGCGGCCCGACTGGGTGCTGAGCCGCCAGCGCGCCTGGGGCGTGCCGATCACGCTGTTCGTGGATCGCAAGACCGGGCAGTACCTCAACGACCCGGCGGTCAACGCCCGGATCGTCGCCGCGGTGATGGCCGACGGGGTGGACGCATGGTGCGATGAACGCGCCGCCGAATACCTTGGCGCCGGGCGCGATCCGGCCGATTACGAACGCGTTACCGACATTCTTGACGTATGGTTTGACAGCGGCTCCACCCATGCCTTCGTGCTGGAAAGCGGGCGCTGGCCCGACCTTGCCCGGCCCGAGGGCTATACCGGCCCGCATGCCGACATGTACCTGGAAGGCAGCGACCAGCATCGCGGCTGGTTCCAGTCGAGCCTCTTGGAAAGCTGCGCCACGCGCGGCCATGCGCCCTACAAGACCGTCCTCACCCACGGCTTCACCATGGATGCCAAGGGGCTGAAGATGTCGAAGAGCCTGGGCAACACCATCGACCCCTTGAAGGTGATGGAAACCTACGGCGCCGACATCATCCGCCTGTGGGCGCTCTCCGTCGATTTCACCGAGGACCACCGGATCGGCGACGAGATCCTGAAGGGGGTTTCGGACCAATACCGCAAGCTGCGCAACACCTTCCGCTATCTGCTGGGGGCGCTGGATGGCTTCAGCGAGGCCGAGAAGGTGCCCGTGGCCGAAATGCCCGAGCTGGAGCGTTACGTGCTGGCATTGCTGGCCCGGCTGGACGCGACGCTGCGGCAGGCGGTGGATGATTACGACTTCAACACCTATGTCCGCGCGCTGACCGACTTCTGCAACGAAGACCTGTCGGCCTTCTTCTTCGATATCCGCAAGGACAGCCTCTATTGCGACGCGCCGGATAGCCCCAAGCGCCGCGCCTATCGCACTGTGCTGGACGTGCTGTTCCACGCGCTGGTCCGCTGGGCCGCGCCGGTGCTGGTGTTTACCGCCGAAGAGGTGTGGGGCACGCGGTTCCCCGAGGGTGGCAGCGTGCATCTGCAGGAGTGGCTGGAGGTGGATGCGGGGTGGGCCAATCTCGCGAATCTTGATGAATGGGATCAGGTCCGAAAGCTTCGCGCTGTGGCCTTCGTGGCTGCCGAAAATGCGCGACGTGAGAAGGTCATCGGCTCGTCACTGGAAGCCAAGATCACCTTCGTTCCGGGCGAAGGTGCGAGCCAAAGCTCGATTCTGGCGGCCATCGATCAGGACAAGACGCGGCTTTCCGAGCTGTTCATTACAGGCGAAGTCAACGTAACGCAGGGCAACCCCTTTGAGCTTCGCGAAGTGGCTTGGTCGGACGACAAATCAGTCGGTGCAGTGGCCCATCGTACGGACGCCCACAAATGCGGTCGCTGCTGGCGGCACCTGCCCGAAGTGGCCGAGGATGGCGATCTCTGTTCACGTTGCGATCAGGTGGTCGCGGCTAGCGATGGGGCGGCATGACCAGCCTTGCCCATAACCGCCGGATCGGCCTTGGCATTGCCGCGCTGACCTTTGCGGCGGATCAGGCGTCGAAGGCGTGGGTGCTGGGGCCGCTGAAGCTGCCGGCGGTGCACCTGCTGCGCCCGGCGCTGGACAGTGCCACGCCCGATATCCCGCTGCTGCCGATCTTCGGTTTCACCTTCACCCAGAACTACGGTGTTTCGCTGGGCCTGCTGACGGCGGGTTCGGAAGGCCAGCGCTGGGCGCTGGTGGGCCTTACCGGCGCCATCGCGCTGATGGTTGCGGTGTGGCTGTGGCGCGAGCGGCTGGTGGGCGACATTGCCGCGCTGGGGCTGGTGCTGGGCGGGGCGCTGGGCAACATCGCCGACCGGGCGGGGCGCGGCTATGTGGTCGATTTTCTCGACCTCCACTTCGGTTCCTACCGCCCCTTCCTGATCTTCAACCTCGCCGATGCGGCGATCACCGTGGGCGTGCTGATAGTGCTTGCCCGCAGCTTCCTTTCGCGCGACAAGCGCCCCCAACCTGCCCCGGAGAGCTGAGCAAACAATGCGTAAACTGGCCACCCTGATCCTTGCCGGTGCCACCACCGCCCTGCTGGCCGGCTGTGGCAGCACCAGCCTGTTCAACCGGGTGCGCCCCGATGAATTCGCGGTGCAGCGGCAGGCGCCGCTGCTGGTTCCGCCCGATTTCGCGCTGACCCCGCCGCAGCCCGGCGCCCCGCGCCCCTCCAGCCGCACCACCCAGCAGGATACGCTGGACGCGATGTTCGGCGGCCCGGCGCCGCGCAGCGGGGTGGAGAAGGCCGCCGCCAGCCGCGCCGGCACCCCCGACGTGAGCATCCGTTCGACCGTGGCCGACCCCAAGACCAACACCGTGGCCAAGGGCGACGTGACCCGCGACATCCTGGCCGCGCCGGAAGGCGACGGGCGCGAGGCCCAGGCGGCAACCGCGGGTTAAGCTGCCCCCGGGGGTTAGCCCCCGGGCCCTAGCCGTCTGCCGCTGCCGGTTCGGGCCGCACCCGCAGCTGCTCGATCCGCCGCCCGTCCATCGCCAGCACCTCGAAACGCCAGCCTTCGGCGGTGAAGCTTTCACCGCTGGCCGGCAGGCGTTTCAGCACCGAGAGGGCAAAGCCGGCGGCGGTGGCATAGTCGCGCTCGTCGGGCAGTTCGATCCCCAGCCGGCTGGCCAGCACATCTGCGGGCAAGGCCCCCGCGACCAGCAGCGCGCCATCCTCGGCCTCGGCCAGCAGGGGCCCCTCACCCTCGTCCTGATGGCTGGCGAAGCTGCCGACGATGGCCGCCAGCAGATCGGCCGGGGTCACGATCCCCTCAAGGTGGCCGTATTCGTCATGGACCAGCGCCATGGCCACATCGGCCTGCTGCAGCGCGCGCAGGGCATCCATCGCATCCAGCTGATCGGGCACCACTTCGGCCTGGCGCATCAGCCGGGCCAGCTGGACCCGCTTGCCGGCCAGCAGCAGTGCCAGCACCTCGCGCACCTTGACCACGCCGACGATGCGGTCGGGCGAACCGTCGGTGACCGGCAGCAGCGAATGCGGGCTGGCCTTGATCGCGGCGCGGATCTCGGCCTCGCTGGCGCGCTTGTCGAGCGAATCGATCTCGGTCCGGGGGGTCATCACCTCGCGCACCGGGCGGTCGGCCAGCCGCATGATCCCGGTCATCAGCGCGCGTTCCTCTTCCTCGATCACGCCCGAACGGGTCGCCTCGTGGAACATCAGGTGCAGTTCTTCCTCGGTCAGTTCGGGCTTGGCGTGGGCCCGCACCCCGATCAGCCGCAGCAGCACGCCCGACGAACGATCGAGCAGCCAGACCAGCGGCGCCGCCACCCGCGCGAAGGCCGCCATCGGCCGGGCCGAAAAGATCGCGATCGGCTCGGCCGCGCGCAAGGCCAGCTGCTTGGGCACCAGTTCGCCGACCACCAGGTTGAGGTAGGTGGTGGCGACGATGGCCACCACGAAGCCCGCCTCTGCCTCCCAGCGGGCAGGCAGGCCCAGCGCGACCAGCCGCTCGGCAATCGGATGTTCGAGGCTGACCCCGGAAAAGGCGCCGGCCACCACCCCGATCAGGGTGATCCCCGATTGCGCGGTGGAAAGGAAGCGCCCCGGATCGGCGGCAAGGTCAAGCGCCACCGCCGCGCCCTTGCGGCCACGCTCTGCCGCCAGCCGCAGCCGCGCCGGGCGGGCCGAGACGATCGCCATCTCGGACATGGCAAAGGCGGCATTGACCAGCACCAGCGCGCCGATCACCGCGACATCGATCCAGGGAAATGGTGTCACGCCACGCCGCTTAGCAAGATTTTACCGCTCCGCGAAGGCCACAGCGGTGGCGGCGGCGTTGAAAAGCCCGCCGGCCATCTGTCATTCAGTTGCGCGGCGCGATAGGATGCGGCCAAGCTGACCAAGCCGGAGCCCCGCCATGAAATCCACCCGCCTCGCCGTTGCCACGCTCGCCTCGCTGTCGCTTGCCACGGCGGGCTGCGTCACCGATCCCAA
>JAFECL010000094.1:7138-7743 GCA_018242165.1 Pseudomonadota bacterium
GCCGGGGCCTCGATCGGCTACACGATGGACAAGCAGATCAAAGAACTGAAGGAAAAGACCGCCGGGACCGGGGTGGACGTGACCCCCACCGACAATGGCCAGGCGATCCTGGTCAACCTGCCCGACGGGGTGACCTTCGATACCGACCGCTTCGATCTGAAGCCGGCCTTCCGCCCGACGCTCGACCAGATCGCCGAAAACCTCAACAAGTACCCCAACAGCCTGATCGACGTTTACGGCCACGCGGATTCGACCGGCACGGCGCAGCACAACCAGATCCTCTCGGAAAGCCGCGCGCGCACCGTGGGCGACTATCTGACCACCCGGGGGGTATCGCCGGCGCGGATGCGCACCCAGGGCTTCGGCTCGACCATGCCGGTGGCCGATAACGCCACCCCCGAAGGCCGGGCCAAGAACCGCCGGGTGGAAATCAAGATCGTGCCGATCAGCCAGGAACAGGTCCAGGCGGCACGGACGGCAGCGGGGGGGTAAGGCGTTTTGTCTGATGTTCGCGGCTGACGCCGCGAACCGGGCACCACCCACCCCGGAGTCTTGGTCTGGTGATCGTGCTAACGCACGATCCGGTCACCACCCACCCCGCCTCC
>JAFECL010000095.1 GCA_018242165.1 Pseudomonadota bacterium
CCGTGCTTCATCTCGCCCGAGGCATAGCCCTCGGCATGAATGTAGCTGATTTCCTTGAGCTTCAGCGCCCCCTCCAGGGCCAGCGGATAGTCCTGCCCGCGGCCCAGGTACAGCACATCGCGCGCCGGGGCGATCAGGTGGGCCATGGCCGCGATCTCGTCGTCGTGGGCCAGTGCGGCGTTCAGCGCGGCCGGGGTCTCGACCAGCTGTTCGACCACCTCGATCTCTTCCTCGCGGCTCATCCGCCCGCGCTTGACCGCAAGGTGCGCGGCCAGCGCCGCCAGCACCGCCAGCTGACAGGTGAAGGCCTTGGTACTGGCCACCCCGATTTCCGGGCCGGCATGGGTCGGCAGCAGCAGATCGGCTTCGCGCGCCATGCTGCTGGTCGGAACGTTGACCACCACCGCAATGGTCTGCCCCGCCGCCTTGCAATGGCGCAGCGCCGCCAGGGTATCCGCCGTCTCACCGCTCTGGCTGATGAACAGCGCCAGGCCGCCCGGCTCGAGCACCGGATCGCGATAGCGGAATTCGCTGGCGACATCGATGTCGACCGGCAGGCGGGCAAACTGTTCGAACCAGTACTTCGCCACCATCCCAGCGTAAAAGCTGGTGCCGCAGGCGACGATGGTGACGCGGTTGATCTTGGACAGATCGAAATCGATCTGCGGCAGCGCGACGCTCTGGTCGACCTGGCGGACGTAGGAACGCAGGGTCTGCGCCACCACGGTCGGCTGCTCGTAGATTTCCTTCTGCATGAAGTGGCGGAAATGGCCCTTTTCGATCGCCACCGCCGAAGCGCCCGAGGTGGTCACCTCGCGCTCGACCGGGTGGTTGTCCTTGTCGAAGATCCGCGCCGCGTCGCGGGTCACCACCACCCAGTCGCCCTCGTCCAGATAACAGATCTTCTGGGTCAGCGGGGCCAGCGCCAGCGCGTCCGAACCGAGATACATCTCGCCCTCGCCATAGCCCAGCACCAGCGGCGAGCCGAGCCGGGCACCGATCAGCATGTCGGGGTGCTGCTTGAAGGCAATCGCCAGCGCGAAGGCCCCGCGCAGCTGCGGCAGGCACGCCTTCACGGCCTCCTCGGGGCTCAGCCCCGCCTCGACCTGTTCCGAAATCAGGTGGGCCACCACCTCGGTATCGGTGTCGCTTTCGAACTTGCGACCGCGCGCCGCCAGCGCTTCCTTCAGCGGGCGGAAGTTCTCGATGATGCCATTGTGGACCAGCGCCAGCACTTCGGTGGCATGCGGATGGGCATTGCTGGCCGTGGGCGCGCCATGGGTGGCCCAGCGGGTGTGGGCGATGCCGATGTTGCCGGGCGCGGGGTGCTGGCCCAGCTCCTTGACCAGGTTGTTCAGCTTGCCCGGCGCGCGGCGGCGGATCAGCTGGCCGCCGTCAACGGTGCAGACCCCGGCGCTGTCATAGCCGCGGTATTCCATCCGCCGCAGCCCGTCGACCAGCCGGTCAGCCACTTCTTCCTTGCCGACGATACCGATAATCCCGCACATGCGCTGAAACCTTCGCTAGAGAGTGTAGGGCACCCGGATGCCCGGCAGCTCTGCCGGGAAATCCTTGGTATTTCGTGTAATCAGAATTCTGCCGGTGGTTTGCGCTGCCGCCAGGGTCAGCGCGTCGGCCAGCGCCATGGCGGGCTGCTGGGCGCGCAGCACTGCGCCGCGCCGGGCAATGTCCTCGGTCAGTTCGACCAGCCGGAACTGCTGGAGAAAGGCCTCGACCCGCTCGGCATCGCCGCGCGCGCCGGCCAGCACCTCGGCCCAGGCGAGGCGGGTGATCGCCCGTTCGGGCGACGAAACGATCGCCGTGCGCGCCGGAGCCAGACCAACCAGCGCATCGACCAGGATCGGGGTATCGAACAGTACGCCGCTCATGCCGGATCGCCGTTGCGGATGCGCCGGGCATAGCCCTGCCCATCGCCGATATCGCTGCGATCGCGCCACATTCCGCAATAGGGGTCCACCCCCCGGCGCGAGGCCCCCTCGCGCAGCAGGCTGACCGCCTCGCGCAGCAGCGAGGCGCGCGACTTTCCCTGCTCGGCCGCCTGGGCATCAAGCCAGCGGATATCGTCCTCGGGAATATCGGCCAGGATGCGAGTCATTGATATACTGATATCATATCATGATATCTTGTCAAGCCGCTTTTCCATCAGCGCCATCGCCAGGTTGCGGTTCTGCGGCGGCAGGGTCGGATCGTCGCCCGTCCGCACCTCGCCCACCCGCGCGAAACCCAGCCGCGCGTAATAGGCCTGCAGCCCTTTGGCCTCCAGCCAGGTATCCAGCCGCAGCACCGCCCGGCCACGCCGCCGCGCCTCGCCCTCAGCCCAGGCGAGCGTCGCCGCGAACAGCCCCCGCCCCCGCGCCCAGGCGGCGGTAACCACGCGGTGGAGATAGAGCGCGCCGCCATCCTCGCGCGTGCCCCAGATCGCGGGGTCGGCATCCAGCAGGGTGAAGATCTGGGCCAGCCGCCCGTCGATGGTCAGGCCATGCAGCCGCCCGGCGGCAAGGTCGGCCGCCAGCGTGGCGCGGTCATAGTCACGATAGCCCACGCCATGCACTGCACGATAGGCCAGGGCATCCTCGAACACCGCGCAAACCGCCTCGATGGCGGCGGGCGGCAGCGGGGCCGCCGAGGGCATCAGCCCTTCTTCTCGGCCTTTTTCTTCTTCATCGCATCGTGGAACCGGTCGGCCCAGCCGGGCTTGACCAGCTGTTCGGCGCGGACGATCCGCAATTCGCCATCGGCGACATCGCGGGTCACCGCGCTGCCCGCGGCGACGATCGCGTCGGCACCGATCCGCACCGGGGCCACCAGCGCCGAATTGCTGCCGATGAAGGCGCGCGGGCCGATCACCGTCTGGTATTTGAAATAGCCATCGTAATTGCAGGTGATCGTGCCGGCGCCGATATTGGCCCCCTCGCCCACTTCGGCATCGCCGATGTAGGAAAGGTGGTTGGCCTTGGCCCCCTTGCCCAGCCGGGCCTTCTTCACCTCGACGAAATTGCCGACCTTGGCCTTCTCGCCCAGCTCGGCGCCGGGGCGCAGGCGGGCATAGGGGCCAACCTCGGCATGGGCAGCGATGGTCGCGCCCTCGATATGGCAGAAGGCGCGGATGTTGACGTGGTCCGCCACTTTCACGCCCGGGCCAAAGACCACATTGGGTTCCACCCGCACATCGCGGCCCAGTTCGGTATCCCAGCTGAACCAGACGGTTTCGGGCGCCACCAGCGTGGCCCCGGCATCCATCGCCGCCTGCCGCCGCGCCGCCTGCCACACCGCCTCGGCCCCGGCCAGTTCGGCGCGGCTGTTCACCCCCAGCACCTCGTCAGGGCTACCCTCGACCACGCGGACCGTGGCGCCTTCGGCAATCGCTTTGGTCGCCACGTCAGGCAGGTAATATTCGCCCTGGGCATTGTTGTTGTCGATGCTTTCAAGGAGGCGCCAGATGTGGTCCGAATGGGCGACCATCGGCCCGGCGTAGCACAGCTCGATCGCGCGCTCTTCCGCACTGGCATCCTTGTATTCGACCATCTTGGAGACCCGCCCCTCGGCGTCGGCCTTGATCCGGCCATAGGCCATATTGTCACCCGGGCGAAAGCCCAGCACCGCCACCCGCGCGCCTTCGGCCACCGCCGCGCACAGCCGGCCCACCGTGGCGGCGGTGAGGAACGGCCCATCGCCAAAGCAGACCACCACCTGGCCAGTAAAATCGACCAGCGCCGCCTTGGCCTGCAAGGCGGCATGGCCGGTGCCCAATTGCTCGTGCTGGAGCACCACCTCGGCGCCCGATCCGGCCAGCGCGGCCTCGATCTGCTCGTGCCGGTCGCCCGCGATAATCACCTGCCGCGCCACCCCCAGCGCCCCCAGATTGCCCAGCAGATGCAGCAGCATCGGCCGCCCGGCGATCGGGTGCAGCACCTTGTGCAGATCGCTTTTCATGCGGGTGCCCTTGCCGGCGGCAAGGACGATCAGGGCGAGCGGAGTCTGATCCGTGGTCATGGCACCCCCATTGCCAGCATTTTCTTGCAGATTCCATACGGGGGCTGCAGGGGGCGTGGCCATGGCCCAATTCCCCTTTGATCTGGTCGGCTTCGACCTTGATGGCACTCTGCTCGATACCAGCCGCGACCTGGGCGTCGCGCTCAACGCGACGCTGGCCGACATCGGCCGCCCGCCGGTGCCCGATCACGCGGTGCGCGGGCTGATTGGCGGCGGATCGAAGCTGATGCTGAAGAAGGCGCTCGACCTGACCGGCGGCAGCGAGGGCCACGATGTGGGCGCCCTGTGGCCGCCGCTGATCGACCACTACCGCCGCGCCATCGCGGTCCACACCACGCTGTTCCCGGGCGGCGCAGCCATGCTCGATGCGCTGGAAAGCCATGGTGCACGCCTTGCGGTTGTGACCAACAAGCTCGAGGCCTTGGCAGTGCAGCTGCTCGACGAGCTCGGCCTGTCCCCGCGCCTCGCCTGCATTCTGGGCGGCGACAGCCTCGGCCCCGGCCGCGCCAAGCCCGCGCCCGACCTGCTGCACGCAATGCTCGCCCGCACCGGCGCCACCCGCGCGGCATACGTGGGCGACACCACCTACGACACCCGCGCCGCCCGCGCCGCCGGCCTCCCCTGCGTTGCCGTCAGCTTCGGCTTCTTTGACGCGCCGCCGCACGAACTCGGCGCCGACGCGGTAATCGACCATTACGATGAACTGGTGCCGGTGTTGCGGCGATTGGGGGCGTGAACCTCCCCCCTTGCCCCCACCGCCGCGCCATGCCATTGACGTAAACGTCAAGCAGGGCCGCCATACCCACCCCCTATCAGGAGCCATCCCATGAGCATTTCCTTTGACGGCAAGGTCGCGATTGTCACCGGCGCGGGCGGCGGCCTGGGCCGGGCCTACGCGCTTGAACTGGCGCGGCGCGGGGCGAAGGTGGTGGTGAACGACCTGGGCGGCGCGCGCGATGGCACCGGCCATTCCGACGCCGCGCTGCAGGTGGTGGAAGAGATCAAGGCCGCCGGCGGCACCGCCATGTCGAACGGCGGCAACGTCGCCGAATTCGAGCAGATGCAGGACATGGTCGCCCGCGCCAAGGCCGAATGGGGCGGGGTGCACATCCTGATCAACAACGCCGGCATCCTGCGCGACAAGACCTTCGCCAAGATGGAACCGGCCGATTTCGATCTGGTGGTGCGCGTTCACCTGCTGGGCAGCGCCTATGCCACCAAAGCGGTGTGGGAAACGATGCGCGAGCAGAATTACGGCCGCGTGCTGATGACCACCAGCTCGTCGGGCCTCGGCGGCAATTTCGGGCAGGCCAATTACGGCGCCGCCAAGCTGGGCCTGGTCGGCCTGGCCAAGACGCTGCACCACGAAGGCGCGAAGAACAACATCCGCGTCAACTCCATCGCCCCCACCGCCGGCACCCGGATGACCGAAGACCTGTTCCCGGAAGAGGCCTACAAGGCCTTCAGCCCCGACAAGGTGGTGCCCGCCGCGCTGTTCCTGGTCTCGGAAGATGCCCCCAGCAATGCCATCGTTGGCGCCGGGGCGGGCGTGTTCCATTCCTTCGCGGTGACGATGAACGAGGGCGCCATGCCCGCCGACTGCACCGTTGAAGGCTTTGCCGCCCAGTGGGATGCCATCTCCAGCCGCAGCGGCGACAAGCCCTTCGGCAGCGGCTTCGAGCAGAGCCAGTCGGCCATGGGCCTGCTGATGGGTGGCGCGAAGGGCTGAGTCCTTGCTGTCGCATCGCCGAGGAGCCAAAAACCGGTTCCCACTTTTTGGCGCGATGCTCTAGCCTGAGCTCTCGACCACCTTCAGCAGTTTCCGCTCCAGCGGCGAGAGCACGCCGGCCAGGTCGTGTCCGCGCTTGAGCACCTGGCCGGCCTCGCCAAACAGCGCCCACATGCCCTGCTTGCCGCGCAAGGCCGGGCGTTTCTCGACCCGCGCGGCGGGGCGCTCGGCGGCGCGGCGGAACATGGCGAAGCTCGCCGCATCACGGCTGAAGTCGATGGCATAGTCGCGCCACAGCCCGGCGGCGACCATCCGCCCGTAAAGATCGAGAATCCGGCCCAGTTCCAGCCGGTCAAAACCCACCTGCGCCGGCGCGGCGGGAAAGGGAACGATCTGGGCGCCCGGTCCCTCCATCAGCCCCCGCTGCGCTTGCGGGTGGCGCGCGGTGCCGGCGCCCGCTCAGCCAGCAGCGCGGCAATATCGGCCTTCAGGCTGGCCACTTCGGCCTCCAGCGTGGCGACGCGCGCTTCTTCGTTTTCCTCGCGGCAACCTTCCTTGCAGGGGGTGCCATAGGGGATGAACTCGCGCGCCCAGGTCTCGGCCGTGACCAGCGTCGAGCGGGCCTTGACGCCGACCATCGTCGCGCCTTCGGGCACATCGTCGGTAACCACTGCATTGGCGCCGACCCGCGCCCGCTTGCCCACGGTGATCGGCCCGAGAATCTGCGCGCCCGAACCGACGATCACCCCATCCTCCAGCGTCGGGTGGCGCTTGCCGCCGACGCCGTTGGCCGGGTTGGTGCCGCCCAGCGTCACGCATTGATAGATGGTGACGTTGTCGCCGATCTCGGCGGTTTCGCCGATCACCGTAAAGCCGTGGTCGATGAACAGGTGGCGGCCGATCCTGGCGCCGGGATGGATGTCGATCCCGGTGAAGAAGCGCGCGAGGTGGTTGACGAAGCGGGCGAGGAAATAGGCCCGCCCCTCGAACAGCCAGTGCGCCACACGGTGCATCCCCACCGCCCACAGGCCGGGGTACAGCAGCACCTCCCAGCGGGTGCGCGGCGCGGGATCGCGCGCAACGATGGAGTCGAGATAGTCGATCAGCCGTCCGGGCATGCGTTCTTGTCCTCTATCCAGCCGGCTAAAACAAGCGCGGCTGTTCGGCCCCGTGCAGTTCCTCCAGCGCCTCGCGCCACAGTGCCGGGCCGGGGGCACTTTTGCGTTCGAGGCTGAGGCGGTCGATCGCCATGACCAGCCGTTCGGCTTCCAGATGGGTACGCGTGGCGCGACTTGCAAGATAGCGCGCCGCCTCGTCGCCCAGCGCCAGCCCCCGCGCCTCGGCATGGGCGAGGATCAGTTCGGCGAACATGGCATCGTCGGGCTCGCCCAGTTCGGCATGGAGCGCGGCGCCAAGGCGCGAGGCCAGATCGGGCAGCGCCACCTTCCAGCCATGCCCCTCGCCCGCCGGGGTGGCGGTCAGCAGCAAGGGGTGCCCCGCCTCGCGCGCGGCGTTCCAGCGGTGGAACAGCGCATCCTCTTGCCATTGGTCGGCATCGTCGATCGCTTCGCCCGCGCCGCTGGCGGTGAACCAGCCAGCCAGCAGGCTCTTGCCCGAACGCGCCGGGCCCAGCAGCACCATGGTCCCGAAGGGCCAGGTCTCGGGCACCTTCAGCGCCTCGATCGCCGCCTGGTTGGCCGCGCCCACCACAATCCGCGAGGGGGCCCCGCCACCCGGCGGGCCAAGGGGCAGCACGATCTGGCTCATCGGCTTACCGTTTGATCCGCAGCACGCTGCCCGACTGGCTGACCTGCCAGCCCCGTGCCCGCAGCGCGGCGGCCAGCTCGGCGGCACTGCCGCTGAAACCAACCCGCATCACCGAAGTCCCGCCAATCGCGATGCTGGTGGTGGCCACCGAAGCCACCCCCGGTGCGCCACGCACCCCGCCCAGCGCCTGATCCACCGCCCGGGCATCGGGCGAGGCGAATTGCACAGTATAGCTGGCTGCGGCGGCCTTGGGCGCTTCCACCGCTGCCGGGCGGGCGGCGATAGGCTTGGCGGGGGCGGCAATCTCGGCCTCGGCGGCGGCATCGGCGGCCTCGGCAGCGGCCTGTTCAGCCGCCTCGGCGCGCTGGCCGGCACCGATCAGGGCGGCCAGCGCCGGATCGACCGGCCCCGAACCGATCGACAGCGAGGTATCGGGCCGCAGCAGCCCCTGGGCCAGCGCATCGGCATAGATCTGGTCCATCCGCACCACCGCCTGGTGGAGCATGGCGGGCAGCGCTTCCTCGTTCGGCGCGGTCAGGGTGAAGCTGGTGACCAGCAGGCTGTCGGGGCCATAGCGGGCGGTGAAGTGGCCGGTAACCGGCCCGCCCGGCCACTGCCGTTCCAGCCGCGCCTCGGGCATCAGCACATCGCTGGCCCCGAACTGGTCGAGCACATTGCGCCACCAGCTGCGGCTGTGGCGGCTGACCTGCCCGGCGGTGAGCAGCAGCGAATCCCCACCGCCGCCATTGGGGCGGACATAGTCGATCGGACTGGCCCCGGTGTGGAATTCGGCCCAGGCCTTCTGCCAGGCCCCGCGCACCTCGAACACCTGCGCCACCCCGCCCGACCACAGCACCGGCACCACCAGCATCGGCGCCGAATGGCCCACGGTGGAAACCTGCGCGCCCGCCAGCAGCGGCCCGGCCCGTTCGCGGTCGAACGAGATGCCCAGGCGGGCGATATAGTGGTGCGGCCCGATCGCCTCGCGCTCGACCACCACGGCGGAAACCATGCTTTCCAGCTGGCCATCGGGGATCGCCGGGCCGTGCAGCTGCTGCCAGGCCAGCCGGTAGGCCGCCTTCCAGCCGTTCAGCCGCGCGTCCTGCCCATTCTTGCCCTGGGCATCGACCTCGATCCCCCCGGCCTCGATATCCCCGGTCGAGATCACCGGGGCGATCCCGCGTTCGCCCTCGATCTGGGCGATCAGCCGGGCGGGGCCGGCCAGCGCCAGCAGGCCAGCCGCGACGATTCCCGCGCCAAGGGCAAGGCGGGCGCGCAGCGAAAGGGCCGGATTGGGGGAAAACAGGGCTGACATGCGTGAAACCACCGGCCTTTTGCCCAATGCCGCATGGAAATCCAAGCAATAAACCGCTAGCAGCCTGCCCATGAGCACAGAGCCCCCTGCCAAGTCCTATTCGTACGAAGATGCCGGCGTGTCGATTGCCGCCGGCAATGCGCTGGTCAAGGCCATCGCCCCGCTGGCGCGGGCCACCGCGCGGCCCGGCGCCGATGCCGAACTGGGCGGCTTTGGCGGCTTCTTCGACCTCAAGGCGGCAGGCTACAAGGACCCGCTGCTGGTTGCCGGCAACGACGGGGTCGGCACCAAGGTCAAGCTCGCCATCGACCACGACCGGCACGACCGGATCGGCGAAGACCTGGTCGCCATGTGCGTCAACGATCTGATCGTCCAGGGCGCCGAACCGCTGTTCTTCCTCGACTATTTTGCCACCGGCAAGCTGGAAAACGGCGTGGCCGAACGGGTGGTGGCGGGGATCGCCGAAGGCTGCCGGATCGCCGGCTGCGCGCTGATCGGCGGCGAAACCGCGGAAATGCCGGGCATGTATGCCGCCGGCGACTACGATCTGGCCGGCTTCTGCGTCGGCGCGGTCGAGCGCGGCGAGCAGCTGACCGGGGACCGGGTGGCCGCCGGCGACGTGCTGCTCGGCCTCGCCAGCAGCGGGGTCCATTCGAACGGCTATTCGCTGGTCCGGCGGCTGGCGGCGGACAAGGGCTGGAAGCTGGACCGCCCCGCGCTGTTCGATCAGGATCGCCTGCTGATCGACTACCTGATCGAACCGACCCGGATCTATGTGAAGAGCCTGCTGCCCTTCATCCGTGCCGGGCGCATCCATGCCCTTGCTCACATTACCGGCGGCGGCCTGCTCGAAAACGTGCCGCGCGTGCTGCCCAGGCACCTTCACGCCCGGATCAATGCCGATGCCTGGCAACAGAGCCGGCTGATGGCCTTCCTGCAGGCGCAGGGCAATATCGAACCCGCTGAAATGGCGCGCACCTTCAACTGCGGGATCGGCATGGTGCTGGCGGTAGCGGCGGACGAAGCCGGGGCGCTGGCTGCCGACCTGACCAAGGCGGGCGAGACCGTCCACGTGATCGGTGCGATCGAGGAAGGCCCGCGCGGCTGCACCGTGCAGGGCGGCGCCGAGGCCTGGAGCGCGCGCGCGGCGTGGGAAGCGGTGCACCTTGCCTAGCCTCGCGCTGGCCTTGCTGGCCGCCGCCGCCACACCCGCGCCGGGCACCGCGATTGCCCCGCTGCTGGCCGGCACCGCAGGGCAATGGTGCGGCCGGCTGGAATACCGCGATTACCAGTCGGACCGCTGGGAAGGTCTGCCGATGGCCACCGCGATCACCGCCCAGCCCGACGGGGTTACCATGGTCCGCTTGTCCGCCTTCGACGATGGCCCCAAGGTCGGGCTGGTGTGGATCACCGGGCTGGAACAGTTCGATCCCGCCAGCGGCAAGCTCAGCTATGCCTCGGCGCGCAAGGGCAAGGCTTTCGCCACCGGCAGCCAGCAACTCGACCCGGGCGCCTTAACCGATGCCACTCATTGGCAGCTGATCGCCAGCGAACGCGAGATCGATGGCAATGCCCCCGCCCTGATCCGCCAGACCATCACCCGCGATGGCGACCGCCTGACCACGCTGAAGGAAGTGGCCGATCCCGCCGCCGCCACCCCGGCGTGGAAGCCGCGCAACCGCACGGTGCTGATGCGCTATGCCGGCGCGGCCGACCAATGGCCGCGCGCCTGCTTCACCAAATGACCCGCCGGCGCGCCCCGGTCGCGGTGCTGATCTCGGGCAGCGGGACGAACATGGCCGCGCTGCTTTACGCCAGCCGCGCCGCCGATTGCCCCTATGAGATCGTGCTGGTCGCCAGCAACGATCCCACCGCCAAGGGCCTCGCGCTGGCGGCGGCCGAAGGGGTGCCGACCTTCGCCCTGACGCACCAGGGCCTGCCCCGCGCCGAGCACGAGGCGGCGATGGACGCCGCGATCCGTGCCAGCGACGCGCGCTACGTCGCGCTGGCCGGCTATATGCGGGTGCTGGGGGCGGACTTCGTGTCGGGCTGGGAAGGCCGGATGCTCAACATCCACCCCAGCCTGCTGCCCAAATACCCCGGCCTCCACACCCACGAACGCGCGCTGGCGGCGGGCGATGCGCAGGCGGGCTGCACCGTCCACCTCGTCACCGCCGAACTCGACGCCGGGCCGGTGCTGGGCCAGACGGCGGTGGCCGTGCTGCCCGGTGACACGCCCGATACACTGGCGGCGCGGGTGCTGATCGCCGAGCATCAGCTCTACAGCCGCTGCCTCGCCGCGCTGGTGTCCCAGCCCTTCGATCCCGAATGGCTGACCGCGCAGGTCCGCGCCCTGGCCATGGCCCAGCCTGAGGCGGAGGAAAGCACCAGCCACGGCATGCCCTGCTTCGGGGTGGTGAAGGGCAAGAAATTCGCCTGGGTCAGCCGCGACCACCATGGCGACGGCAAGACCGCGCTGCTGGTCAAGATCAGCGGCGTGGACGAACAGGCCGCGCTGATCGAGCGCGACGCGGAACGGTATTACCGACCGGCCTATTTCGGTGACGACTGGATCGCCATGCGGCTCGACCTTGGCGATACCGACTGGGACGAAGTGGCGACCCGCATCGCCCGCAGCTGGCGCGCGGTCGCCCCGGCCCGCCTCACCCGGCTGCTCGACGCGGCGGACCAGTTCTGACCATGCAAAACCGCCGGAGGATCGCTCCCCCGGCGGCTTGAATGTTCAGGCTGTGCCGTGCCGGTTCAGCCGACAATTTCTTCCGGCTTGAAGAAGTAGGCGATCTCGATCGCGGCGTTCTCGTCGCTGTCCGAACCGTGGACGGTGTTTTCACCGATCGACAGGGCGTGGGTCTTGCGGATGGTGCCCTCGGCGGCGTCGGCCGGGTTGGTCGCGCCCATGATCTCGCGGTTGCGGGCGACGGCGTCCTCGCCTTCCAGCACCTGCACCACCACCGGCTCGCTCATCATGAAATCGCACAGTTCGCCGAAGAAGGGGCGCTCGCGGTGGACGGCGTAGAAACCTTCGGCCTGTTCGCGGCTCATGTGGATGCGCTTGCTGGCAACCACGCGCAGGCCGGCTTCTTCCAGCATCTTGGTGACCGCCCCGGTCAGGTTGCGGCGGGTGGCGTCGGGCTTGATGATCGAGAAGGTGCGGGTCACCGCCATGGGAAATGTCCTTGGGTCTGTGGGGGAAACTGCGCGGCCCCCTAGCGGGGTTTATGCTGCATCGCAAGACTGTGGGTCGTGGCCGGGCGCTTCAGCCGGCCTCGCGCCACTTGCCGCCCTGCTGTTGCCAGAAATGGCGTTCGACCCCTTCCGCGGCGCCCAGTTCGCGCCACAGGCCGCGCGCCGCCTCGCGCGTCGCGGCATCGAACAGCAGGAAGGCCCGGTCGAACCCCGCCGCTTCATCGCGCCAGCGCCCATCGGCCAGCATCACGAAGCGCGCGCCATTGGCGGCCTCCATGGTATCGGAGAGCAGGATCGGCTGACGTTCCTGATGCGCGCCGCCGGCCGCGCCATGGGCCAGAAACTGGCCGGGGCGCCCCTGCCACAGCGCCTGCGACAGGCGCTCGTGCAGCTCGGGGTCTTCGGCCACCACCAGCACCCGCTCGCCCGCATCGAGCGCGCGGGCGGCCAGATCGGCCAGCGCCGCCTCGGGCGCGACACCGTCCAGCAGGTAGAAGTCGACCCGCAAGCCCGCGTCAGCCTTCCAGCGTGGCGCGCACGTACTGGTCGAGCAGCCGCACGCCATAGCCGGTGGCGCCCTTGTCCCAGCTGTGGCCGGGCTTGGCCGCCCAGACCATCCCGGCAATGTCGAGGTGCGCCCAGGGGGTGCCCTTTTCGACGAAGCGCTGTAGGAACTGCGCCGCGGTGATCGAGCCACCCTCGCGCGGGCCAACATTCTTCATGTCGGCGATCGGGCTGTCGATCAGCTTGTCATAGGCCTTGCCCAGCGGCAGCCGCCACAGCTTGTCGCCGCTGGCCTTGCCGGCGCCCAGCAGGGCATCGGCCAGATCCTCGTCATTGGCGAAGATCCCGCCGTGTTCGTGGCCCAGGGTGATGATCATCGCGCCGGTCAGCGTGGCCAGATCGACGATCGCCGCCGGGCTGACCTGCTTTTGCACCCAGGTCAGGCAATCGCACAGCACCAGCCGCCCTTCGGCATCGGTGTTGATCACCTCGATGGTCTGGCCCGACATGCTGGTGACGACGTCGCCCGGGCGCTGCGCGCCGCCATCGGGCATGTTCTCGACCAGCCCGACCACGCCCAGCACATCGGCGCGGGCCTTGCGCCGGGCCAGCGTCAGCATGGTGCCGGCCACCGCCGCCGCGCCGCCCATGTCCCACTTCATGTCTTCCATGCCCGCCGGCGGCTTCAGCGAGATGCCCCCGGTGTCGAAGGTCACACCCTTGCCGACGAAAACCGTCGGCTTGTCGGCCTTGGTGCCCTTCCAGCGCATCGCCAGCAGGCGCGGCGCGCGAATCGAGCCATGCGCCACGCCCAGCAGCGCGCCCATCCCCAGGGCCTGCATCGCCGCTACGTCGAGCACCTCGATCTCCACCCCGGTGCCGGCCAGCCGGGCCTGCGCCCGCGCGACGAAGCTTTCGGGATAGATCACGTTGCCCGGCTCGGTGACCAGTTCGCGGGCGAATTCGACGCCCTCGGCCACGGCACTGGCCTGTTCCCACGCCGCTGCCGCGCCATCGGCGGCGCCGACCACCTCGATCCGGGTCAGGCTGGGCTTCTGATCGTCGGGCAGCCTGGTGCGATAGAGATCGTAGCGCCAGCTGCGCAGCCGCAGGCCCAGCAGCACCGCCGCCACCTCGTCCGCCGCCAGCCCGGCGCCGTCCAGCGCCAGCACCGCCTCGCCGCTGGCGCCATATTTCGCCGCCAGCGCGGCGCCCGCCTGTTCCATGTGGCGCTGGCGGGCCTTGGTCCCCGCCTCGCCCGCGCCGACCAGCGCCAGCCGGCTGACCGCACCCTCGCCTCCGCTGAAATGCTCGAACAGCTGACCGGGCTTGCCGGCAAAGCGGCTGGCGCGCGCGCCTTCGCTAAGCGCGGCATCGGCCCCGGGGGGCATGGCGCCGGCATCGACAATCCGGGCCTGAAGCCGGGCGGAGGAAGCGGTAACGAACTGGATATCCATGGAAGCCTTCCGACAATGCGAGAACTGCGGCAGGCCGAGCAGGCCCTGCGCCCTGTGGCATTGCAGTTAGGCGCGCCCGGTGCGATAGGCAAGCCATGCATCCCCGCCCGCGGCGCTGGCCGCACGCCTGCCTGCGCCCTGTTTTCGCCCGCCCGCGCCACCTGCTGCTGGCGGCGGCGATGGTGCTTGGGCTGGGGCTGGCGGGGCCGGCCACGGCCCGCGCCGGGCTGGGCGATCCGCTGACCGGCGGGGCCGGGATGGCGGCACAACCCGGGGCGATAACCCCCGCAAAGCCCAGCCCGCTGACCAGCGAGGCCGACAATCCGCCGATCCATTTCAGCGCTGACACGGTCGAATATGACGACAGCGGCGATGTCGGCATGGCGCGCGGCAACGTGGTGGTCCACCGCGCCGACCGCCAGGTGCGGGCCGACAGCCTGAAGTGGGACCGGCGCAGCGGCAAGATCACCGCCGAGGGCAATGTCCGGATCATCGATGCCGATGGCAACCAGCTGTTCACCGGCGCGGTGGAGCTGACCGACCAGTTCGACATCGGCGCAATCAACGACCTGCTGGTTTCGCTGCGCGCCGGCGGGCGGCTGGCGGCGCTGCGCGGCACCCGCCAGGCCGATGGCAAGGTGCGGCTGGAACGGGTGGTCTATACCGGCTGCGACACGATCGACGACGATGGCTGCGACAAGCGCCCCAGCTGGAAGATCCTGGCCCGCCGCGCCACCTACGATCCCGATCGCAAGGTGATCCGCTTCGATGGCGCGCGGCTCGATTTCTTCGGGCTGCACCTGCCGCAGATGCCGCCGATCTTCATCGCCACCGACGGGCGGGCGATCTCGGGCCTGCTGATCCCGGACCTGCGCCTGTCGACCTCGAATGGCGCCGAAATCAGCGAGACCTGGTACCAGAAGATCGCCGCCAACCGCGACCTGTCGGTCACCGCCTACCTGTTCAGCCAGACCGCGCCGATGGCCAGTTTCGACTATCGCGCGCTGGGGGTGGCGGGGGCCTACGATGTCACCGGCTATCTCACCCGCAGCTCGCGGATCGACACCGGCACCACCACCGGCACCTCGCAGACCGAACTGCGCGGCTATCTTTCCAGCAACGGCCACTTCCAGCTCTCGCCAGGGTGGAGCGTCGACTATTCCGGCCGGGTGGTGACCGACCGCACCTTCCTCAAGCGCTATTACATCAACAACGATGACATCCTGCGCTCGACCTTCGCCTTCGCCCACACCGACGACAGCTCGTACCTCTCGATCAGCGGCTGGGCCTTCCAGACCCTGCGGACCACCGAGCGGCAGGGGCTGGTGCCCGTCGCCCTGCCCGAGATCGACTATCGCCGCCGCTTCGAGGGCGGGCTGCCCGGCGCGGTGGCCGAAATCCAGCTGAACACCCTCGCCATCAGCCGCAGCGCCGGTCAGGATACCCAGCGCGCCTTTGCCAGCGCGCGGTGGGACATGCGCCGCTATGGCCGCTGGGGCGAAATGTTCACGCTGACTGCGCTGCTGCGCGGCGATCTCTACCATTCGGTGGCCAACAGCCTGACGACCACCACCACCTATCAGGGGCTGCCCGGCTGGCAGGCGCGCGCGGTGGGGGTGGCGGCGGCCGACATCGCCTGGCCCTTCGTCGGCCCGCTGCTGGGCGGCACCCAGGTGCTGACCCCGCACCTGCAGGTGGTGGTCACCCCCAGCCTGCGCAACCTGGCCATTCCCAACGAGGATGCCCGCGCGATCGAGCTGGCCGATACCAACATCTTCGCGCTGAACCGCTTCCCCGGATACGACCGGGTCGAGGATGGCACCCGCTTCACCTACGGCTTCGACTGGCAGCTTGACCGGCCCGGCTGGCGGGTCAACGCCTCGCTGGGCCAGTCGTTCCGGCTGACCGAGCGCCCCACCCTGCTGCCCCCCGGCACCGGGCTGAACAGCCGCCAGTCGGACTTCGTCGGGCGGACCGAGCTGCGCTATGGCAACTTCCTCAAGCTGACTCACCGCTACCGCCTCGACAAGGACAGCCTGGCCTTCCGCCGCAACGAAATCGACGCGACCGTGGGCACCGAGGCCAACTATCTCGAGGTCGGCTATGCCCGGCTCAACCGCCAGATTGCCGCCGCGATCGAGGATCTGCAGGATTCCAACGAATTGCGCGCCGCCGGGCGGCTGGCCTTCGCCCGCCACTGGTCGCTGTTCGGATCGGGGGTGTTCGACCTTTCGGGCCAGAACCTCTCGACCGTCGGGATCGCCAAGCCCAGCAACTTCCAGCCGCTGCGTACCCGGCTGGGTTTCGCCTTCCAGAACAATTGCGTCGACGTCGCCTTCACCTGGCGGCGCGACTTCATCACCGTGGGCGACGCGACCAAGGGCAGCAGCTTTCTGCTGCACTTCGCCCTGCGCAACCTTGGCGTCCGCTGACCCGGGCGGCCTTGCCCCCGGTTTCGCGCGCGCGCCCGGTTGGCAGGGGCTGGCAAACCGGCTATCGCGCTGATCCGGGGGATATCGGACGGACGGCCGCGCGCCCGGCGCTCAGCTTCGGTTCAGCCGCCCCGCCACATTCGGGCAGAAGGAAGCGCGGGCTATCCCGCGTATCGGACAGGATCAGGATCACGGTGCTTCAATCGATCAAACCGCGCGTTTCCGGCACTTTTGCCCTGACCATGGCGCTGGTGCTCGGCACCCTGCCCGTGGCCATCCGCGCCCAGCAGGCCCAGCCGGCGGCGGCCGCCGCGGGCGGCAACAGCTCGGCCAGCTCGCTCAACCTGCCCGCCAACCCCACCTTCCTGGCCAAGCCGCTGGGGGCCACCCGCCGCGCCACCGCGCTGGTCAATGGCGAGATCATCACCGCGACCGATGTCGACCAGCGGCTGGCGCTGATCGTCTCGGCCAATGGCGGCAAGGTCTCGGCCGAGGAGCAGGACCGGCTGCGCGCCCAGGTGCTGCGCAACCTGATCGACGAATCGCTCGAGATCCAGGAGGCCAAGCAGGCCGACATCTCCATCGACGAGAACGAGGTGGCGGACGCCTATGCCCGCGTCGCCACCGGCAACTTCCACCAGGACGTGCCGGCACTGGATGCCTACCTCGCCCGGATCGGCTCGTCGCCCAATTCGCTCAAGCGCCAGATCAAGGGCGAAATGTCGTGGCAGCGCGTGCTGCGCCGCAACGTCCAGCCCTTCGTCAACGTCTCCGAGGCCGAGGTCAAGGAACTGGTCGAGCGCCTGAAGGCCGCCAAGGGCACCGAGGAATTCCGGCTGGGCGAGATCTTCCTGTCGGCCACCCCGGAAAGCCGCCCGCAGGTGTCCGAGAATGCCCGGCGGATCGTCGAACAGCTGCGCCAGGGCGGCAGCTTCGTCGCCTATGCCCGGCAATATTCCGAAGCCTCGACCGCGGCGGTGGGTGGCGATCTCGGCTGGATCCGCCTGGCCCTGCTGCCGGCCGAACTGGCCACCGCGGCGCGCCAGATGGCGCCCGGCCAGCTGGTCGGCCCGATCGAAACGCGCGGCGGGGTCTCGATCCTCTACCTGATCGACAAGCGCCAGGTGCTCACCGCCGATCCGCGCGATGCGCTGCTCAGCCTCAAGCAGGTGGCGATCGACTTCCCCGCCGGCACCAAGGAGGCTGAAGCCGCCAAGCAGGCCGAGGCCTTCGCCGCCGCGATGAAAAGCGCGCGCGGCTGCGGCGGGGTGGACGCGGTGGCCAAGCAGCTGGGCGCCAAGGTCGTCACCAACGATCAGGTCCGCGCCCGCGACCTCCCGGGGCCGCTGCAGGAAGCGGTGCTGGCGCTGGGGGTGGGCGAGGCAACCTCGCCCTTCGGTTCGCTGCAGGAAGGCGTGCGCGCGCTGATGCTGTGCGGGCGTGACGACCCCAAGGCCGACAATGGCCCCAGCGTCGAGGAACTGCGCCAGCAGATGGAAGACGAACGCGTCAACAAGCGCGCCCAGATGTATCTGCGCGACCTGCGGCGCGACGCGATCATCGAGTATAACTGACCCGGCGATGGCCCCGCTGGCCGTCACCTTGGGCGATCCCGCCGGGGTGGGGCCCGAGCTGATCGCGGCGGCCTGGGCCGCGCGCGATGCGGCGGGGCTGCCCCCGTTCTTCGCGGTGGGCGGTGCCGGGCTGCTCGCCGCGGCGGCGCGCCAGCGCGGTCTTGCCGTGCCGGTCGAGCCGATTGACGATCCCGCCCGGGCCCCGGCAGTCTTCCCCCATGCGCTGCCGGTGCTGGCCGGGCCCGACGGCGCCTATCGCCCCGGGCAGCCCAGCCGCGAAGGCACAGACCTCGCCATCGCCTCGCTCGCGCAGGGAATCGGCCTGACCCGGGGGGGGCACGCCGCCGCGCTGGTCACCGCGCCGATAGCCAAGGCCCGGCTGGCCGAGGCAGGCTGGCCCTATCCCGGGCAGACCGAATGCCTCGCCGATGCCTGCGGGGTCATGCCCGAGCATGCGGTGATGCTGCTGGCCGGCCCCTCGCTGAAGGTGGTGCCGCTGACGGTCCATATCGCACTCGCCGAGGTGCCGCGCCGGCTGACCAGCGCGCTGATCGTGCGCCGCGCGCGGATCGCCGCGCAATGGCTGGCGCGCGATTTCGGGATCGCCCGCCCGCGCCTCGCGGTCGCCGCGCTGAACCCCCATGCCGGCGAGGAAGGGCGGATGGGCGACGAGGAAGGGCGGATCATCGCCCCGGCCATTGCCGCCTTGCAGGCCGAAGGCTTTGCCGTCACCGGGCCCCATCCCGCCGATGCGCTGTTCACCCCGCGCGCCCGCGCCACCTTCGACGTGGCCCTGTGCATGTACCACGATCAGGCGCTGGTGCCGCTGAAAGCGCTCGATTTCGACGAGGGGGTCAATGTCACCCTCGGCCTGCCGATCATCCGCACCAGCCCGGATCATGGCACCGCCTTCGCCATTGCCGGCAGCGGCCAGGCCGATCCGGGGGCGATGGTCGCCGCGATCCGCATGGCCGGCCATTGCGCCGCACAGCGGGCCGGGGCGTGAGCCCGCCCGCCCTCCCCCCGCTGCGCGAGGTGATCGCCGCGCATGGCCTGTCCGCCACCAAGGCGCTGGGGCAGAACTTCCTGCTCGACGAACAGTTGCTGGGCCGGATCGCCGCGATCCCCGGCCGGCTGGCGGGGCAGCAGGTGCTGGAAGTCGGCCCCGGCCCCGGCGGCCTGACCCGCGCGCTGCTGCGCGCCGGCGCGCAGGTCACCGCGATCGAGATGGACCGCCGCTGCCTGCCAGCCCTCGCCGAACTGGCGGAGGCCTTCCCTGGCCAGCTGCGGGTGATCGAGGGCGATGCGCTGAAGGTCGATCACGGGATCGAAGGGCCGTTCCACGTCCTTGCCAACCTGCCCTACAATGTCGGCACCCAGCTGTTCGTCCGCTGGCTGGGGGGCGAGGCCTGGCCGCCGGCATGGCAATCGCTGACCCTGATGTTCCAGCAGGAAGTGGCCGAGCGGATCGTCGCCCGGCCCGACAGTTCGGCCTATGGTCGGCTGGCGGTGCTGGCGCAGTGGCGGGCCGCGCCACGGATCGCGATGAAGGTTCACCGCAGCGCCTTCACCCCCCCGCCCAAGGTGATGAGCGCGATCATCCATGTCGAGCCCGGCGCGGCGCCGCCCGGCGTTTCGGCCCGCCGGCTCGAACGGCTGACCGAGGCCGCCTTTGGCCAGCGCCGCAAGATGCTGCGGGCCAGCCTGAAGGGCCTGCCGGGCGCGCTGGAGGCGCTCGACGCCGCCGGGATCGACCCGGCGAGGCGGGCCGAAACGCTGACGGTGGACGATTTCGTCACCATCGCCCGGCTGATGGACACCCCGCGTTGACTGCGCGGCGGCTGCCGCCGGTGTGGCTGATGGGGCTGGCCAACCTGCCCTACGGCCTGGCCGGGGGCTTCCTGCTGGTTACCCTGCCGCAACTGATGGCCGCGCACCACGTGGCCGAACCCCGGATCGCCGCGATCACCGCGCTGGCGCTGGTCGCGGGCTTTGCCAACCTGCTGGTCGCCCCGGTGCTCGATGTCTGGCTCAGCCGCCGGGCCTGGGCGGTGCTGACCGGGCTGGCAACCGGCCTGCTGCCGCTCGCCTGCCTGTTCTCGCTCGATCGCCTCGGCCTGCTGGCGGTGCTGGCCTTTGCCGGCAACCTGTTCGCCTACCTGTTCACCGCCGCGCTGGGCGGCTGGCTGGGGGCAGCGCTGCCCAAGGAGACCGACCGCCAGCTGAGCGTCTGGTTCCAGATCGGCAATGGCGGCGGGTTCGGCGTGGGGGCGCTGGCCCATATCCTGCTCTATCGCGCGCTGCCCGCGCCGCTGGGGGCCATGGCGGTGGCCGGCGCGATCATCCTGCCGCTGGGGCTGCTGGC
>JAFECL010000096.1 GCA_018242165.1 Pseudomonadota bacterium
CATCCTGCCGCTGGGGCTGCTGGCCCTGCTTCCGCTGCCCCCGACGGAACGGCGCGGATTGCGCGAGAGCTTCCTGCGCCTGCTGCGCGACATCGCCGATCTGCTGCGCGCGCCCTATGTGCTGCGCTGCCTGCTGCTGTTCGCCACCCCCTGCGCAACCTTTGCCCTGACCAACATGTTCGGCGGCATCGGCGCCGATTTCCACGCCTCCGAGCCGCTGGTCGCGGCGGTATCGGGGGTGGGGGTGACCCTGACGGTGCTGGCCACCGCGCCGCTGACCGGGCGGCTGCTGGCCAATCTGCCCCCCGCCCCGTTCTACCTGCTGACCGGGGTGGCCGGCGCCGGCTTTACCCTGGCGCTGTTGCTGTTGCCGCACAGCCCCGCGGTGCTGGTCGTGGCGGTGGTGGGCGAAAACGTCTTCCAGACCGCCGCCTTCACCTGCGCCAGCACGATCATCTTCCGCTCGATCGGGCGCGACAGCCCGCTGGCCGCCACCCAGTTCGCGCTGCTTTACGGCGCCATGTCGGTCCCGCTGGCCTATATGCAGGCGCTCGACGGGCGCGGCTATGGCGCTGCCGGGCTGCCCGGCGCGCTGTTGACCGATGCGGGAATCTCGCTGGCGGCCTGCGCCCTGCTGGCGGTGCCGGTGCTGCGCTGGCACCGCCGGCGCGGGTTCGAGCCCGCCGCCTAGGCCTTGGCCTTCTTGGCCAGCCGCCACTGGTGCAGCAGCGGCTCGGTATAGCCGCTGGGCTGCTCCACCCCCTTGAAGACCAGATCGCAGGCCGCCTTGAAGGCAAAGCTGTGTTCCCAGTTGCCGGCCATCGGCTGGTAGGCCGGATCGCCGGCGTTCTGGGCATCGACCTTGGCCGCCATCCGCTGCAGCGAATCCATCACCTGTTCGCGGGTGCAGACCCCGTGGAGCAGCCAGTTGGCCATGTGCTGGCTGGAAATGCGCAGCGTGGCGCGGTCTTCCATCAGGCCGATGTCGTTGATGTCGGGCACCTTGGAGCAGCCGACCCCGGCATCGATCCAGCGCACTACATAGCCGAGCAGCCCCTGGGCGTTGTTGTCCAGTTCCTCGCGCACTTCGGCGGGCGAGAAATTGGTCCCGGTGGCCAGCGGGATCGCGAGGATCGCCTCCACCCCCGGCACCGGCGCCTTGGCCATGCCGGCCTGCACCGCGAAAACATCCACCGCGTGGTAATGCATCGCGTGCAGCGTCGCGGCGGTGGGGCTGGGCACCCAGGCGGTGTTGGCGCCGGCCTTCGGGTGGCCGATCTTCTGGGCCATCATGTCGCCCATCATGTCGGGCGCGGCCCACATCCCCTTGCCGATCTGCGCCTTGCCCGAAAGCCCGCAGGCCAGGCCAATGCCAACGTTGCGCGCCTCGTAGGCCTGGATCCAGCCGCTGGCCTTCATCGCCGCCTTGCGGATCATCGGCCCGGCGCGCATGCTGGTGTGGATCTCGTCCCCGGTGCGATCGAGGAAGCCGGTGTTGATGAACACGATCCGGTCGCGCACCGCGTGGATGCAGGCGGCCAGGTTGGCGCTGGTGCGGCGCTCCTCGTCCATCACCCCCACCTTGATGGTGTGGCGCGCCAGCCCCAGCAGATCCTCCACCGCATCGAACAGGTCGTTGGTGAAGGCGCATTCCTCGGGCCCGTGCTGCTTGGGCTTGACGATATAGATGCTGCCGTGGCGCGAATTGCGGTACTTGCCCAGCCCGGCAACGTCGTGGGCGCCGATCGCGCTGGTGATCACCGCGTCCATGATCCCTTCGGGCACCTCGCCGCCATCGGCCAGGCGGATCGCCGGGTTGGTCATCAGGTGGCCGACATTGCGGACGAACAGCAGGCTGCGCCCGGGCAGGGTCAGATCGCCCCATGCCCGATCGGGGTTGAGGGTGCGGGTCTGCTGCTTGCCGCCCTTTTCGAAGGTGTCGGCCAGATCGCCGCGGATCACCCCCAGCCAGTTGCGATAGGCCGCCAGCTTGTCTTCGGCGTCGACCGCGGCGACCGAATCCTCAAGGTCGACAATCGTGGTCAGCGCGGATTCGAGCACCACGTCGGCGATCCCCAGCGGATCGTCCTTGCCCACCGGATGGGTGGGGTCGATCACCAGTTCGATGTGCAGGCCATGGTGGCGCAGCAGCACCCCGCCGGGCTTCTTCGCCACCAGCGCGGGATGTTCGCCGGCCAGTGCCGCCTCCCAGCCGGGCACGGCAGCGTCAAGGAAAGCGCGTGCGGCCTTGACCACCGCCGCGCCGCGCACCGCATCATAGCCGCCCGGCCGCGCCGGCGCCGCATCCAGCGCATCGGTGCCGTAATAGGCATCATAGAGGCTGCCCCAGCGGGCATTGGCGGCGTTGAGCAGGAAGCGGGCATTCAGCACCGGCACCACCAGCTGCGGCCCGGCCATGGTGGCGATTTCGGCATCGACATTGCGGGTGGCCACGCTGAACGGCGCGGGTTCGGGCACCAGATAGCCGATCTCGCCCAGAAAGGCCTTGTAGGCGGCGGCATCGTGCGGCTTGCCGGCACGGGCCGGGTGCCAGGCATCGATCTGCGCCTGCAATTCCTCGCGCCGGGCCAGCAGCGCGCGGTTGCGCGGGGCAAACTGGCCCAGCAGCGCGGCAAACCCGGCCCAGAAGGCGCCGGCATCGCGGCCCAGCGGGGCCAGTACCTCGGCCTCCAGCCATTCGGCCAGACCCGCGTCCACCTGCAAACCCGCGCGATCGATCATGCTACCCATGCCACACCTTGTCCTGTGCCGGCGGCCCGCGCCGGCAATTGTCATTATCGGGCCCTGGGGAGGGAGAAGCGCGCCTATGGCCCAACCCGCCCGCCTTGGCAACCTTGCCACGCGCTGTGCCAAAGCGGAACGATCAAGCCTTAACGAGCCGTAAAGACTTGTTGCACGCCGGCGCCGTTCGGGCATGGTGAGGCCATCGGAAAGACCCTTCCGAGAAAGAGGCCCAATGCTCGCCAAGTTCGCCCGTCTGTTCGTGATCAAGACCCGGCTCGAAGCCTGCATGATCATCTATGCGCTGGCGCTGGGCGCCTGCGAACGGGGGCGGATCTATCTCGAGGTGTTCCCGGGCTTTGGCGGCAAGCTGCTGTTCCTGGCCTGCACCGGCGCGGTGTTCATGGCCGGCGCCAAGATCATCGATTGCCTGAAATACGAACAACGCGAAAAGGCGCTGCAGGCCGAAACCGCCGGCTGACTGGTTCAAGACCGGCCCCAGACACCCCGCCCCGGCGGGGTTTTTCTTTGTCCCATGCCCAGCCCACCCTTGCGCCATTTGCCTCAGGCCGGAGCGAGAAATGGTGCCTGCGAGAACCGGAGCGCAGCGGCCTTACTGGCCGTGAGCACCGGAAGCGCAGCAGGTGCCGTTTCGCAGCCCGGCATGGGGCAAATGGCGCAAGGGTGGGAGGTGGGGCGGTTCTGTTGCTAGGC
>JAFECL010000097.1:0-743 GCA_018242165.1 Pseudomonadota bacterium
CCTTCAAGGCCAAGGTCGGCATCGACCACGCCGACCAGCGTCAGCTCGGGAAAGTGATAGCCCTTGGTCACCAGCTGGGTGCCGACGATCACGTCCACCTCGCCGGCCTCGGCCATGGCGACGAAGGCCCCGATCCGCTCGGGGCTGTTCAGCGTATCGCTGGTCGCCACCACCACCCGCGCCTCCGGGAAGCGCGCCGCGACTTCGTCGGCGATGCGTTCCACCCCCGGCCCGCAGGCGACCAGGCAATCGCCGGTGCCGCATTCGGGGCAGGCGGTGGGCACCGGTTCCTCGTGGCCGCAATGGTGGCAGGCGAGGCGGCGCGACAGGCGGTGTTCGACCAGCCAGGCGCTGCAACTGGCGCACTGGAAGCGGTGGCCGCAATGGCGGCACAGGGTCAGCGGGGCATAGCCACGGCGGTTGAGAAACAGCAGGCTCTGTTCCTTGCGCTCCAGTCGCTCGGCCAGCGCCGCCACCAGCGGCGGGGCCAGCCACTGGCCGCGCTCGGGCGGAGCCTTGGTCAGGTCGATCACGCGAATCTCGGGCAGGCTGGCGCCGCCGAACCGGTCGGGCAGCTCGATCCGGGTATAGACCCCGGCCTCGGCCAGGGTCAGGCTTTCCAGCGCCGGGGTGGCGCTGGCCAGCACCACCGGCACGCCTTCGTAACGGGCGCGGATCACCGCCACGTCGCGGGCGTTGTAGCGCACCCCGTCGTCCTGCTTGAACGACACCTCGTGGGCTTC
>JAFECL010000097.1:792-12935 GCA_018242165.1 Pseudomonadota bacterium
GCGGCCTTGAGGCTGGAATGCCACAGCACCGGGGCGACCCCGAACCGGGCCTCGAAGCGGCGCAGGAAGTTCTGGGTGAGGGCGATCTCGGGCAGCAGCACCAGCACCTGCCGGCCCAGCCGGATCGCCTCGGCCACCCCCTCGAAATAGCATTCGGTCTTGCCCGATCCGGTGACGCCATCGAGCAGGAAGGGGGCGAACTGCCCGGCCCGCACCGCGCCAGCGAACTGGCCCGCCGCTCCGGCCTGCTCCGGCGATAGTTGCGGCACCGCATGCTCGGGGTCGGGCGCGGGATAGGGGCGGTCCAGATCGACCGTGACCGGCTCCAGCAGCCCGGCGTTGACCATCCCGCGCAGCACTGCCTCGCTCACCCCGGCGGTCTCGGCCAGTTCGCGGATCGTTGCCTGCTCGCCCGCCAGCCGCTCGATCGCCTGCGCGCGCTGGGCGGTGAGGCGGCCGGCCTCGGTGCCCGACAGGCGGTATTCGGTCATGGTCCGCCCGCCGGCCAGCGCCGCGCTGCTCGACAGCGCCATCCGCGCCACCGAGGCCATCGGCGCGCAGTAATAATCAGCGGTCCATTCGATCAGCCGGCGCAAGGGTGCCGGCAGCGGCGGCACCGGCGCCACCGAAAGTAGCGGCCGCAGGCGATTGTCGCCCACCGTTTCGGCCGGCAGCCGCTCTTCCTCCCAGGCCACGCCCCAGATCTGGCGCGGGCCCAGCGGGGCGACCACCACGCTGCCCGGCTCCACCGTCATGCCATGCGGCACGCGATAGTCGAGCGGACCCAGCGCGGGGTTCATCACCAGAAGGCGGACACGGGACATCGCGCCCCTATATGGGCTGTGCGCGGTGCTGGCGACAGGGCTGGTCGATTTGTCCGCCGGTGCCTATAGCCCGTGACAAGAATCGCCCGCCGGGAGTGTACAGATGAAGTTCTTCGCCGACACCGCCGACACCGCCGAGATCCGCGATCTGGCCGAGGCCGGCCTGCTCGATGGCGTCACCACCAACCCCAGCCTGATCATGAAGTCCGGCTGCGATTTCATTGAAGTAACGAAGGAAATCTGCGGGCTGACCAGCGGCCCGGTCAGCGCCGAGGTGGTCAGCCTCGACCATGCCGGGATGATGCGCGAGGCCGAAAAGCTGCGCAAGATTGCCGACAACGTCTGCATCAAGGTGCCGCTGACCATCGACGGCCTCAAGACCTGCCGGGCGCTGACCAGCGATGGCACCATGGTCAACGTCACGCTGTGCTTCTCGGCCAATCAGGCGCTGCTGGCCGCCAAGGCCGGGGCGACCTTCGTTTCGCCCTTCGTCGGCCGGCATGATGACAACGGCTTCGACGGGATGGAGCTGATCCGCGACATCCGCCTGATCTACGACAACTACGCCTTCGCGACCGAGATCCTGGTTGCCAGCGTCCGCCACACCATCCACGTGCTGGAAGCCGCGAAGATCGGCGCCGACGTGATGACCGCGCCGCCGGCGGTGATCAAGGCGCTGGTCAAGCATGTCCTGACCGACAAGGGCATCGAGGGCTTCATGGCCGATTGGGCCAAGACCGGGCAGAGCCTGTAAGGCCAGCCGATGTCCGACCAGACGCCGCTCGACCGTTTCCGCACCGTGCTGACCGGCGCCAGCCGCGCGCTGGCGGCCGAGCCGGAGCTTGAGGTCAACTGGAGCGCGGACGTCGCGGCGATTTCGGGCAGCACCCTGCGGGTGCCCAGCCCGGGCCGGGCCATGCCGCGCGGGGCGGCGATGGAAGCGCGCGGTGCGGCGGATTCGCTGGCCTTGCAGCTGCGCCACCACAATGCCGCGCTGCACGCCCGCCACGCCCCGTCAGAAGCGGTGGCGCGGGCCTGCTACGATGCGGTCGAGCAGGTGCGGTACGAGGCGCTGGGCGCCCGGGCGATGGCCGGGGTGCGCGACAATCTGGACGCGGCGCTGACCGCGCGCATCGCCGGCGATCCGATCACCCGTGCCAGCCGCCCGGACGAAGTGCCGGTGGCCAGCGCGCTGGCGCTGGTGCTGCGCGAGCATCTGACCGGCCAGCCGGCGCCCGAGGCTGCCGCCCCCGGGGTGCAATTGCTGCGCGGCTGGATCGAACAGCGCGCGGGCAAGGATTTCGACGGCCTTTCCAGCCTGCTCGATGACCAGCGCGCCTTCCAGGGGCTGACCCTCGAGATGCTGCGCCACCTCGAACTGACCGAGGCCGAGCAGCCCGCCACCGACGAGAACGACGAGGAAGACCCCGACGGCGACGATCAGCAGGACGACGACGAGCAGGGCGACGAGGGCAACGAGGCCCCCCAGCCGAGCGAAGTGGCCGCCGATGCCGGCGAGGGTGAAGAGGAAAGCGAAGGCGAGGCCGAAAGCGAGCTGACCGAAGAGGAAGGCGACGCCGACGGGGCCGACGATGGCGAGGAGGGCATGCTGCCCACCCGCCCCAACCGCCCGTGGACCGACCTGCCGGCCAACTTCGACTACAAGGTCTTTTCCGAGGAATTCGACGAGGTGATCGGCGCCGCCGATCTCTGCGACGAGGAAGAGCTGACCCGGCTGCGTGCCTATCTCGATGCCCAGCTCAAGGGGCTGCAGGGCATCGTCACCAAGCTGGCCAACCGGCTGGCGCGCAAGCTGATGGCCCAGCAGAACCGCAGCTGGGATTTCGACCAGGAGGAAGGCCTGCTCGATGCCGCGCGGCTGGCCCGCGTGGTGATCTCGCCCGGCCATTCGCTGAGCTACAAGATCGAACGCGATGTCGAGTTCAAGGATACCATCGTCACCCTGCTGATCGACAATTCCGGCTCGATGCGCGGGCGGCCGATCAGCATCGCCGCGATCAGCGCCGACGTGCTGGCCCGCACGCTGGAGCGCTGCGGGGTCAAGACCGAGATCCTCGGCTTCACCACCCGCGCGTGGAAGGGCGGGCAAAGCCGCGAGGGCTGGCTGGCCGCGGGCAAGCCGGCGCATCCGGGCCGCCTCAACGATCTGCGCCACATCGTCTACAAGCAGGCCGACCAGCCCTATCGCCATGCCCGCAAGAACCTGGGCCTGATGATGCGCGAGGGGCTGCTGAAGGAAAACATCGACGGCGAGGCGCTGCTCTGGGCGCACCAGCGGCTGATCGCGCGGCCGGAAGACCGGCGCATCCTGATGGTGATCTCGGACGGGGCGCCGGTGGACGACAGTACGCTGTCGGTCAATTCGGCCGGCTATCTCGAGGCGCATCTCAGGAAGGTGATCGACTGGATCGAGCGCCTCTCGCCCGTCCAGCTGATCGCCATTGGCATCGGCCACGACGTGACCCGCTATTACCGCCGCGCGGTGACGATCATGGATGCCGAGCAATTGGGCGGCACCATGATCGAACAGCTTGCCGGCCTGTTCGACGAGGAATGACCATGGATATTGCCGAAGCCGTTGCCAGCCGCCGTTCGGTGCGGGCCTTCACCGCCGATCCGGTGCCGCTGGAGGTGATCAGCCGCGTGCTGGACCGGGCACGGATGGCCCCCTCGGGCTGCAATTTCCAGCCGTGGGAAGCCACGGTGCTGACCGGTGCGCCGCTGCAGGCGCTGCAGCAGCGGTTGCTGGCCAGCCCGGTCGACGATCCGCTGGAATACGACTTTTCCGCGCCGCAGGCGGTGCCGCTCTACCGCGACCGGCTGGTCGAGCTGGGCGGGCTGATGTACGGCGCGATGGGTATCGACCGGGGCGATGCCGCCGGGCGCATGGAGTTCATGCAGCGCAACCTGGTCTCGTTCGGCGCGCCGGTGCTGCTGCTGTGCCACTTTCCCAAGCTGATGAAGGAACCCCAGTGGTCCGACGTGGGAATGTGGCTGCAAACGATCATGCTGCTGCTGCGCGGCGAAGGGCTGGACAGCTGCCCGCAGGAATACATGGGGCTCTACGGCCGCACCATCAAGGATCAGCTGGGGCTGGCCGAGGATGTGCTGCTGTTCTGCGGCCTTGCCATCGGCCACGCCGATACCGCCAACCCGGTCAACGGCTTTGCCCGCCCGCGCGTGCCGCTGGACCAGCAGGTGCGCTTCCTCGGCTTCTGACCTTGACGGGGGGGCGCGCACCATTATGCGCTGGCGCGCATGACTGAGGCCCACCCCCTGCGGCTGTTCAACAGCCTGACCCGCCAGCTGGAAGCGTTCCAGCCGATCCACCCCGGTGAGGCGCGCGTCTATACCTGCGGCCCCACGGTCTACAATTACCCGCACATCGGCAACATGCGGGCCTATGTCTTTGCCGATGTGCTGGGACGGACGCTGTCCTACCTGGGTTACAAGCTGACCCACGTCATCAATATCACCGACGTCGGCCACCTGACCGACGACGCCGATGCGGGCGAGGACAAGATGGAGAAGATGGCCGCCAGCGAGGCCCGCTCGATCTGGGACATCGCCGAGCACTACAAGCAGGCCTATTGGGCCGACGTGCGCGCATTGAACATCCGCGAGCCGGCGCAGTGGACCGTCGCCACCGATTACGTGCCCCAGATGATCGAGTTTGCCCGGCAGATCGCCCCCAGGCACTGCTACGAACTCGACAGCGGCCTCTATTTCGACGTGTCCACCGTGCCCGATTATGGCCGGCTGGCCCGCGCGGTAACCGAGGACGGGGTCAGCCGGATCGACCCGGTGCCCGGCAAGCGCAACGCCGCCGACTTTGCTATCTGGCGCAAGACCCCGCCGGGCGAAAAACGCCAGATGGAATGGGACAGCCCCTGGGGCCGGGGCGCGCCGGGCTGGCACCTAGAATGCAGCGTGATGTCGGGCGCGGTGCTGGGCTTTCCCTTCGACATCCACACCGGCGGGATCGACCACCGCGAGATTCACCACCCCTGTGAAATCGCCCAGAACCAGGCCCACGCATGCAGCGCCGACCCCGGCGCAAACATCTGGATGCACAACAATTTCCTGGTCGAGCGCAGCGGCAAGATGAGCAAGAGTTCGGGCGAATTCCTGCGGCTGCAACTGCTGATCGACAAGGGCTACCACCCGCTCGCCTACCGCATGCTGTGCCTGCAGGCGCATTACCGCAGCGAACTGGAATTCAGCTGGGAAGGGCTGGGCGCGGCGCTGACCCGGCTGAAGCGGCTGGTGATGGCGGTGGAGAAAGCGCGAGGTCCGGATGCCAAGCGCCAGCGGTATGAGGCGCTTGAGTTGTCAGCGAACCGATCCTGGTTCGAGACAGCGATCGCTGGCGATCTAAATACCCCGGAGGCATTGGCGGCCCTGGAGGATGTTCTCTCCAGCATACAGACTAATGAGTGCAAACTCGCCGTGGTTGAATCCTACGACTCCGTCCTCGGCCTCAACCTCCTCAACCTCACCCGTGCCGATCTCCGCATCCGTCCCAAGGACGCCCAGATCACCGAGGCCGAAATCGAGGCCGCGCTGGCCGCCCGCAAGGAGGCCCGCGCCGCGAAGGACTTCGCCCGCTCCGACGCACTGCGCGACGAACTCGCGGCCCGGGGCGTCGAGGTGATGGACGGCGATCCGCTCGGCTGGGAATGGAAGCTGGGGTAAGGACCTTGCCGATCCACCCGCGCCGCGCCGCGCGATGAGTGCAATCCTGCTGCTGCTGGCCGCCGCCGCCGGCCCGGCGGCCACCCCCGACCAGTTGGTTGCGGCAATCTACGCGCCCTATCGCAAGGCCGGGGCCGAGCCGCCGGCGGACTGGGATCGCCCGGTGTTCACCCGGGCCACATCCGCCGCCATCGCGCGGTGGAAACGCCAGCGGCCTGCGGGCGGGCTCGATGCCTCCGGGCTGGACGAGGCCGGCTGGTTCTGCGCCTGCCAGGATTGGGACAGCGCCGCCTTCACAGTCTCGCGCCCGGAAACCGCCATGCAGGGTAACGACCGGGCACTGGTCAGGGTCGCGGTGCGCGCTGCGGCGGATGGTCCGCCGGTGCGCCTCGCCTACCGCCTGCAGCGCGAGGCCGGCGCCTGGCTGATCGCCGACCTGTCCAGCCCCGCTTTCCCCAAAGGGCTGCTGGCCCGGTTGCAGGCCCCGCGCCGCCGCTGATTGGCGCTTGCATTGGCCGCTGGGCGGCTGAATGATCGGCCGGCCATTTCAGGAGCGATCATGACTCACGCCGTTATCAACGCCCTCATCCGCCCGCTGGTCGAACCGCAGCTGCCCGGCTGGCTGGAAACCGAATGGTTCACCACCGTCGATGAGCTGATGGATATGGCCCCGCGCGCCGAGATCGGCTGGTTCGATCTGTGGGACAAGGGGCAGATGGCCACGGCGGTGGCCGCCGCCACGCGGTTGAAGTGGCTCAATTCGATCTACGCCGGGGTCGATCACGTGCCGCTGGCGCTGCTGGCCGAACGCGGCGCGATCTATACCAATGGCGCCGGGATCAACGCCATCACCATCGCCGAATGGGTGGTGATGGGGATGCTGACCATGGCCAAGGGCTATGACACGATCGTGGCGGCGGGCGAGCGGGGCGAGTGGCTGCTCGACAGCCCCGGCAAGCGCGAGCTGTTCGGCTCGAAGGCGCTGCTGCTGGGCTATGGCGCGATCGGCCAGCTGGTCGACGAGCGGCTGGCGGCCTTCGGGGTCGAGGTGGTCAAGGTGCGGCGCTCGGGCGGGGCCGGGGTGCTGCGCCCGGATGAATGGCGCGCCCGGCTGGGCGAGTTCGACTGGGTGATCCTGGCCCTGCCGGCCACCCCCGAAACCGACGGGATGATCGGCGCGGCAGAGCTGGCGGCGATGAAGGCCGATTGCGTGCTGGTCAACGTGGCGCGCGGCACGGTGGTCGATCAGGATGCGCTGGTGGCGGCGCTGCAGGGCCGCCGGCTGGGCGGCGCCTTCCTCGACGTGACCGAGCCCGAACCGCTGCCCGCCGATCACCCGCTGTGGTCCACGCCGAATACCCGCATCACCATGCACCTGTCGGGCACCGCGCAGAGCCGGATGTTCCAGCGCTCGGCGGCGCGTTTCCTGGCCAACCTCGAACGCTGGCACCGGGGCGAGCCGCTGGAACATATGGTCGACCTCGCGCGCGGGTATTGACGCTCAGCGGTCTTCCAGCAGCAGCAGCTCGGCCTCGACCACCAGCACCGGCTGGGGCAGGGCGTCGAGCGACACGGCGGTAATCACCGCATCGGCAACCAGCTGGCCGGGCAGGGTGAACTCGTGCTCGGGCAGCGCGTCGATCAGCCGCTCGCCGGCCTCCACCGCCTCCAGCCCGGCAAAGCGCAGCGCCAGGCTGTGGCGGGTGCCCGAAAAGGTGACGCTGGCCCACGGGCGCTCGGCATGGCGCAGCAGTTCGCCCCGGCCTTCGCCCAGCGCCAGCACTTCGGCCAGCAGCCGGGCCCAGGGGCGGCGCGGGGCGCGGGCCTTGGCGGGCGGCGGGCCGGCCCGGTGGGCAAGCGTGGCCATGGTGGCAAGGCACTGGCGGGTCGCGGCGGGGTCAACGTGCATGCAGGCTCTCCGGATAGGCGGCAATGAAGCGGGTGATTCGCGCGGCCATGGCGGGCCGGGGGGTGCGGCCCAGCCGCATGTCGTGCACCAGCCGCGGATCATGGGCGACCAGCCGCCCGAACTTGGTCCAGGGCATGCCGCTATCGCGCAGGAAACGTTCGATTTTTGGCAGCAACACCCTGGCCCCTCCGTGGTCGAATCGGCGAATCAGTTCCCTATTTGTTCCAATGAAAATCCTACTTGTCTAGGAAAAATCCTAGATGTAGGAAGAAAACCATGAAAAGCCCCGATCCCCGTGCCCGGCTGGTCGAGCTGGCCGCCGCGCAAGGCACCAGCCTGGCCGCGCTCTCGGCCTATCTTGGGCGTAACCCTGCCTATCTTCAGCAATTTGTCCGCAAGGGCAGCCCGCGCAAGCTGGAGGAGGGGGATCGCCGCCGGCTGGCCCGCTTCCTCGGCGTGGACGAGGCGGAGCTGGGCGGGGCGGAGGAAATTTCTCCCGGTCTGGCCCGTTCGGCGCTGGCCCTGCGCGGCGACTGGGTCGAGGTGCCGCGGCTGGCACTGGGGGCCTCGGCCGGCCCCGGCGCGCTGGCTGGGGACGAGGCGATGGTGGGCGCCTTCCGCTTTTCCGCCGCCTGGCTGCGCGGGCAGGGGCTGGACCCGGCGCTGCTCTCGGCGATTGCCGTGGCCGGCGATTCGATGGAGCCAACCCTGCGCGACGGCGACGAGATCCTGGTCGACCGCCGCCCGCGCGGCTGGCGCGACGGGGTCCACGTAGTGCGCTGCCACGAGGCGCTGCTGGTCAAGCGGGTCGATCTTTCGGCGCCCGGCCGGGTCACCCTGCGCAGCGACAATCCGGCCTATCCGCCGCTGGAACTGGGGCCGGACGAAGTCGATCTGGTCGGCAAGGTGGTGTGGAAGAGCGGGCGGCTGTAACCCTTGCCAAGCCGCGCCCGCCGGGCCATCAGCCGGGCATGGCCGAAACCAACCTTCCGCCGCTGCGCGCGGCGATCATCCCCGTCACCCCGCTGCAGCAGAACTGCTCGCTGATCTGGTGCACCCGCACCATGAAGGGCGCGCTGGTCGATCCGGGCGGCGATCTTGACCGGCTGAAGGCAGCGGTGGCCAAGGCCGGGGTCACGCTCGAAAAGCTGCTCGTCACTCATGGTCATATCGACCATTGCGGCCAGACCGGCCAGCTGGCGCGCGAGCTGAACCTGCCGATCGAGGGCCCGCACGAGGCGGACCGGTTCTGGATCAGCCGGCTGGGCGATGATGGCCGCAGCTATGGCATCGCGGGCGAAGTGTTCGAGCCCAGCCGCTGGCTGCACGATGGCGATACGGTGACGCTGGGCGACTTGACGCTGGAGGTGATCCACTGCCCCGGCCACACCCCCGGCCACGTGGTGTTCTACCACGCCCCCTCGCGGCTGGCGGTGGTGGGCGATGTGCTGTTCCAGGGCTCGATCGGCCGCACCGATTTCCCGATGGGCAACCATGCCGACCTGATCGCCGCGATCACCGGCAAGCTGTGGCCGCTGGGCGAGGATGTCACTTTCATCCCCGGCCACGGCCCGGTCAGCACCTTCGGGGCAGAGCGCCGCGCCAATCCCTTCGTGGGTGACGCGGCGCTCGCCTAGTTGGCGCTACGCGGTCAGAGCTTGCCCAGGGCAATCATCACCGCCAGCACCACCAGCGCCAGCTGCAGCACCATCCCGGTGACCATGCCGATCGGCCGGCCGGGCCTGAACCCGTCGTCGCTTTCCATGCCAAAGGCGTGGGCCACCCGGCCCAGCAGGAAGGCGGCGCCCAGATAGACCAGCCAGCCCGGCGCCTTGGTGCTCGCTTCCACCCAGCCGTAGAGCAGCAGGGTCAGCGGGGTTTGCTCGATGAAATTGGCGTGGGCGCGCATCCGCCGGTACAGCTGGTCGTTGCCGCCATCGCCCATGCCGATCTTGGCCCGGGTGCGAACCTGCCCGCAGCGGATCGCCAGCCAGAAATTGATCAGAACCGCCGCAGCGGCGAGGCACAAGGTCGTTTGCAAAATCATCCTGCTTCCCCCGTTATTGTGGTATGCGATGGCTAGCCCGCCACGGGTTGCAACGCACGCGAAAATCGCTATAGGCGCCCATTCGCTGCCGCCCCCCGCGAGCCCGCGATGGGGCGGCGGATTCGTTTGAACCGGAATTTCAGGAACAGGTGCCGCAATGGCTGTCCCCAAGAGAAAAACTTCGCCCTCCCGCCGGGGGATGCGCCGCAGCCACGACGCACTGTCGGTCGAGGCGTTCCACGAGTGCTCGAACTGTGGCGAGCTGAAGCGTCCGCACAACCTGTGCCCCAGCTGCGGCCACTACAACGGCCGCCAAGTGATCGCCGAGCGCGCCTGACCGGAGCGTGACGATGTCGTTGCCGCGGATCGCCATGGACGCGATGGGCGGCGACGATGGTATTCCCACCATGCTGGCCGGCGCCAGCCTGGCGCTTCAGCGCGGGCTGGCCTGCCGTTTTCTGCTGGTCGGTGACGAGCCGGCGCTGGTCGCGGCGCTGGCCGCCTATCCCGCGCTGCGCGACGTCAGCGAGATTGTCCACGCCCCCGAAGTGGTGAGTGGCGAGGACAAGCCAAGCCAGGCGATCCGCCGCGCCAAGACCACCTCGATGGGCCTCGCGATCAACGCGGTGAAGAGCGGCGCGGCCGATGCCGCCGTCAGCGCCGGCAACACCGGCGCGCTGATGGCCATGGCCAAGCTGGCGCTGCGCACCATGCCGGGGATCGACCGGCCGGCGCTGGCCGCGCTGCTGCCCACGCTGGGGGCGAACGATGTGGTCATGCTCGACCTCGGCGCCAATACCGAGTGCGATGCCCGCAACCTCGTCCAGTTCGCCATCATGGGGGCGGCCTATGCGCGGATCGCGCTGGCGCTCGAACAGCCCCGGGTGCGCCTGCTCAATATCGGCAGCGAGGAAACCAAGGGCACCGACGCGCTGCGCGACGCCGCCGCGCGGCTGAAGGGCGCCTCGGGCCTTGCCATGCGCTTCGATGGCTTCGTCGAGGCCGACAAGCTCAACCGGGGCGATGTCGATGTCGCCGTTTCCGACGGCTTTTCGGGCAATATCGCGCTGAAGGCGATCGAGGGTACCGCACGCTTCGTCGGCGATCTGCTCAAGCGCAGCTTCACCTCGTCGCTGCGCTCGAAATTCGGCTTCCTGATCTCGCGCCCGGCAACCGAACTGCTGCGCCACCATCTCGATCCCAATAACCATAACGGCGCAATCTTCCTTGGCTTGAACGCCGTTGTGGTGAAAAGCCACGGCAGCGCCAATGCCCTCGGGGTGGCCAATGCGGTCGAACTGACCGCCCGGCTGGTCGACCAGCAGCTGACCGGGCGGATCGCCGCCGATCTTGCCCGCCTTGGTGCCGAGGAAGTGGCGATGGCGCCGCGCCCGGCCGGCGGGGCGGGCGAATGACGCGCCGCTCGGTGATCGTTGGCACCGGCTCGGCCCTGCCCGAGCGGGTCGTTACCAATGCCGAGCTGGCCGCGCAGGTCGATACCAGCGACGAATGGATCGTCGAGCGGACCGGCATCCGCAGCCGGCACATCGCTGGCGAGGGCGAGACCACCGCCACCCTGGCTACCGCCGCGGCCCGCGCCGCGCTGCAGGCCGCCGGGCTGGAAGGCGGGGCGATCGACCTGATCGTGCTGGCCACCACCACCCCCGACCAGACCTTTCCGGCCACCGCCACCATCGTCCAGCAGGCGATCGGGGCCAATGGCGGCACCGCCTTCGATGTCGCGGCGGTCTGCTCGGGCTTCGTCTATGCGCTGGGCGTGGCCGACGCGATGCTGCGCGCCGGGATGGCCAGCCGCGCGCTGGTGATCGGCGCCGAAACGATGAGCCGCCTGCTCGACTGGGATGATCGCGCCACCTGCGTGCTGTTCGGCGATGGTGCCGGCGCCGTGGTGCTGGAAGCGCGCGACGAGGCCGAAAGCGGCGGGCGCGGGGTGCTGGCCACCCGGCTGCACGCCGATGGCGCGCACAATGAACTGCTCCACACCGATGGCGGGGCCTCCACCACCGGCACCATCGGCAAATTGCGGATGGCCGGGCGCGAGGTGTTCCGCCATGCGGTGGTCAACCTCGCCACGGTGTTCGGCGAAGTGCTGGTCGCGGCGGGGCTGACGGTCGAGGCGCTCGACTGGGTGGTGCCGCATCAGGCCAATGCCCGGATCCTCGACGCCACCGCGCGCAAGCTGGGGATCGATCCGGCGCGGGTGGTGGTAACGGTCGATCGCCACGCCAATACCTCGGCCGCCTCGGTGCCGCTGGCGCTCGATGCCGCGGTGCGCGACGGGCGAATCCAGCCGGGCCACCTGCTGGTGCTGGAAGCGATGGGCGGCGGTTTCACCTGGGGTGCCTGCCTGGTGCGCTTCTAGGCGGCGTGGACAGGGTGCTTTTTCGGCCACGAACGGCTGCGATAGCCTAGGTAATCCGCGCCCGCATTGATTACGCCGGGTTTTCGGATATAGCAGCGACTCGGGTCGTGCAGTGGGAGCAAAGGGGCTTATGCGCTCCATGAATACGCTAACTCGTGCCGATCTCGCGGAAGCGATCAACCGGCGCCTTGGCCTGTCGCGGGCGGAATCGTTGGGGATGGTCGAAGCCATTCTCGACCTGATGAGCGATGCGCTGGCGGCGGG
>JAFECL010000097.1:12975-17373 GCA_018242165.1 Pseudomonadota bacterium
GAGCGGATCGGGCGCAACCCCAAGACCGGGGTGGAGGTTCCGATCACCCCGCGCCGGGTGCTGACCTTCCGCGCCAGCCAGATGCTGAAAGACCGCGTGGCCGGCTGATGAGCGATGCGGGTCCAGTTCCGGGCGCGCCGGCCGGCCTTGCCGATGGCAAGGAGGCCGGGGCCTTCCGCACCATTGGCGAGGTGGCGGCGGCGCTGGGCATCCGCCAGCACGTGCTGCGCTATTGGGAAGAACAGTTCCCCTCGCTGCGCCCGGTCAAGCGCAGCGGCGGGCGGCGCTATTACCGCCCCGAAGATGTCGCGCTGATCGAAACGATCGACCGGCTGGTCCACCGCGAGGGCTTTACCCTGCGCGGTGCGCGCCAGCATCTGGCCCAGCGCGGGGCCAAGGCTGCGGCGCCGGCGCCCGCCCCGGTGGCGGCAGCGGGGCCGGATCTGGCGCTGCTGGGCCGGCTGCGGGCGATCCGCGCCGATCTGGCCGCCGCGCTGCACGGCTGAGCCAAACCTGTTTCAATCAATCGTTGAGATCGGGCCCCAGTTCGGGGTCAAGGTCGCGCGGGCGCATCAGGTGCACCAGCCGGGCGCAGCGCTCGGTCAGGTCGGCCCAGCTGGCGATGTCGAGATCCAGTACCGCGAAAGTGGCGGTGGGAAACTTGGCCTCGACCACGTCGCGCAGCGGGCTTGAGCCATCGTCGGGCACCAGATCGAAGATCAGGTCTTCCAGCCCCGGATTGTGGCCGACCATCAGGATCGCCCCCAGGCTGTCATCGGCCTCGCCCAGCAGGTCGATCAGCGTTGCCGAACTGGCGAGATAGATCCGCCGGTCCCAGTTGATCGGCAGGGCCTCGGCCCCGCCAAAGGCGGTGGCGGCGGCGATCTCGATGGTTTCGGCCGAACGCACCGCCGGCGAGGCCAGCACCCGGTCCCAATGCTGGCCGAAATCGCGGATGTGCCGGCCCATCACCGCCGCGCCCTTGCGCCCCCGCGTGTTCAGCGGCCGGTCGAAATCGCGCAGCCGCGCGTCGTTCCAGTCGGACTTGGCATGGCGGAACAGGCCGAGCTTTTTCATGAACCGGGGAATACCTCTCTCGATCGGGCGCTGTCGGCCGCGTCATCGCGTGAAGCACCAGCGCGCACCGCTTGTAAAGCCTCATCCAGCGTTACCCGCCGCACCCGCGCGCCTTCGGGGAAGGCGGCCAGCAGCCGCGAGGGGAAGGCGGGGGAGAGCACCACGAAATGGCCCCGATCATCGCGGCTGCGGATCAGGCGGCCAAAGGCCTGCGCCAGCCGGGCGCGGATGATCCGGTCATCATGCGCCTGGCCGCCGGCGGGGTCGGCCAGCCGGCGGGCGCGATGGAGGATCGAGGGCTTGGGCCAGGGCACCTGTTCCATCACCACCAGCCGCAGCGAATGGCCCGGCACGTCGACCCCGTCGCGCAGCGCATCGGTGCCGAGCAGCGAGGCGTGTGGATCGTCGCGGAAGATGTCGACCAGCGTGCCGGTATCGATCGGATCGACGTGCTGGGCGTAGAGCGGCAGCCCGTCGCGCGCCAGCCGGTCGACGATCCGGCCATGCACCGCGCGCAGCCGGCGGATCGCGGTGAACAGGCCCAGCGCGCCGCCCCGGCTGGCGCCGATCAGCCCGGCATAGGCGCTGGCCAGCGCGGCCAGATCGCCCTTGGGCACGTCGGTCACGATCAGCACTTCGGCCTGCGCGGCATAGTCGAACGGGCTGTCGAAGGCGGCAACACGGGCGGCGCGTTCCAGATGCTGGGCCCCGCTGCGGGCCGTGGCGCTGGCCCAGCCATCGTCACCCGCGGCGCGATCGCGCAGCGTGGCGCTGGTGACCAGCACGCCATGGGCCGGGGCCAGCACCGTGGCCGCAAAGGGCTTCATCGGATCGAGCCAGCGGCGGTGGATCGCCACGTTCAGTTCGCGCGCATCGGCGCGTTCGACCGCCAGCCAATCGACGAAATCGGGGTCGGGCGCGGCGCCCAGCCGGGCCAGCATCGCCTCCCACGCGCCGATCAGGTCGGTGCGCCAGGCCAGCGCCCGCCCGGCCCCCTCGATCCGCGCCCGGCCGGGGCCATCCAGCCAGTCGGGCGGTTCGGCCAGCAGCGCCTCCAGCCGCAGCCCCAGCCGCACCAGCGGAACGCGCAGCGCGGCCAGCGCCGCGCCGGCGGCCTGGGCCAGTTCGATGAAGGCGCCATCCAGCTGCGCCGCCTCGGTCTCAAGGCCATAGCCGGCCTCCAGCGCGCTGCTTTCGTCGCGCGCCAGCACGGTGGTGCGGACCATGGCCAGCAGCACCTCGATCGGGCCCGACGGCACGCCTTCGCCCAGCCGGCCCAGCCAGCCATCGGCGGGCAGGGCTTCGGCCGCCAGCCGCGCCGCCTCGATCGCCCTGGCCCCGGCCTCGTCGTAGGAGGCGACATCGGCCAGCCGCGCGGCGAGGCCCCGGCGGCGCCCCCGGCTGCCCTTTTCCGGGCCGATCACCCAGCGGCGCAGCTCGATCGCCTCGGCGCCCGACAGTTCGGCGGCAAAGGTCGCATCGGCGGCTTCGAACACGTGGTGGCCTTCGTCGAACACGATCCGCGTCGGGCGCGGCCCGGCGTCCTTGCCGCGCGCCGCGTTGACCATCACCAGCGCATGGTTGGCGATGACCAGATCGGCCCCGGCGCTGGCCCGGGCGGCGCGTTCGATGAAGCATTTGCGGAAATGCGGGCAGCCGGCATAGACGCATTCGCCGCGCCGGTCGGTCAGCGCGGCCACCCCGCGCTGGCGGAACAGCGTGCCCAGCCAGCCGGGCAGATCGCCGCCGATCATGTCGCCATCGGCGCTGTAGGCGGCCCAGCGCGCCACCAGTTGCGCCATGATCCCGGCGCGTCCGGCAAAGCCGCCTTGCAGCGCATCCTCCAGGTTCAGCAGGCAGAGGTAGTTTTCGCGGCCCTTGCGCACCACTACCGGCTGGCTGCCATCGCTGCGGGGGCCGGGCCAGGCGGCGCGGCTTTCGCGGCGCAATTGCCGCTGCAAGGCCTTGGTGAAAGTCGAAACCCAGACGGTACCGCCAGCTTCCTCCGCCCACAGCGCGGCGGGGGCAAGATAGCCCAGCGTCTTGCCGGTGCCGGTGCCGGCCTCGGCCAGCAGCACATGCGGTGCGCGTTCGGCCCCGCGCGGCGCGAAGATCCCGGCCACGGCCACGGCATAGGCCTGCTGACCGGGGCGCGGTTCGGCACCGGGGCCGGTCAGTTCGGCCAGCCGGCTGCGGACCAGATCGGCCGGCAGGGCAATCTGGCGCGGCTGGGGGCGCTCGGGCTGGTCGTCCCATTCGGGCAGGCGGCTGAACAGCCAGCGTTCGGCGCGCTGGGGCCGTTCGATCCGCGCCGAGAGCAGCCCGGCCCAGGGCCAGCGCAGCCGGACCAGCGCCTGCAGCGCGGTCCAGGCGCCGTCGCGCTCGGGCCAGTCGGGCGAGGAGCAGGTATCGAGCAGCCGCGCCGCCGCCCTGGCGAGCAGTTCGGGCACCCCGGCCTCATCCGCCGCTTCGGGCAGATCAAGTGCATGGGCCAGCCCGCGCGGGGTGGGCACCATGAAGCGGGCCGGGTGGACGAAGGCGTAAAGCTCGAGCAGATCGAGCCCCGAAAGATCGGGATAGCCCAGCCGGCTGGCGACCAGCGGAGCGTTGAGCAGCAGCAGCGGGGTATCGGCCGCCGCCATGATCGCCTCGCCCTTGGCCAGCGCGCGGGTCTGCCCCCGCGCATCGCGCAGCCAGCAGCCGGAATGGCTGGCGTGCAGTGCGGGCAGGGCAGGGGCATCGGCCATCGCATGGCGATAGAACGGAAATGGAACGCAAGGCAAGCGGCCGGCGTGGGCGCCGGCCGCTGGGTGTTAAGTTCAGGCGTATCTTAGCGGTCGAACAGATCGCGGCACTTGACCGGCGCCGCCTTGGGCGCGTCGTGCGTGACCGGTTCCTTCAGGATCTTGTCCAGATCGCGGCCATATTCGCGGATGTTGTAGAGGCCCTTGCCGGCCCCCTGGCCCAGCGAGTCCTTGTCGGTGATCTGCTTGGGTTCGCCGGCATAGGCGGTGCCGGCGGCAAACAGGGCGATCGCGGCGATGATACGGGTCGGATTACGCATGGATTATCCCCTCCTGTCCATGGGCATCGGCAGGATCGCCTGGCCCGGAAGCCCCCGCAGTTGATTGGGTCGCGGTGGGCAAGGCCGGTCTAGGCGATTCGGGGTGTTCGCAGGCTGAATGGCGCGTTCACCCCAGCGCAATGTGGCACGCGGTGGTTGACCGGGTTGCGGGGCTGCGCCAGCGTCGCGCCATGACGAATCCCGACCCCGTGGCCCTGGCCCTGATCGACCGCCTGCCCAAGGCCGAACTGCACCTG
>JAFECL010000098.1 GCA_018242165.1 Pseudomonadota bacterium
GCCAGCGGGCGATGGCCTGTGGCCGCTAGCGGCCGGGATCCCAGCGCTGGTCCTCGATCCGTTCCTTGGTGAAGCCGTGCATCCCGAACCACCATTGCGCGGCGATCACCGCGCCCTTGGCCGGTTGCAGCAGCGCCAGCATCAGGGCCATCGCCGCCGGCAGGACGATCGCGCACAGCGCCAGGGGCGTCAGCGAGGTTTCGCGCACCAGCACGATGATCACCGGGGCCAACAGGTGGCCGGTGATGAACATCGAGAGATAGGCCGGGAAATCGTCGGCCCGCTGAAAGCGCCAGTCCTGCCCGCAGGCGTGGCAGTGGCTGGCGGGCTTGAGGAACCGGGCGAACAGCCCCGCCCCGCCACAGCGCGGGCAGCGCCCGGTTATCCCGCGCCGCGCGGCCTCGCTCAGCGAGGCGGGCAGCGGCGGATGCTGGATCGGATCGGTCATGCCCCGCCCCCTAGACCCTGCCGGCGCACAAAGAAAGCCCGGCGGCCACGAAGGACCGCCGGGCAGGGTGCCTGATGGTTCAGGCGGGGGGGTAGGTTGGCGCCGCGGCTTAGCGCAGCAGCGAGAGGACGTTCTGCTGGCTCTGGTTGGCCTGGGCGATCATCGCGGTCGAAGCCTGCGAGAGGATCTGGGCCTTGGCCAGCGCGGTCGTTTCGGCCGAGTAGTCGGTATCGGTGATCCGCGACTTCGCGTCCGACAGGTTGGTGACGTTGTTGGTCAGGTTGTTGACCGCCGACTGGAGCTGCGATTCACCCGCACCGAACCCGGCAGCCGTGGACGAGACCGCGGCCAGCGCCGTGTCGACATTGCCCATCGTGGTGGTGGCCTTGGCGGCGGTGGTCACGTCGAGCGCGGCGGCGTTGATCTTGGTGCCGTCGATCGCGTTGCTGGTCAGCGTCACCGTGTCGCTGCTGTTGGCGCCGGCCTGGATCGTGAAGGTCAGGTTGGTACCAGCGGTGGTGCTGAACAGGGTGTTGCCGTTGAACTGGGTGTTCGACAGGACCGAGCCGATCTGCGTGGTCAGCGAGGTCACTTCCTGCTGCATGTTGGTGCGGTCGCTGGCCTGATAGGTGCCCGACGCGCTCTGCACGGCCAGTTCACGGACGCGCTGCAGCATGTTGGTCACTTCGGTCAGCGCGCCTTCGGCGGTCTGCGCCAGCGAGATGCCGTCGTTGGCATTGCGGATGCCCTGCTGCATGCCACCGATCTGGGCAGTCATGCTGGTCGAAATGGCGAGGCCGGCGGCATCGTCCTTCGCGCTGTTGATGCGCTTGCCGGTCGACAGGCGCTGCATGGCGCTGCCCACCATCTGGGTCGCCGCGTTCGAAGCGTTGGCGGCGCGGGTCGCGTTGGTGTTGGTATTGATCACGGTCATGGTCTAACTCCCGTTGCAGTTCACCGATTGCCAGCCTGGCCGGACCATCCGGTGGGGCTGCCAAGGCCAAGAGCGGCGGGCGGCAGACAAATTTAAGCCCACCCCGGCAACAGGCTGCCAGCACCCCCGCTGCCGCCCTGCCCGCCGGCCATGGGTGGGAAAGGCTATACGCGCGCGCAGGGCGGGCCGTTCGGGGGGTAAAAACCGCGGGGCAAAAAATTGCCGGACTAGGGGGTTTTCCGGGGCTTAACATTTTCCGGTCCTTTGCCGGAATAGGTCAAAACCGTGACCAAGGATGGTTAATCCGGGGGTAACGGAACAATGGACGGACTGGAATTCACCGCATCGCTCGCCGAGCGCCATGCCCCGCTGGTTCAGCGTGCGGCAGCGGTGATCACCGCGCTGGGGGGAATTGCCCCGGTGCTGCTGCGCGATGCGGCCGAGCCGGCACCGGCTGGCCAGCATCGCACCCAGGTGCTGCTGGGCCGGGGCGAGAACCCGGCGATCCGCCGCGAGGGCCGCAGCCGCCACGCCATCACCTATCGCGATGCCGGCGGCGAGGCTGCGCTGGCCGCGCTGATCGCCTGCCTGCTGCCGGCCGGCGCGCCGGTTGCCGCCGATCCCGAAAGCCTGTCGGTGCTGGCCCTGGCCGAACGGCTGGCGGTTTCGGAAATCCCCGTGCTGATCGGTGGCCCGACCGGCACCGGCAAGGAAGTGCTGAGCCGCTTCATCCACGATCGCAGCCCGCGCGCGAAGGGGCCCTTTGTCGCGGTCAACTGCGCGGCGATGCCCGAAACCATGCTCGAGGCGCTGCTGTTCGGCCATACCAAGGGCGCCTTCACCGGCGCGACCCAGTCGAGCGAGGGCTTTTTCCGCGCCGCCGACGGGGGCACCCTGCTGCTCGACGAGATCGCCGAAATGCCGCTGGCCCTCCAGGCCAAGCTGCTGCGCGCGCTGCAGGAGGGCGAGGTGGTGCCGGTGGGCAGCACCCAGCCGGTCAAGATCGACGTCCGCGTGATCGCCGCCGCCAACCGCGACCTGCCGACCGAAGTGGCCGAGGGCCGCTTCCGCGCCGACCTCTACTATCGCCTCAACGTCTTCCCGCTGAGCCTGCGCCCGCTGCGCGAACGGGCCGAGGATGTCGCCCCGCTGGCCTTCGCCATGCTGCTGCGCCACGCCCCGGCGGGCCGCGACGTGCCGTGGATCAGCGATGCCGCACTGGACCTGCTGCGCGAACATGGCTGGCCGGGCAATGTCCGCGAGCTGGAAAACGTCATGCGCCGCGCCCTGGTGCTGGCCGGGCGGGGCAGCGAGATCGAGGCCCGGCACATCCAGTTCGACGCTTCGGCGCGGCTGGTGGGCGCCGCGGCCATGGTGCCCGCCGCCGAACCGGCGATGGCCGCCCCGGTGCCCGCCAAGCTGGCCAAGATCGTCCAGCGCAGCGAGGCGCAGGCGATCATGGAAACGCTGGCCGCCTGCGGAGGCAGCCGGATCGAGACGGCACGGCGGCTGGGCATTTCCGAGCGCACCCTGCGCTATCGCCTGGCGGCCTTCCGCGAGGCTGGCCTTGCCGGCCATGAAACCCGGGTGGCCCACGGCGCCCTGGCCGGAGCCGCGCGATGAGTGGCCCCGGGGGGATCGGCGGCGGCGGCAGCGGGCTGACCGGTGCCGGCGCGCTGGGCCAGATCATGGCGCTGCGCCAGCAGGTGATCGACCGCTCGCAGTTGCTGCGCCAGGTGCACGAGGCGCCGGCCGGCGCCCCCGGCGAGACCACGGGCGCCCCTGCCGGCGGCGGCTTTGCCGGGGCGCTGAAGAACGCGCTCGACGGGGTCAATGCCAGCCAGCAGCGCGCCGAAAGCATCGCCGAGGCCTACGAAAAGGGCCAGGTGACCGATGTCGCCCAGGTGATGCTGGCCCGGCAGGAGGCTTCGGTCAGCTTCGAGGCGACCCTGCAGGTCCGCAACAAGCTGCTGTCCGCCTACCAGGACATCATGCGGATGGGGGTGTGATAAATGGCTGACAGCCTGCCCGTTCCGGCCGCGCCGGCCGCCATGTTCACGCCGCCACCGCAGGGCCCGGTGCTCGAACGGCTGCGCCATTTCTCCGCCCAGCCGGCGGTGCGCCGTGCCGCGCCGTGGTTCGGCGGGGTGGCGATCCTGGGTGCGGCGGCGCTGGCCTGGTCCAGCCTGGCCCCCTCGCCGCAGCGCATGCTCTACAGCCAGCTTGACGACGCCGAGCGCGCCGGGGTGGTGGCCACGCTCGACAAGGCCGGGATCCATTACAAGATCAACAGCGACACCGGGGCGCTGACCGTCGACGAGGGCGACCTCTACAAGGCCCGCGCGCTGGTCGCCCAGAACGGCGCGCTGGCAACGCCCGACAGCGCCACCGACAGCCTCGACAAGCTGCCGCTGGGGGCCAGCAAAACGCTGGAAGGCGAACGGCTGCGCGCCGCGCGCGAGCACGAGCTGATGCTGACGATCAAGCAGATCGACGGGGTGGAAGCGGTGCGCGTCCACCTGGCGGAGGGCGAGAAATCGGTCTTCGTGCGCGACAATCTGGCGCCCAGCGCCTCGGTGATGGTCAAGCTCGCCGCCGGGCGCCAGCTGAGCCAGAGCCAGGTGGCCGCGGTGGTCAACCTGGTCGCCGGATCGGTGCCGGGCCTGACCCCGGACGCGGTCAAGGTGGTCGACCAGCATGGCCGGCTGCTGACCGACCACGCCGGCCCCGACGGCGACCGGCTGGAACTGCAGACCCGGCTGGAGGCCAAGTACCGCGAGGCGGTCAGCCAGCTGCTGACCCCGATGCTGGGCGAAGGCAATTTCTCGTCCGAGATCGCGGTCGACCTCGACCCCGATCAGGTCACCTCGGCCCGCGAGAGCTATGACAAGCAGGGCGTGGTGCGCAGCGAGACCCTGTCGAACAGCCAGACCATGGGCGCCGGCAGTGCCGCCGGGGTGCCCGGCGTGCTGTCGAACACCCCGCCGCCGCAGGCCACCCCCTCGCCCGGCGCGCCCAAGGGCACCCCGGCGGCGACCACCCCGGGGCAGACCACCGGCGAAAACACCGCGACCCGCCATTACGAGCTGGGCCGCGAGGTGGCCGTCACCAACCGCGAGCCCGGCCGGGTCCGCCGCCTGTCGGTGGCCGTGGCGCTGAGCCAGGCGGCGATGAAGAAGTTCAAGCCGCAGGATGTCGACCAGATCAAGCAGCTGGTCGGCGCGGCGGTCGGCGCCGATCCGGCGCGCGGGGATTCGGTGGCGGTGATGGTCCGCAGCTTCGATGCCGAACCGCCCGCCGCGCTGAAATTCTACGAAACCCCGTGGTTCGCCAGCCTGGCCCGCACCGTCGCGGCGCTGCTGGGGGTGCTGCTGGTGCTGCTGCTGGGGGTGCGCCCGCTGATCAAGGCGCTGCGCCCCGCCCCGCAGACCCCCGAGGCGCTGGCCCTGGCCGCCGGCGATGAGGAAGGCGAGGAAGCCGAGGGTGCCAGCCCGCTGCCCGCCGAACCCCAGCTGATCGAGGAGATCACCGACCCGGCGACCGGGCGGATCAATACCGAAGCGCTGAGCCGCCACGTCGGGCTGGCCCAGGCGCTGATCGAGGACAAGCCCGAGAACGCGGTGCTGGCGCTGCGCCAGATGCTGCAATCCGAAGGCGAGGGAGCGCCGCAATGAGCACCATCAACGATCCCACCATCACCGATGCCGAAGCCGCGGCGGTGATGGTGATGCTGATGGATGATGACCAGGCGGCGCGGATCCTGGCGCTGATGGACCCCGGCGAGCTGAAGCTGCTGGGCGAAAAGATGGTCGCGCTGGGCGAGATCGGCCCGCGCGCCATCGTCCATGCCATCACCGGCTTTCGCAGCCGCGCCGAAAAGCAGGGCATTCTGGCGGAAGACCGGGTAGGCCAGGTCCGCTCGCTGATGGAAGCGGCGGTGGGCGAGGTGAAGGCCGCCAGCCTGATGGAGCGGATCCTGCCCGAAAGCCAGGGTTCCTATGCCATCGAGCTGGCCAAGTGGCTCAACCCCCCGGCGATCCTCCCGCTGATCCAGGGCGAACATCCCCAGGCGGTGGCGGTGCTGCTGGTCCAGCTCGACCCGGCGATCGCCGCCGAGGTGCTGCATGCCCTGCCCCCGGCCGAACAGACCCAGGTGGTCCACCGTATCGCCACGCTGGGCCAGGTCACCGGCGAGGCGATCGCCATGCTCGAGGAACTGCTCCAGCGCCGGATCGGCCAGGCCCACGGCCCCGCCGCCTTCGCCATGGGCGGCCCGCGCGAGGCGGCCGACATCATCAACAATTCGGGCAAGGCCGTGGAAAAGCGCGTGCTGCCCGAGATCGCCAAGCTCGACAAGGGCCTCGCCCGCCAGATCGAGCAGGAGATGTTCAAGTTCGAGCACCTCTTCACCCTCGATCCGCAATCGATGGGCTCGCTGCTGCGCGAGGTCGAGAGCGATACCCTGATCGACGCCCTCAAGGGCATCGAGCCCGACCAGCGCGAGGTGTTCTTCCGCGCCATGTCGAGCCGCGCCGCCGATGGCGTGAAGGACGAGATCGCCGGGCGCGGGCGGCTCAAGATGGCCGACGTGATCGATGCCCAGCGGGCCATCGTCGCCGCCGCCCGCCGGCTGGCTGCCGAAGGGGTGATCGCCTTCGGCCAGGGTGGCGAGGACGAATATGTCTGATCAGCCCGCCCCGGCCGCGCTGGCGGCGCTGGCCGGGATGGAGCCGACCGGCTTCGCGGTCGACCCGCGCTATGCCCTGGCCGCACCCGACCCCGAGCCCGAGGCCGAACCGCCCGAGCCCGAACCCGATCCGCTGGCCGAGGCCTGGGCGCGCGGCCATGCCGAGGGGCTGGCCGAGGGCCGGGCCGAGGCCGAGGCGGCGCGGATTGCCGCCGATGCCACCCGGGCCCGCTTTGCCCTGGCCTTCGAACGGCTCGATGCCGAACTGGCCGAAGCGCTGCGGCTGAAGCTGCGCGATACCGTGGTGGCGCTGTGCGAGGCCGCGCTGGCCCCGCTGACGGTCGAGCCCGAGGCGCTGGCCCGCCGGGTCAGCACGGCGGTGGCGCTGTTCCAGCGCGCCGACGATGAACGGGTGATCCGGCTGAACCCCGCCGACCTCGAGGTGGTCGCCCCGCTGCTGCCCGGCGACTGGACCTTCCGCCCCGATCCCGGGCTGGAACCCGGCGCGCTGCGGGTCGAAACCGCCCAGGGCGGGGCCGAGGATGGCCCGGCCGAATGGCGCCGCGCGCTGCTCGAGGCGCTCGAACGGTGCTGAGCCTGGCGGAACCGCTGCTCGGCGCCATGGCCACCAGCGCCCCGGCGCTGGGCCCGCTCCGCTATGGCCTGGTGGTCGCCTGCGATGGCGGGCTGATCGAGGTTTCCGGCCTGTCGGTCCCGGTCGGGGCGCTGTGCCGGATCGGCCAGTACCAGACCGCCGAGGTGATCGGCTTTCGCAACGGCCGCACCCTGATGATGATGCTGGGCGATGCCGCGCTGCTGCGCCCCGGTGCCCGGGTCTGCCCCGAGGGCCACCCCGGCATGCTGGCGGTGGGCGAGGCGCTGCTGGGCCGGGCGGTGGATGGCGAGGGCCACCCGATCGACCACCTCGGCCCGCTCCACCCGCGCGCCGAATGGCCCGCCGGCGGGATCCGCGCCGGGGC
>JAFECL010000099.1 GCA_018242165.1 Pseudomonadota bacterium
CCCAGCTCGATGCGATAGCCCCGCAGCTTGACCTGCGCGTCGATCCGCCCGTGGTAATGGAAATTGCCCGCGGCATCACGGTGGACCAGATCGCCGGTGCGGTAGATCCGCCCGTGGCGCGGGTGATCGACGAACTTTTCGGCGGTCAGGTCGGGCCGGTTGCGATAGCCGCGCGCGAGGCCGGCGCCGGCCATGCACAGTTCGCCTTGCGCCCCATCCGCCACCTCGTCCAGCGCGTCGTTCAGCACCAGGGCCCGCATGCCCGGAACCGGCTGCCCGATCGTGATCGGCTGGCCGGGCAGCACGTCGCCTCGCACGCAGGTGACGGCGCATTCGGTCGGCCCATAGCCGTTCACCAGCCGGCGCCCGCGCCCCCAGCTGGCGGCGATATCGGCGGGCAGCGCCTCGCCCCCGACATATAGCAGCCGCACCCCGGGCAGGGCCGTGGCGGGATCGGCACAGCCGCTGGAGCGCAGCAGGGTGGGTGGCGGGCAGAACACCGTGGCGCGCTGCTGGGCCAGCCAGCCGACCACGTCGGGCCCCAGCCGCGCGGCGGCATCGTCCATCACCACCAGGCAGGCGCCGCTGGCCCAGGCCAGCCAGCATTCCTCGATCGAGCTGTCGTAGGCGGCGGACGAGCCTTGGATCACCCGGTCGGCCGGGCCCAGCGCGAATTCGGCAAGGTCGCCGGCGACCAGATTGGCGATCGCCCCGTGTTCGATCATCACCCCCTTGGGCTTGCCGGTGGTGCCGCTGGTATAGATCACGTAGGCGAGGCGGTCGGGGCCGATGTCGGCCGGCAGATCGCCGGCGGGGGGCTCGCTGGCCAGCAGCGCGCCGGCATCGTGCGCCAGGCCGTCGGGCAGGCCCAGCGGGGCGAGCCGCTCCAGTCCGGCGGGATCGCTCAGGATCGCGGCGGGGTCGGCATCCTCGATGATCTCGCGCATCCGCTCGGGCGGAAAGGCCGGGTCGAGGCAGGTGAAGGCCCCGCCGGCGCGCAGCACCGCCAGCTGGGCGATGTACAGCAACGGCGTGGTGCGCGGCAGCAGCAGCGCGACGATCCGGTCCGGCCCCAGCAGCGGGGCAAGGTGCCGGGCAAGCCGCGCGGTCTGGCGCTCAAACTCGGCATAGCTGAGTGTCTGGCTTTCCGGCCGGCCCCGCCCGGCGGGAATGTCCAGCGCCGGCGCCGCGCCGTGGCGCGCCGCCTGTTCGATCAGGAAACGGTGCAGCGGCCAGCGCGCCATGGCTGCGGCCTCCGCTTCGTGCTGCATTGCCTGACCGCCCCCTGATATCCGCGCCCGCACAGCCTCTATCACCCCTGCCGGGACATGCAACGCAGCGATTGGTCGCAGGCTGTCGCGGCTGGGGACAGGCGACTAAAGCCGCGCCGGGTCCATCGCGGTGATCGGGGTCGGGGCCTGGTGTGCGGCCATCCGTTCCAGCAGCAGGTCAAGCTCGGCCTCGGCGATGATGATCCCGCGGTGCGCCGGGCGGACAAAGCCGATCGCGGCCATATGGTGGTTGAATTCGATCAGCTTGTCGTAGAAGCCGAAGGCGTTGAGCAGCCCGACCGGCTTGGCATGATAGCCCAGCTGCGACCAGCTGACCGCCTCCCACAACTCGTCCATCGTCCCCACCCCGCCGGGCAGGGTGACGAAGCCATCGGACAGGCGGGTGAAGGCCGCCTTGCGCTGGTGCATGTCGGCCACCACAACCAGTTCGGTGCAATCGGGATTGGCCACTTCGGCCTTGACCAGGGCATCGGGGATCACGCCGATCACCTCGCCCCCGGCCTCCAGCGCGCCGTTGGCCACCGCGCCCATCAGCCCCAGCCGGCCGCCGCCATAGACCAGCCCGATCCCGCGCCGGGCCAGCGTTTGCCCCACCTCGCGCGCAAGGGCCACGTAGCGCGGATCCTCGGGCGTGGCCGAACCGCAATAGACGGCAAGGCGCTTGAACATCGGCGGGATCCTTCACACTGCGGGTTTGACGGCGATCAATGCGCCCCATAGCATCGCCGCGACAAGTTTGAACCCACCACAGCCGGCGAGGGAGAGGCGGCGATGCAGGAATCGATGGACCCTACCGCATGGTCGGCGCTGTTGCTGGGGCTGGCGGCAATGGCCGCCGGCATTGGCGCGTTGCGCAAGCCGGGCATCTGGCTGACCATGATCGAGGAGATCGAGGCCAGCCCGGCGCTGCAATTCCTCTGCGGGATGATGGAGCTGGTGATCGGGGCGCTGGTTTACCTGGCCAACCCCTGGGTGCCGGCCGACCTGGCCAGCTGCGTGATGAAGGGCCTGGGCGGGTTGATGATGACCGAGGCGCTGGCGATCATCGCGGTCTGCGATGTCTATACCCAGCTGTGGCTGCGCAGCCTGGGCAATTTCCATCGCGGCTGGGCGATGTTCACCACCCTGCTGGGTGGGGCGCTGGCTTTGCTGGGGATGCTGCGCTTCCATTAGGCCCGCGCTTGCGCTAATCTCCGCCCATCCCCGGGGAGCCTGCTTTGGGCTGAGAGGGGCGGTTAGCATCGCCCGACCCGTCGAACCTGAACCCGTTAGCACGGGCGGAGGGAGGGTTGGCCGGTTCCTCGTCCTGCCCCGCTTCCGCCCCGACAAGGAAGCGCATGATGGCCGACCTCAACAGCAAGCTCGAAATCGGTGTCACCACCGGGCCGATCCGTGGCAGTCGCAAGATCCACGTCGGGCCGCTGAAGGTGGCCATGCGCGAAATCACGCTGGAACCGGGCTGCGGCGAACCGCCGGTGCGGGTCTATGACACCTCGGGGCCCTATACCGACCCGGCCGCCCAGATCGACATCCGCGCCGGGCTGCCCAAGCTGCGCCGCGACTGGATCGTCGGGCGCGGCGATGTCGAGGATTACGCGGCCCGGGCGGTGAAGCCCGAAGACAACGGCCAGCTGGGGCCGGACCGTTCGGGCGGGGTCCCCGCCTTCCCCAACGTGGTCAACCGGCCTTTGCGGGCTAAGGCCGGGGCCAACGTCAGCCAGATGCATTACGCCCGCCGCGGCATCATCACCCCCGAGATGGAATATGTCGCCACCCGCGAGAACCTTGGC
>JAFECL010000009.1 GCA_018242165.1 Pseudomonadota bacterium
GTCGAGCGAATAGATCACCGCTTCAGCCAGCACCTCGGGCACCTGGCCCTCGATGATCTTGCGCGCCAGCCCTTCCGCGATCGCGGTCTTGCCGACGCCGGGATCGCCGACGTAGAGCGGGTTGTTCTTGCTGCGCCGGCACAGGATCTGGATCGTCCGGTCAACCTCCGGGCCGCGCCCGATCAGCGGGTCGACCTTGCCGTTCGCCGCCTTTTCATTGAGGTTGACGCAGAACTGGTCGAGCGCGGTCTCCTTCCTGGAACCCTTGCTCTCGGTCTTTTCCTCGTGGTGGCTTTCGCTCTCGGTGCCGCGCGGGCTCTTGTCCTCGATCCGCTTGCCGCCCTTGCCGATGCCGTGGCTGATGAAGCTGACGGCATCCAGCCGGCTCATGTCCTGCTGCTGGAGGAAATAGACCGCATAGCTGTCGCGTTCGGAAAACAGCGCGACCAGCACGTTGGCGCCGGTGACGGTATCCTTGCCGCTCGACTGGACGTGGAGGATGGCGCGCTGGATCACCCGCTGGAACCCGGCGGTGGGGGCTGGCTCGGCCTTGTCCTTGGTCTTCAGCGACTGGTATTCCTGGTCGAGGTACTGGCGCACCACCTCGGCCAGCTCGGCCAGGTCCACCCCGCAGGCCTGCATCACCTCGGCGGCATCGGCATCGTCGACCAGCGCCAGCAGCAGGTGCTCGAGCGTGGCATATTCGTGGTGCCGCTCGGCGGCGGCGCCCAGCGCGGCATGGAGCGTCTTTTCAAGGCTCTGGGCGAAACTGGGCATCGCTGGTGCTTTCGCTAGGCTGGAGGGACGGTATGCGCCGGCCACCGGCAGGCAGGTATGAAGGTTTATGGTTAACCGATGCCTTACGAACGGCAACGGCCCGCAGCTTTATATGGGTCGCCGGCCCGCGATTGTTAAGGGCGGGCGCGGCGCTCACGTCGGCTTGGGTCCGAACAGGGCCTCGGCAGCAAGGCGGTGGGCGCTGGAACGGTCGCGGTGCGCGGTGACGCGGGCGATCTCGGCCTCGAGCAGGGCAACCCGCTCGGCCAGTTCGTCGAGCGAATAGGCATCAAGGCTTTCGCGGCTGAGGCCAGCCGCCAGACCACAGCGCGAGGCCCGCGCCCCGGGGCGATCATCGTCGTCCATGGGGCAAAGCATCGACCGGCTTGCGCTTGCTGTCAACCGGTGCGAGAGAAGGCCTTGCCGAGCGCGGCGCGGGCCTTTCGGGCAAGCCACTGGCGCAGCCAGATTTTACAAGTTGCCCGTTCCGCTGCAGGCAGGCCGATCCTAGGGAAACCCTGTCGGGAGGATCGGCGGCAACGGGGGTCGTTCATGGCGGAAACGCTGCAGGATGTAATGATGGCGGTGGGCTTCGATGCCCCGGGCGGGCCCGAGGTGCTGGGCCTGCGGCAATTGCTGGTTCCGCGCCCGGGCCCCGGGCAGGTGCTCGTCCGGGTCAGCCATGCCGGGGTCAACCGGCCCGACGTGATCCAGCGCCAGGGCTTCTATCCGCCGCCGCCGGGCGCCTCGCCGATCCCCGGGCTGGAGATTTCGGGCGAGGTGGTGGCGCTGGGTGCGGGGGTGACCGCGCCGCTGGTGGGCCAGCAGGTCTGCGCGCTGGTCGCCGGCGGGGGTTATGCCCAGTATTGCCTGGCCGAGGCGGCGGTCTGCCTGCCGGTGCCGGCGGGCCTGTCGCTGGCCGAGGCGGCGGCGCTGCCCGAAACCCTGTTCACCGTGTGGCACAACGTGTTCGAGCGCGGCTATGCCCGCGAGGGCGAGACGATCCTGGTCCACGGCGGCACCAGCGGGATCGGCACCATGGCGATCGCGCTGGGCAAGGCCTTTGGCCTGACGGTGATCGTCACCTGCGGCGGTGCGGCCAAATGCGCCCGCGCGCTGGAACTCGGCGCCGATCATGCGATCGACTACAAGGCCACCGATTTCGTCGAGGAAGTGGCGCGGATCACCGGGGGGCAGGGGGTGCATCTGGTGCTCGACATGGTTGCGGGCGACTATGTGGCGCGCAATCTCAAATGCCTGGCCGAGGATGGCCGCCATGTCACCATTGCCGTCCAGGGCGGGTTGCAGGCCACGCTCAACATGGCCGAAGTGATGCGCCGCCGGCTGACCCTGACCGGCTCGACCCTGCGGCCGCGTTCCAACGAGTTCAAGGCGCTGCTGGCGCAGGAAATCGCCCAGGTCGCCTGGCCGCTGGTCGAGAGCGGGGCGCTGCGCCCGGTGATGGACCGTGCCTTTCCGCTGGCCGAAGCGGCGGCGGCGCATGCCCGGATGGAAGCCGGCGATCATGTCGGCAAGATCGTGCTGGAGGTAGGGTGATGGAGCCGTTGACGCTGCATGAGGATCCGCGCAGCGGTAACTGCTACAAGATCCGGCTGACCGCCGCGCTGCTGGGCCTGCCGCTCGAACGGCGCCATTACGACATTCTCAAGGGCGAAACCCGGACGCTGGAATTCCTCGCCACGGTCAATGCCAATGGCCGCATCCCGGTGCTGCAGATCGGCGCCGGCGCCGGCGCGCGGTTCCTGCCCGAATCGAATGCCGCCTGCTGGTATCTGGCCGAAGGCTCGGGCCTGATCCCGGCCGACCGCTTCGCGCGCGCCGACATGCTGCGCTGGATGTTTTTCGAACAGTACAACCACGAACCCAACGTGGCGACTCTGCGCTTCTGGCTGGCCTTCGTTGGGGAGGGCAACCTTTCCGACCAGCAGCGCGCCCAGATCCCGGCCAAGCGGGCCGCCGGCGAGGCGGCGCTGGCGCTGATGGACCAGCATCTGGCCCAGGCCGACTGGCTGGCCGGCGGCATGCTGTCGCTCGCCGACATCGCGCTGCACGCCTATACCCATGTCGCCGAGGCCGGGGGCTTCCGGCTGGGCGATTATCCGGCGATCGGCCGCTGGCTGGCGCGGATCGCCGCCACCCCCGGCTTCGTGGCGATGGATTGAGTCGCTATTCGGTCGGGTTCGGGTCGGTACCCCGGGCCTCGTCCATCGGCCGGGCGTCGATCCCGCGGGGGCTGGTCGGGCGGGCATCGTTCTGCGCCGCGCCAAAGCCGCCATCCTCGCGCGGGTTCGGGTCGCTGCCCTCGCCGCTGATGCCCGGCCGGCCAAAGCCGCCCTGGCCGCCCAGCATCCGTGCCAGGGCATCGCTGGCGGCGGCATCGGGGTTCTGCATCATCCGGCTGAACAGATCGGGGTGGTTGGTCACCGCCAGCGCGGCCAGCAGCGCGCCGATCTCGCGGCGCGGCGCGGTGGTCGAATCGTGGAGGTCCAGCGCCTTGCCCAGCTCGCCCAGCGCCTTGTGCAGCGCGGTGCCGACCTTCATCGCGCTGACCACCTTGACCGCACCGGCTGCCTTGCTGTCCTTCGGGTCCTTCAGCTCGATGGTCGGCACGTGCAGGCGCACCGCAACCTTGGTGCCCTGTTCGCCCGGCAGCGCGGTCAGTTCGTAGCGGATGGTGATCGAGCGTTCGGGGATGTCGCCGGGCACCGTGTAGAGCAGCTGGTTTTCCGCCGGCTGGCTGCGCTGGACCTGCACTTCGGAGGCCAGCGCCGCGGTTTCGCCCAGGTCGATATCGGCCAGCGCATTGGCCACGGTGCCCGAATCGCGGTGGATCACCAGGTCGAAATCACGGTCGGCCCTGCCGCACGAAGCGAGGGCGAGGGCGGCCAGCGCCAGCCCGATCGAGCGTATTCCCAGCATGGCGACCCCCGGTATGAACCCCGGCCAATCTATCGCAGATCAAGGTAAAGGCGCGGTTATTGCGCCTCGATGGTTGCACCCTGCGGCGAATCCGCCTAAACGGACGCCGCACGGCCGCTCCGGTAAGGGGCGGCCCTTCGTATTTCTGGCGCCTTTGCCGCGCCCCTGAACGGAGTATTCCCCGTGTCGCAGCCCACCCCGCTGATGCCGCACGCGACCGCCTCGTGGCTGGTCGACAATACCGCGCTGACCTTCGAGCAGATCGCCGAATTCTGCGGCCTGCACATGCTCGAAGTGCAGGCGATGGCCGACGATCTGGCCTCCAGCAAGTACACCGGGCGCGATCCGGTGCGCTCGGGCGAGCTGACCATGGCCGAGATCGAGGCCGGGCAGGCCGATCCGAACTACCGCCTGCGGATGTTCAAGGCCCCGGTCACCGTCAGCCGCACCAAGGGCCCGCGCTATACCCCCGTGTCCAAGCGGCAGGACAAGCCGGACGGCATCGCCTGGATCCTGCGCAACCACCCCGAAGTGTCGGACGCGCAGATCGGCAAGCTGATCGGCACCACCCGCAACACCATCGCCGCGATCCGCGATCGCAGCCACTGGAACATCGGCAACATCCAGGCCAAGGATCCGGTCACGCTGGGGCTGTGCTCGCAGCGCGAGCTTGATGCCGTGGTCGCCCGCGCCGCCAAGAAGGCCGGGCTGCACGACGAAGCGGGTGACGATGCGCGGCTGGGCGATGACCGCGAGGCGCTGATCGAGGAACTGCGGGCCGAGCGTGAGGCTCAGGCCAAGGCGGCCAGCGAAGCCGCCCAGGAAGCCGAAGTCGCCGCCTGGCTGCAGGCCAAGCGCGCCGCCGAGGCCGAAGGTCAAGCCTGAGCCGCGAGGCCCCGGGCGACCGGGGCCTGCCGCCCTTATTGGGCCAGCATCAGCCGCGCTTCGCCCTCGGGCGCGGCGCCAGCCTCGCTGCCGCGCAGCGCCAGCCGGCCATCGACCCGCGCGCCCTGTTCGATCGTCAGGGTATCGTAGTGCAGGTCGCCGTGGATCCGGGCGGTCTTCAGGATCACCAGCTCGCCGGCATTGATGGTGCCGCGCACCGTTCCGGCCAGCCGCGCGCTTTCGGCCCGGATCGCCCCGACGATCTCGCTGCGTTCACCCTGAACCAGCGCGGCACAGGCGATATCGCCTTCCACCCGCCCGTCGATATGCAGGTCGGCGGTGGCCGAGATGTCGCCCTTGATCGTGGTATCGGCGCCGAACACCGAGAAAGTTGGTCCAGCCATCGTATCAATCACCTGCCGTGCCGCCGTCGCGGGCTTCTTGGGGAACATGGTTGCGAGCCTCCAGAAATGGGCGGGGGTTCACCGCGCGATCGTGCACGCGGACCTCGAAATGCAGATGCGGGCCGGTCGAACGGCCGGTCGAGCCGATCAGGCCGATCACCTGCCCGGCGCTGACCCGCTGGCCGGCGCGGGCGCGAAAGCCCGAGAGGTGGGCATAGCGGGTGACGAGGCCATTGCCGTGATCGACCTCGAGGCAGTTGCCATAGCCCGAGCGGCGCCCGGCAAAGCTGATCGTCCCGGCGGCGGCGGCATAGATCGGCGATCCGGTCGGCCCCTTGAAATCCAGCCCGGCGTGGAAGGCCCCGCCACGGGTAAAGGGGTCGGAACGATAGCCAAAGCCCGAGGAAACGAAGTCCTGCCGCGCGGGCAGCACCTGCGGCAGGTGGCGCAGCCCCTGCTCCAGCGCGTCCATCCGCGCCAGGCTGGCGCCGAGCCGCTGGAAGCGCGTGTCGAGCGAGCCGTCGGCGCTGGTGGCCAGCGCCAGCAGCGGCCCGCCCATCGCCTCGCGCCGGTCCAGCGCGGCCAGCATCATCCCCGGATCGATCCCCAGCCGCCGCAGCCGGGCCGAATCCGCCGCCGCCTGCCGATCGGCATAGCGGGTCAGCTGTTCGACGAAGGCCAGCTGCCGCGCCTCCAGCCGGGCGAGGCCGGCGGCTTCGGGCACCAGGGCGGAAACCTTGGCCACGGTCTTGCCCGCTTCGGCGGCGCTGTTCGAGACGGTTTCGCCGGCGCGGCTGTCCTTGGGCAGTTCGCCGACATGGGCCTGGACCATCTTCTCGATGAAATCCTGCCGCCGCTGAAGGTCGTCGGCCACGCCGTCCAGCCCCTTGCGATAGGCGGCAACGCGGTGTTCGGCGCTGACCACCTTGGCCTCGCGGTTCAAGAGGTCGGCCCGATGGCGCGCCTCGCTCCACCGCCCGATCGCCACCCCCGCCATGGTCGCGATCCAGCCGAGCGCCAGCACGGCAACCAGTGCTGCCGCGGCGATCTGCACCCGCGAGGGAATGGTGATGAAACGGACCTGCCCTTCGGATCGCATGAAGAACTCGCGATCCGGGAACCAGCTCCGCAGGCGGGCCTGAAGCTCGCCAACGGTGATCAATTGCAAGACGACCCCTTGGTTTGACCCTTGTTGTGGCGCGATTCGCCCGCGGCGGCACCGCGCGGGTCGCGCGCTAGCAGCGGGGGCGGGGCTTGGCGAATCGCCCGCCCGGGCTATCCAGTCATTTACGGTGAGCCGGGGGAGTCGCGCGGTGAAGCGTTGCGGCCCGCTGACAGGGCCGGCGCAAGCTGCTAGGGCCGCCGGCGATGAACGCCGTCGAAGCCTTGCCGCTGGCCGCCAGCGACCCCGCCGAACTGGTCCGTGCCATGGCCCTTGCCGGGCGCGCGGCGCAGGCCCGGCTGGCGCGGATGAGCGATGCCGAAAAGGCCGCCGCCCTGCGCGCCGCCGCTGCCGAACTGCGCGGTGACGAGGCCGCGATCCTCGCTGCCAATGCCCGCGATATCGCCGCTGGCGAGGCCAATGGCCTGTCGGGCGCGATGCTTGACCGGCTGCGGCTGAACCCGCAGCGGCTGGGCGATATCGCCGCCGCGGTCGAGGCAGTGGCCGCGCTGCCCGACCCCGTTGGCCAGGTTATCGACAGCAGCACCGCGCCCAGCGGCCTTGCCCTGTCGCGGGTGCGGGTGCCGATCGGGCTGATCGGGATCATCTACGAAAGCCGCCCCAACGTCACCGCCGATGCTGCCGCGCTGTGCCTGCGTTCGGGCAATGCCTGTCTGCTGCGCGGCGGCAGCGAGGCGGTCCATTCGAACCGGGCGATCCACGCCGCGCTGGCGCGCGGGCTGGCCAGCGCGGGCGCCCCGGCCGAGGCGGTGCAACTGGTGCCGGTGCAGGATCGCGCGGCGGTGGGGGCGATGCTGGCTGCCGCCGGCCTGATCGATCTGATCATCCCGCGCGGCGGCAAGAGCCTGGTCGCCCGGGTCCAGGCCGAGGCGCGGGTGCCGGTGCTCGCCCACCTCGACGGGATCTGCCACACCTATGTCCACGCGGCGGCGGACCCGGCGATGGCGCGGGCCATTGCGGTCAATGCCAAGCTGCGCCGCACCGGGGTCTGCGGTTCGATGGAAACGCTGCTGATCGATGCGCGTTTTCCGGCCGGCCCCGGCGTGGTTGCCGCGCTGCTTGATGCCGGGTGCGAAGTGCGCGGCGATGCCCGGGCCATGGCGCTTGACCCACGGGTGCGGCCCGCCAGCGCCGCAGATTGGGATACCGAATATCTCGATGCGGTGCTCTCGGTCGCGGTGGTCGACGGGATCGACGCCGCGTTGGCGCATATCGAGCGCCATTCGTCGCACCATACCGACGCGATCATCACCGCCGACCCCGCCGTGGCCGAGCGCTTTCTGGCCGAGGTCGACAGCGCGATCGTCATGGTCAACGCCTCCAGCCAGTTCGCCGATGGCGGCGAATTCGGGCTGGGCGCCGAAATCGGCATCGCCACCGGGCGGCTTCATGCGCGCGGGCCGGTCGCGCTGGA